>JADZFZ010000180.1 GCA_020854145.1 Deltaproteobacteria bacterium | reverse complement strand
GTGCTGTCGTCGCGGATGATGACCTGCTTCGCGCGTCGCACCCCGAAGTAGACCGTGTAGCCGATGTCCTGCCGGAAGTTCCGGCCGACGATCTCGACGTCCACGTCGCCTTCGAGACGACCGGCGGTCGGCCGAAGTCGCTCCACCGCGGTCTTGTCGTCCCCGCACGACGGGGCGACGACCAACAGCACGAGAGCCGAGAGCGCGCCTGAGAGCGCGACCGTCCCGACGAGCGTCTTTCTGCGGTGTGCCGGTCTCATCGGTCGGCGACGATAGTTCGCGCGGTGACGCACGGTCAACAGGATGCCGCGAGCGGCGATGTGACCGGGCGCCAGCCACACGTCTTGACACTCACGAGCCCGCCTTCCCACACTCTTCGGGCTCATCGCTTGCTCCCGATGCTCTGTCCGGCGAGCACGCGACCGCAGAGGACGGTTGGCCAAGCAGCGGCTCCTGCTCGTCGATGCCGATCCCGGCAGCCTCAAGCTGCTGGGCGCCAGCCTTCGGAACGCGGGGTTCACGGTGTCGACCGCCAGCGAGCTCCCCGAGGCGCTCGCGCTGGTCGACACCGTCGCGCCCGACCTCGTCATCTCGGACACGAAGCTCGGCGATCACGACGGCTTCGAGCTCGTCCAGCAGCTGAAGGGCAACCCCGACACCGCGCCCATCCCGTTCATCTTCCTGTCCAGCGACCCGAGCGTCGAAAGCAAGATCACCGGGCTCGAGCTCGGCGTGGACGACTACCTCACGAAGCCGATCTTCCTGCGCGAGATCATCACGCGCGTGCGGGTGCTGCTCGCACGCCGCGAGCGCGAAGGCCTCGAAGGCCGCTCGTCCCGGACGCAGTTCTCGGGATCGCTCGAGGACATGGGCACGGTCGACCTGGTCCAGACGATCGACATCTCGCGCAAGACGGGCGTGCTCGAGCTTCGGTCGGGAGGGCAACGGGGCGGCATCTGGTTCCGGGACGGCGCGATCGTGGACGCGGAGATCGGACGGCTGCGCGGCGACCGCGCGTTCTATCGGCTGCTGCTGTGGACCGAAGGCCGGTTCGAGCTGCACCTGCGCCCGGTCGCGCGCGAGCCGAGCATCCACACGCCGTCGCAGGCGCTGCTCATGGAGGGCATGCGACGGATCGACGAGTGGGGACGGCTGCTCGAGCAGATCCCTCCGCTCGATCACATCCTCGACGTCGACGACGCGCAGCTGCGCGATCGGCTCGCCGAGATCCCCGACGAGATCAACGCAGTGCTTCGTGCGATCGACGGTCGGCGGTCGCTGCGCGCCGTGCTCGACGACGTCGCCGGCGACGACCTCGAGACGTTGTCCACGATCGCGAAGCTCTTCTTCGAAGGGTTGGTGCTGGACACGGGCAGACGCGAAGCCCCCCGGCGGAGCAGCGGCCCGTTCGCCGCGCCTGGCCCGCTCGACCTCGCGGACGCGACGGGCGTCGACCCCGACGGCGTGCTCGGCGTGACCGGCGATATGATCCCGCTGTCGGTCCCGACGCCCGAACGGGGGGTGGCGGTCGTCGGCACCCTCGCGGAGCCGGCGCTGGAGCCCGCGCGCACCATCGAGCCGCCTCCGCTGCCGCGGGTGATGCAGCCGACCGTTTCGGATCTGCACGGCCGCGACGGGCAGACACGGGTCGAAGCGCGCCTCTCGAACGAGAACGGCGCAGTCTCGGAGGGCGGCACGCCGTCTGCACAGGATTCGAGAGACGAACCGCGTGCGTTGGATTCGAACAACACTGGGGCCGACCCCGACCGTGGAGCCACGGAGCGCACGGAGGCCGGGGTCAGACCCGAGCGGGCGCGCACCCTCCCGGATGGGTTGCGCCCGAGCATCGATGGCAAGCTGGTTGGCTCGACGATCGCAGCCGACGAGATACAAGACGAGACGGGTAAGGAGCGACGGATGACACGGAAGATGGGTCAGAAACGAGGCACGCGACGAGACTCGCTGTCGCACTCGCTCTCGCGCGACTCGTTCCCTCAGGAGTCCCTCTCGATCGAGCCGAGCCCGTCGATCGAGCCGGCCCCGTCGGTCGAGCCGAGCAACGTCATCCAGTTCCCGAGCAAGGGGCAGTCGGGGCGGGGAATGCTCCCGGCCGGGTTGAAGCAGACGCTCTCGGGCCTCGGTCCGGACGACCCCACCGCCGTCGTGCCGGGCTCTGCGGAGGCCACGGCCGCTGCGGCAGCCGCCCTGCTCATCGAGCCCCCGGTCGCATCGCCACACGACGAGCCATCGCAGTCGCAGGCGGTCGGACGTCGGGCCACCGACGCCGCCGTGGTCGCGTCGCCCATGCTGAACGTCGGCGAGCCGACGAGCACCGCGCCGGTCGCGCCCAGCACGGCCGCCGCCACGTCGCCCGCCGCCGAGCCGGTTTCGGCACCCTCGCCGAGCGAGCCCCCTCCCCCGCCGTCCACCTCACAGACCGAAGACCCGTTGATGGGGCGGCCATCGGTCAAGACGCTGGTCGTCACGCCCGCGATGCCCGCCGCGAAGTCGGAGCCCGCACCGCAGGTCCCGTCGGTCGCCACGGTCACCTCCGCCGCAGCGCTCGGCAGCATGACGGCCGAGATGCAGGCTCCGGCCGTGACGGCGCCGGCCGGCGCCCCTGCGAGCCCTCCGGCGCGCGAGGAGCGCAAAGGCAAACACGGCAAAGACGCCAAGAAGTCGGGAGACGACTGGAAGCGCTCCGGAGACGACTGGAAGAAGGGCTCGAGCCCGGGCCGCTCGAACCCCGCGATGCCTGCCGCGACGGATGTGTCCGCGCGTTCGTCGCCGAGCCGGTCGAACCCGCAGATGGCGGCCGCGACGGACGCCGCCGGTCGCTCGTCGCGGTCGAACCCTCGGATGGAGCGCGTGAGCGACCCGCACGAGGCGAGCTTCTTCACCGCGTCGGGCGAGCAGGGCCAGGCCATCGTCGACGACTTCTCGGACCTCCAGGCGGAGAAGTCCGGGCCCAGCCACCCGGGCAAGTGGGTGACCCTCGGCATCGTCGGGGTCGCGCTCGCCGCGTTCGGAGTGTTCGGGTACTGGAAGATGGTGATGGACCCGGGCGAAGCGAGCCTCGATGGCAAGCTCGACGAACGCGCCGCGCTCGCGGCCGCGAGCAAGGCCGTCGGCACGGCTCGACCGCGCCCGACGACGCCACCCGCGACGCCGACGACGCAGGCTGCGGATCCACCTGCGGCGACGGCACCGACGACGCCCGCAGGCGAGCCGACTGCCCCGGCACCGACCGAGCCCAGCGCCGCAGCGACACCGACGGCGCCGACCGAGCCCGCCCCCGCGGCTCCCGGCGACCCCGCCGCGGCGACGACCCCGGCACCGTCGGCGCCCGCGGAGCCCCCTGCGACCGCGACCGCCACACCGACGGAGCCGGCCGCGGCACCGACCGAGCCCGCGGCAGCCGCGACGGCGACGGCACCCGCGACGACTCCACCCGCAGCCCCGACCGCCGCCGCGCCACCCGCGGCCCCGGCCGCGGCGACGGCCGCTGCCGCCACGCCGGCAGCGGGCGCGCCGCAGACGTACGAGACCGCGCTCGCCGAGGGCGACGGTCACGCCCGACGCGGACGCAGCCGCGAGGCGATCGCCGCGTACGAGCGCGCCATCACGATCAACCCCGCCGGCGACGCGGCGCTCTCGGCGCTCGCGTTCATCCACCTCAACCGCGGACGCAACCGCGAGGCGGCCCAGCTGGCCGAGCGGGCGGTGCAAGCCAACCAGCAAAACGCGCAAGGATGGATCGTGCTCGGCGCGGCGCGCGACGCGCTCGGCAACCGCAGCGGAGCGCGCGAGGCATACCGGAGCTGCGTCCAGCACGGGACGGGACGGTGGGTCCGCGAGTGCCGCCAGATG
>JADZFZ010000179.1 GCA_020854145.1 Deltaproteobacteria bacterium | reverse complement strand
TGCACGCGCCAGGTCCGCCACCTCTCTGGCCTCGTCCTCGGCGACGACCCAGTCGTGCTCGCCGGCGAGCACGAGCGTGGGAGCGGCGAGCGATCTCCACGCCGCGGCCAAGTCCACGCGCCCGAGCTGTCGGTGATAGGCGGCCGTGCGTCCCAGGATCATCGTCGCGTCGGGATCGCGTGCGAGCGATGCGCGCTGGAGCGCGACGACCCGTTCGACGTCCTCCGCCGCGACCTCGCGCAACGCCAGCTGGCGGCGCGTCGTGCGCTCGAGCTCGTCGAGCCACGGGACGGCCGTCGCGCCGAAGACGACCACGCCGCGCACGGGCGTCTCGCACCCGAGCAGCGGCGCGACGCTGGCCCCGACGCTGTGGCCGAACAGGAACACCGCGTCGGCCTCGACGTCGTCGCGCGCACGGAGCGCGGCGAGCGCGGCGCGAAACCCGTCGAGCTCGGTCTCGAAGTCGACCCTCGTGGGCACGCCTCCTTCGCTGTCGCCGACGCCCCGCTTCTCGACGCGCATCGTGACGAAGCCCGAGGCGCCGAGGCCGTGCACGAGCCTTCGTACGGGCGTGGGCGTGGACGGCGGCAGCTCGATCGAGTCGCACGAGATCCCCTGGAGATAGAGGACCGCAGGGCTGCGCCCGGTGGGTGCGCGCGATGCGACGTCGGGCGTCGTCACGATCGTGCGCAGGCGCGCTCCGCGCACCACGACGTGACCGTGCTCGACGCTCGCGCCGTCCAGCGTCTCGTGTGGCCACGGAGACGCGGCGATCTCGACGACGCGACGCGCAGCTCCGCGCAGGATCTCGACCTCGACCGCCTCGTGCGCGCCCGCGCGTCGCGACGCCTCCGCCCAGGCGCTCGCCGAGTCGATCACGACGTCGCCGACGCGGGCGACGACGTCGCCGGCGACGATCCCCGCCCGTGCGGCAGCGGAGCCGACGAGCGCGGCAGCGACGTGAGCGCCCTCCCTCGAGAACGCGCGCCTTCCCGAGGCGAGTCGCAGACCGAAGAACGCGCGCCGCGGCAGAGCCGACATCGGCGCGATGGTAGTGGCTCGCGGGGTCGCGCGGGGCGCCGGCCAGGACGTGGGCAAGCCGGAGACGACATGCCCCAGCGTCTCGGCGCGAGTGGGCAGCGCCCGGGGGATAGATGACCCCAGCAAGCGGATTCCCTGCAGAATCTCGGTGGTACGGGCGCTGATTGCACCCTGGTCATGGACAGTCGTCGTCGCGTCTCGCCGTCGCTCGTGGTGGTCGCGCTCGCGGTCGGGCTCGCGGGATGTGCTGCGCAGATCAGCGGCGCCGAAGGAGAGCACGGCGCCCCGTCCACGGCGACGACGCCGAGCGCGACGCCGACCGCGCCGCCTGCGACGCCGAGCGCGCCGAGCACGCCGCCGGCATCACCGAGCGAGCCGCCGACCGCGCCGCCGGCCGCGCCGATGACGACGGTGCGCGCGGATCTCTGTGGCAACGGATCCGACGACGACGCCGATGGCGAGGTCGACGAAGGCTGCGGCTGCACCGTCGGCACCCAGCAGTCGTGTTACCTCGGGCCGCCGGGCACCCACGGAGTCGGGCCGTGTCGCTCGGGCCTCCAGGACTGCGTGCCGAACGGCGAGTTCCCGAGTTGGGGAGCGTGCACGGGCTCGGTCCTGCCGCACGTCGAGATCATCGAGAACGGGATCGACGACGACTGCGACGGGACGTCCGACGAGGCCGACGGGATCTGCATCTCGGATGGGCTCGGCCAGGAGATGGGCGCGCGTTGCCACGACGGGCGCGACAGCGACTGCGACGGCTTGCGCGACTGCGACGACCCGAGCTGCCTGCTCGACACGGCCGCCGCGTGCCCGGGTGGTTGTCAGCCGACCGAGACCACCTGCACCGGCGGGACCGACGACGACTGCGACGGAGCCATCGATTGTGACGACGCGGAGTGCGTGGGCGATGCTGCGTGCGCGCCTCCGCCGCCGACGTGCACGCCCGACGGGCGCGGCGCGGAGACGGGCGCGCGTTGTCACGACGCAGACGACAACGACTGCAACGGGCTGCGCAACTGCGACGATCCCAGCTGTCTGGCCGATCCGGCCGCCGCGTGCCCGGGTGGCTGCCAGCCCGTCGAGTCCTGCTCGAACGGGGGGGACGACGATTGCGACGGGCTCGCGGACTGCGCGGACCCGTCGTGCGGATCGGATGCGGCGTGCAGGCCGCCGCTGTGCCCCGGCGGCGGAAGCCCCGTGTTCCGGCGTCGTCCGCCCATGACCGAGGCCGCGGGCAGCTACATCGCGCCGGGCGACAACGGGCCGATGATGCCGATGACGTGCGAGCCTGCTCCTCCGATCGCGTGCGACCGGACCTCGGTCGCGGTGGAGACCGCTCCGGGCAGCTTCGCGTGCGTCGCGCCGCCGGGCGATTGCCCCGCGGGAACGAGCCCCGAGTGGGTGGGCTCCGCGTGGGCGTGCTCGCCGCCGTGCGAGCTGTTCATCCACTACGGCGCCATCTTCGGCTTCGCGACCGTGTGTGCGCCGCGCCCGTCGATCACCTGTGGGTTCGGGCTCGCGCCGACGTTCGTCTACGAGACCTCGACGTGGGAGTGCCGGCCGATGTGCGACAACGGCCTCTACGACATCCACTACGTCGACGGCGGCGTCGTCTGCATCCCGTGCTGACCCGAGCGCGTCGCTGAGACCGGGCACCACTTCGGTGTCGCTCGGGCACGTTGCGACTTCGCGCGCCCGCGTCGGTCCACACCATCCCGTGTAGGATCGGGCGGCGTGGCCCCGCTACTCGGCACCGGGAGCGTCGTCGGGCGCGACGACGAGCTGGTCGCCCTGCGGCAGCTGCTCTCCGACGCTGCCGGCGGGCGCGGCGGGATGGTCCTCGTGCACGGAGAGCCGGGCATCGGCAAGTCGACGCTCGCGCGCGCGTTCGCCGATCACGCGGGCCACGAGCGTTTCGTCGTCTGCTGGGGGCGCGCCTGGGAAGCCGGCGGAGCGCCTCCGTTCTGGCCGTGGATCGAGGTCCTGCGGGACGCGCTCGATGCTTGCCCCGACGGCGCGCTCGGCGGCAAGCCAGGCCTCTTGCCGGTCGCCGAGCTCGTGCCCGAGATCACGGAGCGTCTCGGGCAGACCGAGCGGCCGCCGCCCCTGGCTGGCGCACGCGCACGGTTTCGACTCTTCGATGCCGTATTGCGTTTCTTGCGCTGTATGTCGGCCGAGAGACCCGTCGCGCTCGTGCTCGACGACCTGCACGCCGCCGATCTGCCGTCGCTGGAGCTGCTCGCGTTCGTGGCGTCCGGGTTGCGCAGGTCGGGCGTGGCGTTGCTCGGAACGTACCGCGACGTCGAAGCACGGCTGTCGCCGGAGGCCAGCGATCTGCTGGCACGCGCACGACGCGATGCGGGCCGGTGCTTGGGTCTCGCGCGGCTCGGAGCCGCCGAGGTGAGCGAGGTCGTGACGGCACACGCGGGCGCGGCGACGGCTGCGCGATGGTCGGAGCGCGTCTACGAGGCGACGGAGGGCAACCCGCTGTTCGTTGTGGAGATGTTGCGTTTGCTCGAGACGCGGGGCGCGCTGCCCGACGCGTTGACGGTCCCGCACGGAGTCCACGACGTCCTCCGCCAGCGGCTCGCGCTCCTACCCGCGGCGACGCGCACGCTCCTCGAGAGCGCGGCTGCCCTCGGACGCGACGTGGACCTCCCGCTCCTCTGCATGGCCGCCGGAGTGTCCGTCGAGGTCGCTCTCGAGCGGCTCGCGCCTGCCGTGACCGCAGACGTGCTGGCGCACGGCGGGGCCGAGCGCTTCCGGTTCACGCACGTGCTCTTGCGCGACGCCGTGTACGCGCAGCTACCCGCCAGCCGGCGGGCCGCCATTCACCTCGCGATCGGCGAGGCGCTCGAACGACGCGAATCGGCGGATCCTCGAGCGCGCACGATGGGCCTCGCGCACCACTTCCTCGAGGCCGCACCGGCTGCGGGAATCGATCGCGCGCTCGTGCTCGCCCAGCGAGCCGCCGAGGATGCGCTCGAGCTGCACGCCCACGAGGAGGCCATCGCGCTGCTCGAGCGGGCGTTGTCGGCGCTCGACCTCGCAGAGGACGATGGCGCACGGCGCCTCGACGTCCTGCTGGCGCTCGGACGCGTCTGCATCCGCGCCGGCGAGACGACGCGGGGCCGCGATGCGTGCTCCAAGGCTGCCGTGATCGCGCGCGCCCGCGGCGATGGCGCCGGGCTCGCGCGCGCAGCGCTCGTCGCCGGCGAGATCATCACGTTCGCGCGCGTCGATCCGGTGCTCGTCTCGCTGCTACGGGAGGCGCTCGACGCGACGGACGAGACGGCCCCGGCGGTTCGTGCGTGCCTTCTCGGGCGTCTCGCGGCCGCGCTGCAGCCCGCGCACGATCCCTCCGGTCCGATGGCGATGGCACGCGAGGCGATCGAGCTCGCGCACCGCGTGGGCGACCCATCGACGCGGATGGCGGTGCTCACGTCGGCCGGCTCGGCGCTGCTCTACTTCGCGCAGCCCGCCGAGCGCATCGCGATCAACCGCGAGCTGGTCGAGATCGCGTCGGTGCTCGGGGATCGCGTGCGTCTCGCGCGCGGCCATCTGCGCCTGGTCTTCGACCACCTCGACGACGGCGACGTGGCCACGGCCGACGCGCACCTCGCGCTCTACGAGCAGGTCGCCCGGTCCCTCGCGTTGCCCGCGTACCTGTGGACGGTGCCGATGTTGCGCGCGATGCGGGCGACGCTGGAGGGACGGTTCGACGACGCCGAGGCGCTGGCGGCGGAGGCCCGCGTCGTCGCCGAGCAGACCGACGACCCCAACGTGGCGCTCACGCGCTCCGCGCAGCATCTCGGCCGGCTCGTGACCGCTACGCGCTGGGCGGAGCTCGCGACGGTGGAGTCGACGTTGCTGCAGGGGATGACGAGCGCCGTCGACCGTTGGTACGTCAAGCCGCTGCAGGCCGCGCTCATGGCGCGCACCGGACGAGACGCGCAAGCGCGCGCTCTCTTCGAGGAGCTGCGAGGGCAGCTCGACGATTGGCGGCTGCGCGTGTCCGCGGCGTGGCTCGCGGAGGCGTGCGTGGCGAGCGGCGACCGCACGAGCGCCGAGCCGCTGCTCGAGATCCTACGAACGCACGCGCGACGCAACCACGTCTGGGGCATCGCCTCGATGGTCTGCGACGGCCCGATCACCGAGCAGATGGGCCTCTTGTGCGCCTTGCTCGGACGCTTCGACGACGCCGTCGCGCATCTGGAGGACGCGCGCACGCGGACGGCGACGATGGGCGCGCGACCCCATCGAGCCAGGATCGAAGCGCGCCTCGCGCGGGTCTTGCGCGAGCGGGGCCGGAGCGACGACGCCGCGCGCACGAGCGCCCTGCTCGAGAGCGCGATGCGCACCGCCACCGAGCTCGGCATGCCGGGCCTCGCTGCGGAGATCGAGCGACTCGGGCACGCGCCGCACGCCGATGACTCGCCCCCGCGTCCCGCCGATCGCGCGTCGGCGACGACCCCCGCTGCTCTCCATCCGAAGATGGAGAGGGAGGGCGATTATTGGTGTATTCGCACTTCCGGTGGCGAGGTCCGATTGAAGGACTCCCGCGGGATGCGGATTCTCGAGCAGCTCGTCGCCAACCCGGGCAGAGAGATCCACGTCCTCGACCTGCTCGGCGCCGGCGACGACGTCGCCGACGCGGGTGACGCGGGCGAAGCGCTCGACGCCACGGCGGTGGCGCGATATCGGGCGCGGGTCGAGGCGCTACGCGCAGAGATCGAGGAGGCCGAGGAGCTCGGACGATCCGACCGTGCGGCGCTGCTCCGCGAGGAGCTCGACGCCATCGCGCATCAGCTGTCCGCGGGCCTCGGCCTCGGCGGGCGGGCCCGCCGCGTGGCCTCGGGAACCGAGAAGGCCCGAATCAACGTGCGGCGGCGGGTGGTCGAGGCCCTCCAGCGCATCGCCTCCGAGGCCCCCGAGCTCGGCAGCCATCTCGGGCGCACGGTCAAGACGGGGATCTTCTGCTCCTATCATCCCGAGGGGCCGCCCACCGTGACCGACCGCGGCCCCGCCCGTCGCACGCGGTGAGCCGAATCAGGGGCGCGCTTCGAGGATGAGATTGAAGGGCGTCTCGGTCGCGCGGCGAAATCGCGTGAACCCGCCTCGGGTCGCCACGTCGCGCAGCCGTGCCTCGCCGGCTTGGGCTCCGAGCGCAGGCCCCTCGTGCGAGAGCGAGTGCGGCACGCAGAGCATGGTCGAAGCCGCGTAGAAGACGCGACCGACGGGGTTGTGGTTGTCCTCCGCGCGGTCTCCGGCGAAGGGCTCGACGATCATCCAGACGCCGTCTTCTGCCAGCGTCTCGCGCACGTGGCCGGCGGCTCCGACCGGATCCTCCATGTCGTGCAGACAATCGAAGTGCGCCACCAGCCCGTATCCCGTGCCGGGATAGTCGGTGGAGCCGGCCACGTCGAAGACGACCCTGTCGGCGACGCCTGCTTCGGCCGCGCGCCTCCGCGCGACCTCGATCGAATGCGGGTGCGAGTCGAACCCCCAGAAGCGGGAGCGCGGGAAGGCCTTGGCCATCAGGATGGTCGAGGCGCCGTGCCCGCATCCCACGTCGGCCACGCGGACACCCGCCTCGAGCTTCGCCTGGACGCCGTCGAGCGCCGGCAGCCACGACGACAGGAGATTGCCGACGTAGCCCGATCGGAAGAATCGCTCGGTGCCCTCGAAGAGACACGGGTGATGCTCTCCCCACGCGATGCCCCTCCCCGTCCTGAAGCACTCGGCGATGCGCGGCTCCGCGGCCCACATCGCCGCGGCGACCTGGTACATGCCGGGCACGAACGCCGGCCCGTCGCTCTCGGTCAATGCGAAGGCGTGCTCCGCGGGCAACGTGTACTGCCCGCTCGCCGCGTCGTAGGTCACGTAGCCCGCCGCGGCCTGCGCGTTCAGCCACTCGCGCAGGTAGCGCTCGCTCGTCTCGGTGATGCGCGCGAGGTGCTCGGGCGTGACGGGTCCGGTCTTCGCCATCGCGCGGTAGAGGCCGAGCCGGTCCCCGAGGACCACCAGCACGGAGCTCATCGCCGCCCCCACGTCGCCGACGACCTTCCCGATGAACGCGCCCAGCTTGTCTTGATCGATGGTGGTGGTCATGCCCGTCCTGCCTTTCGGAGGGAGGGCGTAACTTCCGGCGGAACGGTGTTCAGCCGTCCAGGAACGACAGGAGATCGTCGCGCACCGCGTCGGTCGCGTCCCGAGCGGCGGCCCGGATCGCGTCGCGATCCTCGTCCGCCAGCTTCACGTCGACGTCGAGATCGCACAGATCGATCATCGAGAGCGCCGCCTGCACCGCAACGTCGCGGTCCTCGTCGCGGATCGCGATGCGCAGCACGCGCAGGGAGGGACCGCTCGGGCCCTGGGCGACCACGTACGCGAGCGCCTCGCGCCATCGCGGCGTCCGGCTCGGGTACACGGCGAGAAGCGCGTCCCAGTCCGCATCCGTCAGCATGTGGACGACGTCGTAGTGCTCGTCGGGCGTCTCGAGCGCGTCCGAGAGGTGTACGTCCATCCACACGCCATGCTCCGTCGCCCCGGTGAGCAGCATGAGCGAAGCCTACCGCCGATCGCGCAGCGCGGGCACCTGCTCGACGCCCCCACCAGCGTCGATCACGGACCGCAGCCGGTCAGCCAGGTGTACTGCCCGGGCACCCACGTCGGCGCGATCTCGAACGCGAGCGCCCCGTCGGGCTCGAGCACCGCGAGGGTCGTGCCGGGCGCCTCGGCGGACAGGTCGTGAACGGCGACGATGCGACCGTCGGGCAACACGCAGGGCTGCGTGAGCTCGTGCAGGTCCGCGAGGTGGACACGCTCCGGCAGCCCGCCGTCGGCCGGAAGTCGCCAGATCTGCGAGCCGACGCCCCATCGCGTCGCGAACACGATGCTGCCGTCGGGCGCGTAGCTCGGATGGTCGAGCGACTCGTCGCGCAGGGCGACGTACGGCGGAGGCGCCTGGTCGGGCGAGAGCAGGATGCGGAACCCCGTGCCGTCGGTGCCGACCTCGCAGATCGAGTCGTAGCCGTAGATCTCGAAGGAGCACGAGAAGACGACACGCGTCTGGTCGGGCGAGAGGCGTGGGCGCTTGTTGTACGGGCGCGTCGATGCGGCGCTCAACACGACGGGTGGGCCGTAGTCTCCGCCGTCTCCTCGATGCGTGATCCAGACGTCGTAGTGGTGCTCGGCGGTCGCGCCTGCGCTCTCGTACACGACGAACCGTGCGTCGTCGGCGACCACCGGCCAGCTCGCGTGGAGGAGCGCGTCGGGCTCGATATCCACGCGGATCGGGCGCATCGCGGACGGGTCGTCGGACGGGCCGAGCCAGACGCACGACCAGCCGACGCAGCTGCCGCGCGACACGCTGGCAGCGATGAGGCGCCCGTCGGGCGAGAACGACGCATCGCGATCGTCGGTGATCTCCATCGGCTCGATGGCCATGTCGAGCAGGGCGCTCAGGTCTTCGAGCTCGGCGCCTTCGCGGATCGCGACGCGATGGAGGCGGTTGCCGA
>JADZFZ010000178.1 GCA_020854145.1 Deltaproteobacteria bacterium | reverse complement strand
CGGGTCCATCCGTCGTCCTCGGCGATGGTCCAGCAGCTCGCGCGGCACCTGCGAAGCGCGCAGATGGCGCTCACGATCTGGTGGCCCAGGCCCGCGGCGCCCGCGACGGCTCCTGCGGCGCCCGCGCGTCCAGGTCGTGCCGCGCGTACCCCCGACTACGCGCAGCAGGCGATCTACCTGCGAAACGCGCTCGTCGAGCTCGGCGTGGACGCCGAGCGCATCCAGTACGGCGCGCACGCCGAGAACGCGGGCGAGGACGCCGACCTGCCGCGGTTCACCGGCCTCACGCTGCACGTCGAATGGACGGCGCCCTACTCGCCACGCCCGGAGCTCTCGCGATGACGCTGACCCTGCGACTCGAGGCCTACGCAGCCGACGCGCGCGCCGCCGTCTCTCACGCGCAATCGCTCGCCGACGAGCGCGGCCACTCGGAGGTCGAGCCGATCCACCTGCTCCACCGGCTGCTCGACAAGGACGGCGGAGCCCAGGCGATCGTCAAGCGCGCCGGCGTCGAGCCGCGCGACGTGATGCTCGAGTGCGAGGTGCAGCTGCGGCGTCTGCCGCGGCTCGAGGGTGCGGTCGCGTACCTGTCGCCGCGTCTGCTGGACCTGCTCTCGCGCGCGGAGGGCGAAGCGGCGCGCGAAGGTGGCGTGCCGGTCGCCGTCGGGCACCTGCTGCTCTCGGCCGCGCAGGAGAAAGCCGGGCTCGTGCACCACGTCATGCGCGCGTGCGGCCTGTCGGCGCCGGTGATGCGCGCGGCCGTGTCGGAGCGCGAGGTGTCGAGCCGAGGCTCGGGCAGCGGCGGCGGGGGTGGCGGAGCGGCCGAACGCGTCGCGCCCGCGGCGAGCTCGCCGACGAGCAGCTCGGGCGGTGGGTCGAAGAAGGGCGCGCCCGTCGTGGAGGGCGACGCGCTCGAGCGGTTCGGCTTCGATCTGACGCGCGCGGCGGCCGCCGATCGGTTCGATCCGATCATCGGACGCGACGCGGAGCTGCGGCGCATCGTGCAGGTGCTCGCGCGCAGACAGAAGAACAACCCGATCCTCATCGGCGAGCCGGGCGTCGGCAAGACCGCGATCATCGAGGCGCTCGCGATGCGCATGGCGAGCGGCGACGTGCCCGACATGCTCAAGAGCAAGCGCCTGCTCGCGCTCGACCTGGGCGCGATCGTGGCCGGAGCGCGCCTGCGCGGCGAGTTCGAGGAGCGCATCAAGGCCGTGCTCACGGCGGTGCGCGACTCCGGCGGCGAGGTGATCCTCTTCATCGACGAGATCCACAACGTCGTCTCCGCAGGAGGCGGCAGCGGGCAGGTGGGTGCAGCCGATCTGCTCAAGCCGGCGCTGGCGCGTGGCGAGATCCGGATCATCGGCGTCACGACGCCCGCGGAGTACCGCAAGTCCATCGAGAAGGATCAGGCGCTCGCGCGTCGTTTCGCGCCGATCGGCGTCGACCCGCCGACGTTCGATCACGCCGTGGCCATCCTGCGCGGAAGGGTCTCGCGCTTCGAGATCCACCACGGCGTGCGCATCGGCGACCCGGCGCTCGTCGCCGCGGTGAAGCTGGCGCAACGCTACGTCTACGATCGCGAGCTGCCGGACAAGGCGCTCGACTTGGTCGACGAGGCGGGCGCGCGCGTGCGCGTCGAGATCGACAGCGTGCCCAGCGAGCTCGACGCGCTCGAGCGACGCGCCCAGGCGATCGAGCTCGAGGTGCGCTCGATGCAGGACGACTCCGACGCGGACAGCGTGGCGTCGCGCACCCGGCTCGAGAAGGAGCTCTTCGATCTGCGCCCGCGCGTCGAGCAGATGCGCAGCCGCTGGCAGGCCGAGCGTGCGCGCCTCGCGGAGGTACGCCGCCTGAAAGAGGAGCTGGTCGCCGCACGCGGGGATCTCGAGCAGTCGCAACGTGCGGGCGACGTCGGGCGCGCGGGCGAGCTGCGTTTCGGGACCGTGCCGATGCTGGAGAAGCAGCTCGCGACGGCCGAAGCCGCGCTCAACGAGATCGGCGGCGCGCGACCGATGGTGCACGACACCGTGACCGAGGAGGACATCGCGCAGGTGGTCGCCGCCTGGACCGGCGTCGATGTCGGCCGGATGCTCGAGGGCGAGGCCGACAAGCTCCTCAAGATGGAGGTGCGCCTGCGCGAGCGCGTCGTCGGTCAGGACGCGGCCGTGCTCGCGATCGCCAAGGCCGTGCGGCGCGGGCGCGTAGGGCTGCGGGATCCGCGCAAGCCCGTGGGCTCGTTCCTGTTCCTCGGACCGACGGGCGTCGGAAAGACGGAGCTCGCCAAGGCGCTCGCCGAGTTCCTCTTCGACGACGAGGCGTCGCTCACGCGGCTCGACATGAGCGAGTTCATGGAGAAGCACATGGTGGCGCGCCTGCTCGGCTCGCCGCCCGGCTACGTCGACTCCGACGAAGGCGGCTTCCTCACCGAAGCCGTGCGCAGGCGTCCGTACTCGGTCGTGCTCTTCGACGAGATCGAGAAGGCCCACCCGGACGTCTTCAACATCCTGCTGCAGGTGCTCGACGACGGACGCCTGACGGACTCGCGCGGGCGTCTCGCCGACTTCTCGAACACGGTCGTCATCATGACGAGCAACGTCGGCGGCGCCGACATCCTCGATCACGAAGGCGACGCCGAGAGCCTGCGCGACAAGGTCCAGCAGAAGCTCCGCGGGTTCTTCCGCCCGGAGTTCCTGAACCGCATCGACGACGTCGTCATCTTCGACCGTCTCTCGAAGGACGACCTCGGCGGCATCGTCGACATCCAGCTGCGCGGCCTCTCGCGGCTTCT
>JADZFZ010000177.1 GCA_020854145.1 Deltaproteobacteria bacterium | reverse complement strand
GGTGCCGTCGGGCTCGGGTGCCGAATCGGAAGGAGGCTGCGATTGCGGATTCATCGGCTTGCGGGGAGATTGGAGCAGCCGGGCACGCGAGGCCAGTCTATCGAGCTCTTGCGAACGTCGATTGCGTCCCCTAATGAGGCCGCATGACGACGTTCTCGCTGACTCGGGAATCGCTGGACGGGACGTTCGCGAAGCTTCGCGAATCGAATGCGGCGTTCGCCGCGCGTTACCCGGGTGAATCCGGGAGACGCCAACCGGTTCACACGGTGTACGGGGGCGGACACCTCTTCAAGGCGGAGACGCCGGCCAAGCTCGGGCAGCTCGCGCTCAAGTCGCTCGAGACGTTCGCCCCGAGCGCGGCTTCGTTCGCGCAGGCGCTGGGCGTCTCTGCGAGCCCCGAGATCATCGAGCGCGTGCACCACCGCGTCGTCGAGAAGCTCGGGCGAGAGCCCATCGAAGACTTCCGGATCGACTTCGAGGACGGATACGGCAATCGTCCCGACGCCGAGGAGGACGGACACGCGGCGCAAGCGGCGTCGGAGGTCGCGAAGGCGATGGCGGCCGGCACGCAGCCGCCGTTTCTGGGCATTCGCGTCAAGCCGTTCACCGAGGAGCTGCACGAACGCAGCGTCCGGACGCTGGATGCGTTCGTCAGCACGCTGTGGAAGCAGGCCGGCGCCGTGCCGAGCGGGTTCGTGGTCACCTTGCCGAAGGTCACGACGCCCGAGCAGGTCGCCCTCTTCGCAGAGGTGCTGGGCCAGCTCGAGGCGTCGCTGTCGATGCCCGCGGGAACGCTGCGCTGCGAGCTGATGATCGAGACGACGCAGGCCATCTTCGATCCCGACGGACGCGTCAACGTGCCGCGGTTGGTGGCGGCCGCGAAGGGCCGGTGCGTCGCCACGCACTTCGGGACCTACGACTACACGGCGACGTGCAGCATCACCGCAGCCCACCAGGCGATGCGCCATCCTGCCTGCGACTTCGCCAAGCACGTGATGCAGGTGTCGCTCGGCGGCACCGACGTGTGGCTCTCCGACGGCGCGACGACCGTGATGCCCATCCCGCCGCACCGCCCACCCGCGGGCGGCCAATTGACGGCGGCGCAATCGGCGGAGAATGCCGCGGCCGTCCACCGGGCGTGGAAGCTCGCGTACGACAATGTCCGTCATTCGCTGGTGCACGGCTATTACCAGGGTTGGGATCTGCACCCGGCGCAATTGCCCGTGCGTTATGCGGCCGTCTACACCTTCTTCCTCGAAGGGCTCGAGCCGGCGGCGTACCGATTGGCGAACTTCGTCAAACAGGCTGCGCAGGCGACCCTCCACGGCGACGTGTTCGACGACGCGGCCACCGGACAGGGTCTGCTCAACTACTTCCTTCGTGCGCTCGCGTGCGGCGCGCTGACCGAGGACGAGGCGATCAGCCGGACGGGGCTGACGCTCGAAGAGATTCGCGCTCGTTCGTTCGTCGCGATCCTGAAGAATCGTCGGGGCTGACCCGCCTCTTGCCGCCCAGCGTCTTGCGCAGCACCGCGTCGACGCTGGCGGGGCCTCCGCCTTTCACCATCAGGAGCACGGAGAGCACGAAGAAGATCAGCGTCGTGCCGATGCCGTTGTGCTTGCCGATGATGTGCGCGAGGTCGTGGAACGTGAAGGTCGCGACGACCATGCTGCCCGCGACGCCGGCTGCGGCGAGCGGGGTGAGCGCGCCGAGCACGAGGCCGATCCCGCCGCCGAGCTCGCCGAGGATCGCCACGTAGATCATCACGCCCGGCATGGGAACACCCTTGTTGCCCATGATGCGGACCCACTGATCCCAGGCCTCGATCTTGTCGAGGCCGTACGCGATCATCACGATCCCGAGCGCGACGCGGGCCAGGGTCCATGCGTACGGCTCGAGGGTCTTCCGGATCGAATCGAGCTTCTCCACGGCTTCCTCGTCCCCCCTACGCGCGACGCGGGGAGCCGTTACTCGCCGGCGTCCGTGTGCACGCGTTGCTTGACTTGGACGGGTGTGCCGTTGAGGACCGACGTGCCCGCGTACGTGTCGATGAACGCGTCGTCCGTGAGATCGTTGATGCTCGCGCCCGGGTGCGCGCTGGCGACCGAGAGCTGCACGCCGGGGCGACCGTGGCCCCAGCCGTGCGGGAGGCTGACCACGCCCTTCATGACGTCGTCGGTCACCGTGAGCGGGACCTGGACCTCTCCGACGCGCGAGGCCACGGCGACGACGTCGCCTTCGGCGAGCCCTCGCTGGCGTGCGTCCTCGGGGTGCATGAGCAGCGTGCAGCGCGCCGGGCCCTTCACGAGGCGATGGCTGTTGTGCATCCACGAGTTGTTGCTCCGCAGCGACCGGCGTCCGATGAGCAAGAGCTCGCCGTCGGCCGGCTCGCGATCGAGACCCGCTGCCAATCGATCGAGATCCGCGACGAGCGGCGCCGGCGCGAGGTGCACGCGACGGTCGCGGGTGCGGAGCACGTCGGGCAGGCGAGGCACGAGCGGGCCGAGATCGAGCCCGTGCGGATGCTCCCGAAGCTTCGCGAGCGAGAGCTCGTACGGACCGAGCCGGAGCAGCAGGTCCACGAGCTGATCCGGTCGGATGCGGCGCGCTGCGGGCCCGGCGAGCCGCGAGAGGAGGCCTCGGCGGAGGCCCGCCCGCTCCGAGGTGCGGAGCGCGAGCTCGAGCATGATCTGCCAATCGTGCCGCTGATCGTCTTTCTTCTCGAACAGTGGCGGCGACCATTTGGCGGTGTTGCGCGTCGCGACGAGGTGGAGCGCGGCGTCGTAGTGATCACGCTCGAGCGCGAAGGTGCCTGGCAAGATCACATCCGCGTGCCGTGTCGTCTCGTTGACGTAGAGGTCCACGGCGACGACGAAATCGAGCCCTGCGAGCGCCCGGTCGAGGCGCCTACCATTCGGTGTCGAGAGCACCGGATTGCCGAGCAAGGACACGAACGCCCGAATTCGTCCGGGGCCCGGGACCTCCATGTCCTCGGCGAGCGACGAGACGGGCAGCTCGCCTCCGAACTCCGGCAGGCCGCGCACGCGGCTCTTGCGGCGCCCGTGGCTGCCACGCAGATCGAGGCGGTCGAGCAATGCGAGGAAGTCGATCGGCGGCGTCGGGAACATGAGGCCGCCCGCACGATCGAGATTGCCGGTCAGCGCGTTCATCGCCAGGAGCAGCCAGCACGAGAGACCGCCGAACTCGGCCACGGAGATCCCGACACGCCCGTAGACCGCGGCCGACGGTGCCTGCGCGATCTCGCGGGCGATGCGGCGAATGGTGGTCGCCTCGAGACCGACGGCGCCGGCCACGCGCTCGGGCGTGAATCGCGCCACGGCGGCGCGAATGGATTCGACCCCGTCCATCATGGAGGTCAATCGCGCGGGTCGGTCGAGCTTCTCGTCGAACAGGGTGTGCACCATCGCGGCGAGCAGGGCCGCGTCGGCGCCGGGTCGGACGAAGTGGTGCTCGTCGGCGACCTTCGCCGTCTCCGTGCGCCGCGGGTCGATCACGACGACGCGCCCGCCGCGCGCGCGGATGGCTGCCAGACGCGATCTCATGTCGGGCGCCGTCATGAGGCTGCCGTTCGACACGAGCGGGTTCCCGCCGATGATCACCAGATGCGCCGTGCGCTCGAGATCGGGCACGGCGAAGAGGGCCTGGTGCCCGAAGACGTGCAACGACGCGAGCATGTGGGGCAGCTGATCGACCGACGTGGCCGAGTAGCGGCTCCGTGTGCCGAGCGCCGTCGCGAGCGCCTCGCTGTAGAGGAGGGCGGCGTAGCCGTGGGCGATCGGGTTGCCCCGATAGAGCGCGACCGCGTCGCGTCCGTGTCGCCGCTGGACGTCCGCCAATCGCTCGGCGCAGTGATCGAGCGCCTCGTCCCAGCCCATCGGCTCCCACCGGTCGCCGACGCGACGGACCGGCTGCCGCAGCCGATCGGGATCCTGGTGGATGTCCACGAGCGCGGCCGCCTTCGGGCAGATGTAGCCGCGGCTGAACGGGTCGTCGTCGTCGCCGCGAATGCCCAGCACCTCCCGGCCGTCGTGCTCGATGACCACGCCACACGTGGCCTCGCACAATGGGCAAGTCTGATAGTGCTTCAGGCTCATTTTCGGGCCCTACCACAATTC
>JADZFZ010000176.1 GCA_020854145.1 Deltaproteobacteria bacterium | reverse complement strand
CCCGAGCAGTGCTCGGGCCGCCCCGTGGATCGGCGCTCCGACGTGTTCTCCCTGGGCACGCTCCTCTGGGAGACGCTCACCGGGCACCGACTATTCAAACGCAATAACAAGCTACTCGTCCTCAAGGCCATCTCGGAAGGGCCGATCCCGCCGCCGTCGAGCGTCTCGACCCAGACGCCTCCCGAGCTCGACGCGGTCTGCATGAAGGCGCTCTCGCGATCGCGTTCCGAGCGTTACCAGAGCGCGGCCGAGGTCCGGCGCGACCTGATGCGCGTCACGCGGCAGCTCGCGGGCGACGACGTGCTCGACGAGAGCCTGCGGGAGCTGATGTTCAAGCTCTTCGACGACCGCATCGACGAGAAGCGCCAGATGCTCGCGCGGCTGCAGGCGGGCTCCGAGCTGACGTCGCTGCCGGCCGCCGAGGTCGATCGCGCCATCGAGCTGCCGAGCGTCGAGATCGACCTCGACGTCATCACCGGAACGAACCCGGTCCCGAAGCAGCCGCTGACGGTCGCGCCCGAGCCTGTCGTCGACAAACCGACAGAGCGCAAATGGAGGCGACCCGCTCTGCTCGCTGGCGCCGGCCTCGTCGCGGCGCTGCTGACCGCCGTCGTCATCGGCGTCGCAGGCGCCGAGCCGGACGAATCGGTTCGCGAGGGCAACGTTCCCGTGCGCTCCGACCCTGGCCTCGCCGCCGGCCCTCGAAGCAAGACGATCACCGGCAGCGCGGCCGGCAGGTCGCCTGAGCTGGGCAGCAACGCACCCGCCGCGCGCGCGGGCGCGGACGCCGCCACGGCCGCGGGCGGCGAGCGGACCCCGGCCGCGCCGGTCTCGAACGAGGTCGTCGTGCGCATCGAGTCGACGCCCGTCCGCGCGGACGTGACGCTCGACGGCGAGGAGCGAGGGCCCACGCCTCTGGCGCTGACGCTGGTCCGATCCCAGACGGCGCTGCCCCTCGAGCTGCACGCCGACGGCTATGCGAGCGAGCTGATGACGCTCACGCCCGACGGCGACCAACGCATCCTGGTGCGGCTGCGCGAAGAGCCGACCCCGCGCGGCGGCGCGCGACCACGCCCCCGCCGTGGCCCCGCGAAAGCCCGCAAGTACCACCGCTTCGATTGAGTGATCGTTGCCGGGGCCTCCGCCCCCAGCGTCCCCGTGCAACTCCCCCACAAGAGCGAGTCCCGATTCACGACCCGGATTCTTATCGACCCTGTGAGTGGCTGGCGGGGGGCTGCGCCCGGGGCACGTGCCGTGCGCGGACACGGGCGGTTCCGTTCCGCCGAGGCGCGCGATTCCCGCGTGGCACGCGGCCTGCGCACGACCCCGACGAATGCTCCGTCCCTCGATTCGCGGGCCGTCGCTGCCGGTGCTCGCCACGGCGGTCTGCATCGCGGTCGTCTCGGTGTCGCCGCTCTCGTCTCGCGCACAAGACGCTGCGTCGCGCACGGTCGCGGTGTTGCCCCTCGAGGGCACGGGCGGCGACACGATCCGCGACGCCCTGATTCGCGAGCTCGGCCGAGCGGGCGTCTCGGCGGAGGCGCGCGTCGCAGGTCGGGCGACCGACGTCGCGGCGACGATCGAAGGCGACGTACGCAGGCGCGGGCGACGGCGGACCCTCCGGCTCGTCGCACGCGCGTCCGACGGCCGCGAGCTCGGCGCGTGGTCGGCGACTCGTCGCGATCCGAGCGACCTCGCGCCGGCGCTGGCGGCGCGCGTGGCCGACACGATCCGCGACGCGCTCGCGGAGCCGCCGACGTCGACGCCCGCCGCAGAACGAGGTGCACCACGGCCCTACCGGTTCGGCGACGCACCCGTGGCCGACGACCCTCGCGGTCGCCCCGCTGCCCGTGCGGCTCGACGCGAGCCGGTGACACGGGCGGAGGTGGGCCTCACGGCCACGGCGATCGAGCTCACCGCCGGGTTTCGTCTGCGCTCGCGCAGCTTCTCGTACCACGACGATCTCTTCGGAGAGCACTCCGGCTACGACCTCGCCGGTGCGCCCATCGTGTTCGCCGACGCGACGTTCTTCCCCGGCGCGCTCTCGCGCACCGTGCTCGCCCACATCGGCATCGAGGCGCGCGGCGAGGTGGCCGTCGGCGTCTCGTCCCGGCGCTCCGACGGCGGCGAGCACGGCACGCGATTCCACGCGCTCGCGACCGCATTGACGGTGCGATTGCCGATGGGGCCGGTCGAGATTCGCCCCCACGCCGGATACGGGATTCACGATTTCGCGTTCGACGGCGCCTCGGGAGGCCAGACGCCATTACCCGACGTGCGATACGAGCATCTCCTGCTGGGCACGTCCGTGATCGTCCACGCGGCCGACGTGCTCGACGTCCGCCTGCGTGGCTCCTGGCTTCCGGTCCTCTCGCTGGGCGAGATCGGCGAGCCCGATTGGTTCCCGCACGCGACGGGCGGCGGAGTCGAGGCCGAGCTCGGAGCCACGTTCGTGGTCGGCGCGGGGCTCGGCATTCGCGTCTCCGGAGAATGGCGACGATTCTTCCTGTCGATGAATCCCGAGCCCGGCGACGCGCACGTCGCCGGCGGCGCCGTCGATCAGCACCTGGGCGGCTCGATCGGGCTGGAATGGCGCCCCGATTGAAAATAGATGAACAACCGTTCGTGCTGAGATCACGCCGCGGGGACGGCCGACGCCCGCAGCGTCACGACCGCCACGCCGTTGCGCGAGCGGACTGCCACCCGAATCTGATCCGTCGAGTCCACGGGCGACCAGCGCACGTCGAGGCCCTCGCCTTCGACCGCGCCCTCGGATTCCCATCGGGTCGTGACGGGCGCGCGAACGCCTTCGACGGCGACGTGCACGACGTCTCCTTCCCTTCGCGCCCGCAATCGCGGAGACGGCGGATCGGAGAGCGCGAGATCGTCGGTGCGCACCGATTCTCGCGGCGAGCTGTCGACCCATTGGTCGATGAGACGCAATCGCCGCCGCGGAGTGGCCCCCTCGAGCACGGGCGCGCTCGCCATCGGATCGCGCTCGGCGGGGATCGCGCTCATGCCCATGTCGGGCGGCGGAGGATCGACCACCATCGGTCCCGAGTCCTCCGGGCCGAGATCCGGCGGCGCGGGGTCAACCACCATCGGCACGTCCGGCTCGCCCGCGTCGTCCGGACCGAGATCGGGCGGCGCGGGATCGACGACCATCGGCACGTCCGGCTCTGCGTCCATCGGCTCAGGGCCCGCGTCGGCGATCCCGAGATCCCGCGGAGCCGGGTCCACCACCATCGGCACGTCGGGACCCGCATCGCGAATGCCCACGTCGCGCGCGACCGTGTCGTCGTCCCCGCAGGCGGAGCCGAGCGTCGCGAGCGAGGCGCCGACCATCACGCTGCGCGCGATGCCCAACAGCTTTCGGGGAATCTGGCTGCGTTTGTGTGTACCTCGTTGCTCGCGCACGCGCGCGGCGTGGTGGTTGAAGTCGGCGTAGAGCCCATCGAGCTCGTGGTGGAATCGACGATCCGCCTCGGCGATGGCCAGGCCGAGCAGAGCCGTCTGGCGCGCGAGCGCGTCGTGGTCCCCGAGCGCCGTGCTCTCGACCAGATCGGCCGCGCGTTCGAGGTGCTCGGCGGTGTCGAGCGAGATGGCCGTCGTCAGGTCGCGCGCACGCTCCCACAACGTCTGGGCGCCCACTGCGGGATAGAATCGCTTCACCACGTTCGCGGCGTAGCCGATTCCCATGTAGCGATTGGCCACTCCCTGGGTGGCGAAGTTCCGCTCGCGAAATGCCGCCGAGCAGACGCGGAACATCATCTCGGTCCGGTCGTCGGCAATCCGATAGTTCCAGCCCATGTAGCTGCCGCCCAGATCCTGGATGGCCGACAGCTCCACGTGCAGCGGCGTGCCGTGATAGGGCTCCGCACGGCAGAAGTTCACGGGGCGGTCGCAATTGGTTCGGATGAACTGAATGTTCTCGCGGACGTGCTCCATCGTCGCGTCGGGCTCGAACATCAGGAGGTTGTAGCAATTGAAGATCCCCGCCTCGCGGCAAGCCGAGAGGGCTTCGCGAATGTGCCTCTGCTGGGTGCCGCGACGGAGATGCTCTCCGCCCGTCTCGCTCCCGTTCTCGACACCCACGTAGAGGCGGATCACGCCGAGCTCGGCGAGCTCGAGCGCCAGCTCGCGCGTCACGGTGTCCGGTCGCGCCTTGCCGACGATGCCGATGAGCCCGACGCCGTACTCGTCGAGCGCAGAGCGGATGGCGCGCACGCGCGCCAGGGTCTGCCGGGGATCGGGCAGCGTGAAGTTGTCGTCGTGGAAGCAGAAGATGCTCGGTCCCGACGTGTGCCAGAGGAGCGCGATCTCCGCGGCCACGTTCTCGGGGCTCCGCATGCGCATGAGCTTGCTGCCGCCGCCGGTGTCGTGAGCGTCCTTGTAGAACGCGACGATCGAGCAGTAGTTGCAGCGTCCCCAACAGCCGCGAGACGCGACGATGGGCACGAAGGGGACACCGACGTGGCGCGTGTGCTGCCGATAACGCTTGGCGAACGGCACGGAGTCGAGGTCGTCGGGCAACCGGCGAGAGGCGGTGCGAAACGCAGCGCCGTCGGCCCCCGGCAGCGCGAGGCCCGGGACCTCGTGGAGCGGCCTGCCGGCGTCGAGCGCCGCGAGCAGCTCCGGCAACGTCTCTTCGCCGTCGTGCAGCACCACCGAGTCGAACCCGTGCCCGTGCTCGAGGACCTCTTTGAAAGCGAGCGTCGGGAACTGCGCTCCGGCGGTCATGTGACCGCGATATCCGGCGTCGCGCAGCTTGCGCCCGAGCGCGAGGAACTCGTGCGCGCGATGCTGGAACTGCATGCTCATCCCGACGACCTCGGGCCGCTCCGCCATCACCCGGCGCACGCAAGCGTCCGCGTCCGCAGGCGTGTTGAACGCGAGGATCGACCAGCGATGCCCCAGCTTCTCGACGATGGCCGCGAGGATCGCGACGCCGAGGTTCTCTTCGAAGTCCGCACCGATGAAGCAGACGTGCATGACCGACCTCCCGGGCCCGCATGATACCGAGGCCTCGCCGCCTTGTGCTGCGAGCGTTTCCGGTCCATCTCTCAGGCCCCGCGGGCCGATAGCTCAGCCAGGCAGAGCACCGGACTTTTAATCCGAGGGTCCTGGGTTCGATCCCCAGTCGGCCCACCGCAGGTCAGCTCACCCGTCCCGTCGTCTCGCCATGTCCCCTTCTTCCGCACCCGCTCCGGACGACGCGGACGCGATTCTTTCCGCGTTCCTCGACTACGTCGCGAAGTCCGGCATCGAGCTGTACCCGGCGCAGGAAGAGGCCGTGCTCGAGCTCGTCGCGGGCAAGCACGTCATCCTCGGGACGCCGACGGGATCCGGCAAGTCGCTCGTCGCGCTCGCCCTCTGCTTCAAGGCGCTCCACGAAGGGAGGCGCGCGTTTTACACGTGCCCCGTCAAGGCGCTGGTCAACGAGAAGTTCTTCGACCTCGCCGACGCGCTCGGCCCCGACAACGTCGGCCTCATGACGGGCGACGCGAGCGTCAATCGCGACGCGCCCATCATCTGCTGCACGGCGGAGATCCTCGCCAACGTCGCGCTCCGTCAGGGCGACGAGGCGGACGTCGATTACGTGATCATGGACGAGATCCACTTCTACGCGGACCCGGAGCGGGGCGTCGCGTGGCAGGTGCCGCTGCTCGCGCTCCCGCAGGCGACCTTCCTCCTCATGTCGGCGACGATCGGGCCGACCGAGCGATTCGAGCGCGCGCTCGCGGAGCTCGGCCGCGGCGAGGTGGCGGTGGTGCGCTCGACGACGCGCCCGGTGCCGCTCGACTACACCTATCGCGAGACACCGCTGCACGAGACGATCGCGGACCTCGTCGAGAAGGGCAAGGCGCCCGTCTACGTCGTGTGCTTCACGCAGCGAACGGCCGCCGAGGAGGCACAGAACCTCCTGAGCATCGATTGGTGCACGAAGGCGGAGAAACGCGCGATTCACGAGGCGCTCGACGGAGTCCGATTCACGAGCCCGTTCGGCAAGACGATGCAGCGATTGCTGCGCCACGGCGTCGGGCTCCACCACGCGGGCCTGCTGCCGAAATACCGGCGGGTCGTGGAGCGGCTCTCCCAGAAAGGGATGCTGAAGCTCGTCTGCGGGACCGACACGCTGGGCGTCGGCGTGAACATCCCGATTCGAACCGTGCTGTTCACGAAGCTCTGCAAGTACGACGGCGAGAAGGTCGCCATCCTGCGCGTGCGCGACTTCCAGCAGATCAGCGGACGCGCGGGGCGCAAGGGATTCGACACCGCGGGCAGCGTCGTGGCGCAGGCGCCCGAGCACGTCATCGAGAACCTGAGGGCGCGGGCGAAAGCCGAGGCCGGCAAGAAGAAGAAAGCCGTGATGCGCCCGCCCCCCGACAAGGGTTACGTCCATTGGGACAAGACCACGTTCGAGCGATTGATCGCGTCCGAGCCCGAGCCGCTCGTCTCGCAGTTCAAGGTCACGCACGCGATGCTGCTCGCGGTGCTCGGTCGCGAGCACGACGGCTGCCGCGCGATGAAGATGCTCGTCCGCAAGTCGCACGAGTCACCGAAGGCCAAGGTCCAGCACCGGCGAAAGGCGTTTCAGCTCCTCCGGTCTCTGGTCGCCGCCGACGTCATCGAGCTGTCCCCGCGATTGCGGGTGAACGCCGACCTGCAATCCGATTTCTCGCTCAATCAGGCATTGTCACTCTACGTCGTCGAGACGATTCCCGAGCTCGATCCGATGAGCCCCGACCACGCCCTCGACGTCGTGACGCTGGTGGAATCGACGCTCGAGAATCCCGACGTGGTCCTCCAGAAGCAGCTCGACGTGCTGCGCGGCGAGAAGGTCGCCGAGCTCAAGGCCGCCGGCGTCGAGTACGAGGAGCGGATGGCGGAGCTGGAGAAGCTCGAGCACGCGAAGCCGCTCCGCGATTTCGTCTACGAGACGTTCAACGAGTTCGCCGAGCGCCACCCCTGGGTCGGCGAGGAGAACATCCGGCCGAAGTCGATCGCCCGGGAGATGTTCGAGCGGTACCTCTCGTTCGCCGACTACGTGAAGGAGTACGACCTCCATCGCGCCGAGGGAGTGCTGCTCCGATACCTGAGCGACGCGTACAAAGCGCTCGTGCAGACCGTGCCCGAGATTGCCAAGACGCGCGAGCTCGACGAGGTGACCGATTACCTGGGCGCCATCGTGCGAGGAGTCGATTCGAGCATCCTCGACGAATGGGAGAAGATGCGCGACCCGTCCTACGTGCCCGCCGCGACCCGCGAGGCCGACACGCTCGCCGACGACGACATCACGCGCGACGTCCATTCCTTCACGGTGCTCGTTCGCAACGAGATCTTCCGCGTGCTGCGTGCGCTCGCGGGCCGTCGCTTCGAGGAGCTCTCCGAGATGGTCGAGCCCGGCGAGGACGCCATGCCCGAGGAGTCGCTCGTCGCCGCGCTCGACGCCTTCGAGGCCGCGAACGGCCGAGTCGAGATGGGGCACGACGCGCGCAGCTCGGCCAACGTGCGCGTCCGCAAGGACGAAGGGCGCTGGCACGTCACGCAGGTCCTCCACGACGCCGAGGGTCCGACGGAGTGGTCGCTTCGCGTCTCGGTGAGCCTCGGACGCTCCCGCGAAGAGGGCCGCCCGGTGCTCTCGGTCGTGGGTCTCGACACCGACCCGTCGGACTGAGCGAGAGAGTCTCCCGCGCGATCCGATCGGGCTCGACTCCGACTGCCCCGAGGCGCGACGATTGGGGTATGTCGAATCGCGCCGCACGACTTTGCCTCGCGTTCTCCCTCCTCACGAGCTGCGGCGACGACGACGGCCCCGCGTCGAGCGACGATGGGGGCCGCGGCGACGCGACGGTCGGCCGCGACACGGGGACGCCCGACGGCGATCGACCGGAATCGGATTCGGCGGCTCCACCCGACTCCGGACCCACGCCCGACTCCGGCCCACCGATGACGGGGGACCTGCCATCGGGCAATACCGGCATCGCGTCGCGGTACCCGGGAGACGAAGGCATCGGCGGGGATGGTGCGGTGATCTTCGCGGACGACTTCGAGAGCTACGTGGATGCGTCGGGGCTCGAGGCCAATTGGAACTACGGCGTCTATCACGAGATTCGAATCGCCACCGAGGCGGACAACGTCTTCGCGGGTGGTCAATCGCTCGAGATGACGGTGCCCCGTCAGGACGCGGAGCTCAGCAACACGGTCGCGCGACGCGTGAGCCCCGAGCTCGATCGATTGTTCCTTCGTTACTACTCGCGATTCGACACGTCGTTCGACGTCGTCGGCTCGAGCCACAACGGCGGCGGGATCTCGGCGCACTATTACGTGGACGGCAACGCGACCCCGGGGATTCCCGCGGACGGCCGCAACAAGTTCCTGATCGAGTTCGAGTGCTGGCGCGGCGAGGAATCCGACCCCAATCCCGGCAGCCTCAACGTCTACATCTATCACCCCGAGCAGCGCTCGATGTGGGGCGACCACCTCTTCCCCGACGGGACGGTGCTCCCGAGCTCGAGCATGCCCGGAGACTTCGGTCCCGATTTCGTGCCGCGTCGCAACATCGTGCCCGAGCTCGGCCGCTGGTACGCGTACGAGGTGATGCTGCAGGCCAACACGCCGGGGATGCGCGATGGGCGAATTGCATTGTGGCTCGACGGCGAGCTCATCGCCGATTTCCGGAACCTGCGCCTGCGCGACGT
>JADZFZ010000175.1 GCA_020854145.1 Deltaproteobacteria bacterium | reverse complement strand
GCCCGGCCCCTGCCCAAGGTGGCGTGGTGGCGAGCGAAGGGCGCGGCGTTCTTCGTCGCGATGATGGCGATCGCGAGCTTCGCGCCGCTGCTGTGGGCGGACTTCGTGTACGCGCACCGGCTGATGGACCTCGACTGGTTGGGCGTCGCAGGCGGCGCCGTGCTCGCGTTCGTCGTCCTGCAGCTCGTGCAGTACGGCTGGCACCGCCTGATGCACGGCTGGGCGCCGTTGTGGCGGCTGTTCCATCAGATGCACCACAGCGCCGAGCGTCTCGACGTGATCGGCGGCGTGTACTTCCATCCGCTCGACGTCGTCGGCTTCGCCTTCGTGCAGACGGCGGTGCCTCTCGCGCTCGGCGTGCGCATCGAGTCCGTCTTGGTCGCGGGGATGATCGCGACGTTCTACGGGCTCTTCCAGCACACGAACGTCAGAACGCCGCGGTGGCTCGGGTATCTCATCCAGCGTCCCGAGTCGCACAGCGTCCACCACGCGCGAGGCGTGCACGCGTACAACTACGCGGACCTGCCCATCTGGGACCTCGTGTTCGGTACGTTCCGCAACCCCGAGCGCTTCGAGGTCGAGGCGGGGTACTGGGATGGCGCGAGCGCGAAGGTCGGCGCGATGCTCGTCGCGCAGGACGTGAGCACGAAGCCGGGCAGCGAGACTGCGCGAAGCCCATCGATCGGTGGGACGGCGACCGCCTGAGGTCGTCGCGTCGTTCATCCGCCCGTCGCCGGTGCGCTCCAGGTGCGAAGAGGTTCCAACCTTCGGGTGGGGGGGGATACTCTCCGGCGGGTGCACGAGACGATCGTGTCCGGGACGCAGGTCAGGCGCGATGGCGAGCGGGCGACGCTCGTCATGCACCGCCTGCGATTGCGCGTGACGGGTGGCGCCGACAAGGGCAAGGAGTGCGACGTCGAGGCAGCGCGCGTGACGATCGGTGCGGCGCAGGGCAACGACCTGGTGCTCACCGATCGGCAGGTCAGCCGGCACCACTGCGAGGTGCTGTTCCGCGATGGGCGTTTCCTGCTGCGCGATCTGGGCTCGACCAACGGGACGTTCGTCGGCGACGTGAAGGTGGTGGAGCTCGAGATCGCGCCGGGTGCGCGGGTGCGGCTCGGGCGCACGGAGATCACGTTCGAGCCGAAGAAGCGCTTCGTGCGGCTGAAGGAGTCCGAGGGAGACTCCTTCGGGGCGATGCTGGGCTGCTCCGCGGCGATGCGTGCGGTGTTCGGGCTGCTCGAGCGCATCGCGCGCACGCGACTGTCCTGCCTGATCGTCGGCGAGACGGGCACGGGCAAGGAGCTCGCGGCCCGTGCGCTCCACGAGGCGAGCGACCGCGCGTCGGGACCGTTCGTGGTGGTCGACTGCGGGGCGGTGACCGCGAGCCTCGTCGAGTCCGAGATGTTCGGGCACGAGAAGGGCGCGTTCACGGGCGCCGACCGCGCACGCGCAGGGGCGTTCCAGCTCGCGCACGGCGGCACGGTCTTTCTGGACGAGATCGGCGAGCTCCCGATCGACCTGCAACCGAAGCTGCTGCGCGTCCTCGAGCGGCGCGAGGTCAAGCCGGTCGGCGGCAGCGCGCTCTCCGAGGTCGACGTGCGCGTGGTCTGCGCGACGCATCGGTCGCTCGAGCAGATGGTCGCCGAGGGCACGTTCCGCGAAGACCTGTACTACCGGATCGCGGAGGTGGCGGTGGAGATCCCTCCGCTCCGCCGCCGTCCCGAGGACACCGCGTTGCTCGCGACGAAGATGGTCGAGCAAGAGGCGCGCAACGGGGGACGCGTGACGTCGATCGCGCCGGACGCGATCACCGCGCTCTCCGCGCGCGATTGGCCGGGCAACGCGCGTGAGCTGCGCAACGTGATGCGTCGCTCGCTCGCGCTCGCGAAGGGCGAGGTGCTGCACGCGAGCGACCTCGAGATCGCGGCGCCGTCGCGGCCGCGACGGGCCGAGTCGGTGGGTGCGCCGCCCGACCTCCCGTACGATCGTCCGCTGCCGACGCTCAAGGATGCGCGAGACCAATGGGTCTCCATGCTCGAGCGGCAGTACCTCGAGCGCGTGATGCAGGTTTCCGAGGGCGATTACGACAAGGCGGCGGCCGTCGCGGGCCTGCACCGAAAGTCGTTGCGGCGTCTGCTCCGCGAGCACGGCATGATGACGGACGACGATGCCGGCGGCGGCGTCGGCGCCTCGCAGGAATGATCGCCTTCGAACTCCAGCGTTACACGGTGGATCGACGCCTCGCCGTGGGCGGAATGGCCGAGGTCTTCCTCGCGCGCGAGACGCTCGCGGTGGGGATCGAGCGGCCGGTCGTGCTCAAGAAGCTGCTCCGCGACAAGCGGGACGACGAAGAGTTCGTCACGATGTTCTACGACGAGGCGCGGTTGCTGGCGTCGTTGGCGCACCCGAACATCGGGCACATCTACGCGGCAGGCGAGGCCGAGCGCGATCACTGGCTGGTGCTCGAGTACGTGCGCGGAGCGAGCCTTCGCGAGCTGATGTCGAGCGCCCAGACGTCGGGGGCGCTGCTGCCCGAGACGGATGTGCTCGGCATCGGGCTCGTGCTCGCCGAGACGCTCGCGTACGTGCACGGCGCGTGCGACGCGGATGGTCGCGCCCTCCACGTCGTGCATCGCGACCTGACACCGGCGAACGTCGTGGTGAGCCGCGACGGCGCGGTGAAGCTCATCGACTTCGGGATCGCGCGCGGCGAGAACCGCGTGTACGAGACGGCGACGGGCGTGCTCAAGGGGACGTGCGGCTACATGGCTCCCGAGCAGCTGCTCGAAGGGCACGACCTCGACCAGCGCGTCGACGTCTTCGCGTTCGGAGTGATCCTCTACGAGGCGTTGACCGGACGTCACCCGTTCGGTGCCGTGGCCGCCGAGGAGCTCTACGACGCCATCCTGACCGCGCGCTGCGTGCCGCTGCGCAAGCTGCGACCGCACCTCGGTGCGCGTCTCGATCGGCTTCTCGCGTCGTGTCTGTCGCGAAAGCCCGACGGGCGGCCGGGCGACATGAACGAGATCGCGACCGTGCTTCGCGCCGAGCTGGCCGCGCGCGGCGGCGCACCCTTGATGGCCGACCTCGCGGGCCTCGTGCGACGGCTCGCGCCCGGCGACGTGGTGGTGCGCGAAGCGGACGTGAAGAGCGACGTGCGCACGGGGCGATGGGTGACGGAGATCGAGCGGTGAGCCCACCAGAGGCCAACCGTCCGCGTGTCCCGCGTGCGCTGACGATCGCGGGGAGCGACTCGTCGGGAGGCGCGGGGATCCAGGCGGACCTGCGAACCTTCGCGGCGCTCGGCGTGCACGGTTCGAGCGCGATCACCGCGATCACCGCGCAGAGCACCAAGGCGGTCACGGCGATCGCGCGGGTGGCGCCGAAGATGGTGCGCGCGCAGATCGACGCGGTCCTCGACGACGTCGGCGCCGACGCGATCAAGACGGGGATGCTCGTCGACAGGGCGGTGGTGCGCGAGGTCGCGGCCTGCCTGCGCGAGCGCGGCGCTGCGCCGATCGTCGATCCGGTCATGATCGCGGGCGGCGGCGCGCGGCTGCTCGCTCCCTCCGCCGAGCGCGCGATGCGCGACGAGATGATCCCGCTCGCGCGCCTGGTGACGCCCAACCTCCCCGAGGCCGAGGTGTTGCTCGAACGTGCGATCCCATCGTCGCTCGAGGCGCGCGTCTCGGCGGCGCGTGCGCTGCTGGCGCTCGGCGCGAGAGCGGTGCTGCTCAAGGGCGGTCACGCGCGCGGCGGCACCGTCATCGACGTGCTCGCGGAGGGTGACGAGGTGCTCGTGCTGACGAGCCCGCGCGTGCGAACGCGCTGCACGCACGGGACCGGGTGCACGCTGTCGGCCGCCGTCGCAGCGGGCCTCGCCAGAGGTCTCGACCTGCGCCGCGCGGTGGTGGAAGCACACGGCTGGCTCGCCGCTGCGATCGCGGCAGCGGTGCCCATCGGGGCCGGCCTCTCGCCCGTCCATCACATGCACGCGTGGTACGCGCCGGGCGCGCCTCCCGCGCTCGAGCCGCGCACGAGCGCGCCCCGATGACCAACGAACCTCGCGAGCGCCCGGCAACGAGCCCGACGAGCCGGACGATGCACCCATGACCGCTCCGTCGAGACCAAGTAATGTGGACGCAGTGGGGACCGAGGACGCGTTGACGATCTTCGTCGTCACGGGCCAATCGGGAGCGGGGAAGTCGACCGCGCTGCGTGCGCTCGAGGACCTCGGCTACTTCTGCGTGGACAATCTTCCGAGCGCGCTCGCGCCGGAGCTCGTTCGGGTCGCCGAGCAGGCCGGCGCGCACGGGCTCGCGTTCGGCGTCGACGTGCGCCTCGGGCTGCTCGGATCGGCGGGCACGTCGGACCCGAAGCGATCGGTCGGAACGAGCGGCGAAGAGGCCATCCGAGGCGCGGGCAAGGTCATCGACGATCTGCGCGCCCAGGGACGCAAGGTCCGTGTGCTCTTCTGCACCGCGAGCGAGGAGGCCCTGGTACGTCGCTTCAGCGAGACGCGCCGCCCGCATCCCGTCGGTACGGAGCTGGCGTTGCTCGACGCGATCCGGCGTGAGCAAGAGCTCCTCGCGACCCTTCGTGTGCGCGCCGATCTCGTGCTCGACACGAGTCGCCTCACGGTGCACGACCTCCGCCGCCAGCTGCTCGACACGCTCGCGCCGTCGGGTGGACCACGCCCGATGGTCACGCGCGTGCTGTCGTTCGGCTTCAAGTACGGCATCCCGGTCGACGCCGACCTCGTGTTCGACGTGCGTTTCCTGCCGAACCCGCACTTCGTCCCCGCGCTCAAGCCGCGCACCGGCCGAGACCCCGAGGTCGCTCGATTCGTCCTCGAGGCCTCCGAGACTCAGGAGCTGCTCTCGAGCCTCACGTCGCTGCTGTCGTCGCTCCTGCCGAGGTACGAACGCGAGGGCAAGGCGCTGTTGACCATCGCGATCGGTTGCACCGGTGGCAAGCACCGTTCGGTCGCCGTCGCGGAGGCGCTGGCGGCACGCCTGCACGAGCTCCTCGAGCCTGCCCGCAAGACGTCGCTCGTGGTGCACCATCGCGATGCGGAGCACCCGTGACCGACGCCGCGCCCACCCGATCCGAGGGAACCTTCCGTATCGTCAACGTGCTCGGTCTGCACGCGCGCGCGGCATCGAAGCTCACGCGGCTGGCGTCGAGCTTCCGCTGCGACGTGACGATCGAGAAAGATGGGCAGGTCGCCAACGCCAAGAGCATCATGGGCGTGCTCCTGCTCTGCGGATCGTGCGGGAGCGAGGTGACGGTGAAGGCCGTGGGGGACGACGCCGAACGAGCGGTGTCCGAGATCGGCACGCTCATCGCGGGCAAGTTCGGAGAGGAGCAATGACGGCGCGCGAACGTGCGCCGTCGTCGCCGACTCGCGATCGGCGCGCGTCCATCGTGCCCCCGATGCCGGGTCAGCGCGTGGTGATGCGGGGCATCGCGGCGTCGCCCGGAATCGCGACGGGACGCGCCGTCGTGGTGGATCGTCGCCGCAGCCACGTGCCGCGCCGCCACATCGGCGCGCCCGAGGTGGAGCGCGAGGCCGAGCGCCTGCGTGCGGCGGCGATGGCGAGCGAAGCGGATCTGAAGCTGATCCAGACGCGCCTGCTCGAGGACGCGAGCGGAGAGCACTCGTCGATCCTCGACGCGCACTTGCTCATCGTGCGCGACGAGATGCTCCTCGGAGGCGCGCGCCGCCTCATCCGCGACGAGCTCATCAACGCCGAGTGGGCGCTCAAGCGCACGGTCGAGCGCATCAAGGAGCTCTTCGATCGCAACAGCGACGACTACTTTCGCGAGCGAAGGAGCGACGTCGACTTCGTCGGCGATCGGATCCTGCGCCACCTGACGGGAGACCGGGCCACGCTCTCGGTCGATCGGCAGTCGATCGTCGTCGCGCACGACCTCAGCCCGGCGGACACCGCGACGCTGTCTCGGCAGCCCGTGATCGGCCTGGTGCTCGACGTCGGGAGCCGCACCTCGCACACGGCGATCATGGCGCGTGCGCTCGAGCTCCCGGCGGTCGTCGCGACCGGCGACGCGACGGCGATGATCGCCGCCGACGACTTCGTGATCGTCGATGGGTTGCGCGGCGAGGTGGTGGTCTCGCCGACCGACGAAGAGATCGAGCGCGCCGACGACAAGGGCCGACGCTACGTCAGCTTCTCGCGAGGGCTGCTCGGGCGCCGCGACGAACCCGCGACGACGCTCGACGGCGAGCGGCTGACGTTGCGCGCGAACCTGGAGCTGCCCGCCGAGGCGGCCATCGCCGTCGACCACGGGGCGGACGGTGTCGGGCTGTATCGCACGGAGTTCCTGTTCATCGATCGTGACGAGCCTCCGGGGGAGGACGAGCAAGCGCAGCTCTACGCGGACGTGCTGCGCGTCGTCGCGCCGCGCGAGGTCACGATGCGGACCTTCGACCTCGGCGGCGACAAGTTCGCCACGGCCATCCGAACGCCGCGCACGCTGCGACGGTCGCTCGGTCTGCGCGGCATCCGTCTCGCGCTCGCGCACTCCGACCTCCTGCGGACCCAGCTCATCGCCATCCTGCGGGCCGCGACGGAAGTGCCGCAGTGTCGCCTGCGCGTGATGTTCCCGATGGTGGCGTCCATCAAGGAGCTGGACGCCGCGAAGGCCGTGTTCGCGGAGGCGCGCGCGGTCGTCGAGCGACGCGGGCTCGCTCCTCCCGAGGTGCCGCTCGGCGTGATGATCGAAGTTCCCTCGGCGGCCATCATGGCGCCGCAGCTCGGCACGCGGTGCGACTTCTTCAGCGTCGGGACCAACGACCTCGTGCAGTACACGCTCGCGATCGACCGGATCAACGAGGAGATGGCGCACCTGTCGAGCCCGCTGGATCCGGCGGTGCTGCGGATGCTCGCGATGACCCTGGACGCGGCGCGGGCGGTCGACATCCCTTGCGCGGTCTGCGGCGAGGCGGCGGCGGATCCCACGTGCGTGCCGGTGCTCGTCGGGCTCGGCGCGCGCGAGCTCTCGATGCATCCGGCGGCCATCCCGCTCGTGCGCGAGGTCGTCCGCCGGCTCGACGCACGCAGGGCGCGAGAGGTCGCCTACCAGTGCCTGCTGAGCTCGAGCTCCGACGAGGCGGAAGAGATCGTGCGTAGCGCGTTCGGCGCCGAGCTCGCCGACGTGTTCGGTGGGATGGACGAGATCGAGAGCTGATCTCCGACGCGCTGTTCACTCCCCCGGGCGCGCGCTACAAACGAGCGATGTCTGGGTCGTCGCGCCCGCCTTCGCTGGACGAGCTGCGCGGAGCGCTGCGCGAGGCGGGGCTGCGCGCGACCCCGGCACGCATGGCGGTGCTCGCGCGCCTACGAGGCGACGAATGGGGCGCCGGGCGCGCGGCGGCCCCCATCAGCCATCCCGAGCTCGCCGACGCGTTGGCCTCGCACGGCTGGGACCGCGTGACCATCTACCGCAACCTCGTCGACCTCACCCAGGCGGGGCTCGCTCGCCGCACCGACATCGGTGATCACGTCTGGCGCTTCGAGGCCACGCGGCCGTCGCACGGGAGCGTCGAAGCGCACCCGCATTTCGTCTGCAACGAGTGCGGCACCGTTCAGTGCGTTCCCGAGTCCGCCGTGAACGTGGCCGAGACGGGAGTCCCCGGCGCCGCCTTCGGTCGTGCCATCGAGATCCAGCTCAAGGGCGTGTGCGTGCGCTGCCAGTAGCTCGCGAGCCGAGCGGCGTTGCGCGAGCGCTCTGGGCGAAATTTGGCGCCGCGCCGCGCGGCGGGTTATAGGCCCCGACATGGCCTCGCCCCGCCTCGCATTCCTGCTGTCTCCGCCGCGTTCGGGCTCGACGCTCCTGCAGCGCATGCTCGGCTCGCACGCCGGGATCTACAGCCCGCCCGAGCCGCACCTGCTCGCGCCGCTCGCGCACCTCGGATACTTCGCGAACGTCGAGCGGGCGCCGTACGACCATCTGGTCGCCGCAGCCGGCCAGAAGGACTTCGTGAAGGGCCTTCCACGCGGAGAGGACGACTACGTCGACGCGCTCCGTGCGTATGTCGAGACGCTCTACGGCCGGGCGCTCGGCGCGAGCGGACGAAGCGTCTTTCTCGACAAGACGCCCGAGAACGCGCTCGTCGCGCCCTTCATCGAGCGGGTGCTGCCGGATGCGAAGTTCATCGTGCTCGTGCGACATCCCGTCGCGGTGATGTCGAGCCACGCCGAGAGCTTCTTCGAGGGCGATTGGGCGCGCGCGTACGCGCACAAGCCGATCCTGTCCTTGTGGGTGCCGGCGATCGCCCGCTTCCTGCGCACCACGAAGACGGCGCCCCACTACGTGCGGTACGAGGATCTGGTCGCGCGCCCCGAGGAGGAGATTCGGAAGATCTTCGACCACCTCGGCGTCGAGCACCAGGACGACGCCGTCGAGTACGGCAAGCACCAGCACAAGGACGGTGCCGGTGATCCGTTCACCGTTCGGCGAGAGAGCCGTCCCGTCGCGGCGTACGCCGAGAAGTGGCTCGCGGAGGTCAAGGCGCACCCGGCGAAGCTCGAGACCGCGCGGCGTGCCGTCGATGCGCTGCAGCCGGAGGATCTCGAGACGTACGGCTACCCGTACCAGGACGTCTTCGCCGGCCTCGAGAACGGGCATTCGAGCAAGAACGGCAACGGCACGACCATCAAGTCGTTCGGGCCGCTGCACCCGTATCGTCTGCAGCGACGCATGCTGCTCGCGCTGCGCAAGGACATCCACACGTCCAACCTCGGCAAGGTGGTCAAGAAGGTCCGCTTCGCCTGCGACGTGCTGCTCCGCGACTGACGTAACCCTCGACCGTTCGCCCCGAGCGAAGTAACAGCCCCACCCTTCGAGTGGGGCAAATTCACGCCACCGGCCCCTCACCCTGCCTCTCCCCGCTGTGCGGGGAGAGGGGACGCGCGTCGATGGGCGCGGGCGAAATTCCTCGTGCGACGTGGGTCGGCGAAGCCGATCCGCAACTCAGCACGAACGGGATTCGTCGGATCCTCACTCCGGCGCGTCGCCGCGCAGCGCACGCGCGACGATCCGGCCGAGCTCCTGGTCGCTCGCGGGTCCGGGGTGCGCGCCGAGCCGGTAGCCGCGCCGATCGAGCACGACGAGCGTCGGCACCAGATCGATCGGTCCGAGCGGGCTCGCGTCGCCGAGCACGTGGCCCTCGGGATCCCACGTCACCTGGAAGCGCAGCCTCATCGCTTCCCCGAACAGGGGCAGCAGCTGCCGTGCGTTGGGCTGCGCCGCGACGCCGATGACGCCGACTTGGTCGCCGCGTCTCTCCACCAATCGATTGAGCGGATCGACCATCGCGATCGATGCGGCGTCGTACGTGGCGAACACCCAGACGAGCAACACGCGCCCGCGCATGCGCTCGAGCCGCACGGGCACACCCTCGCCGTCGAAGACGGTCCACTCGACCGGGAGCCGATCGCTCCGTCCCACGACGCTGCTCGTCTCGCGCGCGGCGCCTCCGCACGCAGCCAGCAAGAGCGCACACGCGACGAGCTTCCCCATGTTCGTTCAGGACGCGCGACGCGCCGTCCATTCCGTGCCAATCGAGAGGTTCAGTCCGCGCCCTTCGCGCCGACGAACCTGTCATCGGGCTCGCGGAAGAGCAGGTTGAACGTCGTGAGCGATCCATAGCAGCCGGTGATGTACTGCTGCAGCTGGACCTTCTCCTCGGCGCTCAGCTTGCCGTGCCCGTTGATCTTCTGCTCGAGCACGCGGAGCTTGTCGCGGATCATCACGACCTTGTTGAACAGCGCCTCGATCGGGATGCGCTTCTCCTGCGTGCCCTCCTTGCCCGGCGTCAGGACCACTTCGCCTCCGATCCAGCGATCTCCCATCGGCACGTCGCCGACCCCGAGCTCCTCGCGCAGCACGTCGCGCAACACCTCACGGAACTCCGCCATGTCCATGTCGAGGTCCACCTCCCGCGGAAGCACGCGCTTGGCCCGCACGTGCTCCGTCGATGTCGTCACCGAGCGCCCACCGCCCGATCCTCCGCGCCGCGCGCGGCGCCGCTGCTCCCATCCGCTGCCGTACGCCTTGTGCTGGCTGCACGTCGCCGTCTCCGCGAGCGGTGCGGGCCAGCACCCGAGACGGCACTCGCCCTCGCCGATGCCGTCGGGGCGCGCGCGCAGCTCGATGAAGTAGACGCACGTCCCGCATCGGCCCGTCAGATCGGGCCCTTCGTACGCTGCAGGCTCGCCGTCGTATTCGTCTTCGCTCACGTTCCGCCGTCGCAGCTGGACGTGCCGCCCATGCACATCCCGCTCATGCACATGTCGCCGGTCGTGCACGCCATCCCGTCGTCGCAGGAGCCCGAGCGATTCGACCACGAGCTCTGGCTCATGGACGTGCGGCACTCCTGACACTGCTCGGCCGGGTTCGGGTCGTTGTTCGCGTAGCACGTCCCCCCGATCAGGCACTGGCCGTTGGCGATCGGGTTGTCACAGCGATTCGCCGTCTCGTTGCAGGTGTCGGTGGTGCACGCGATCGAGTCGTCGCAGTCGCGCGTCGTGCTGCCGCCGCAGGTGCCGCCCGAGCAGGTCTCTCCGACGGTGCAGTAGTCGCCGTCCTCGCAGCTCCCGGAGCGATTCGACCATGCGGTGGTGCTCATCGCGGGATTGCACTCCTGGCAGGGGTTGGTCGGGTTCACCATGCCGCTCGTCACGCACATCGT
>JADZFZ010000174.1 GCA_020854145.1 Deltaproteobacteria bacterium | reverse complement strand
CGTGCCGTCTCGCTCGAGCGCGACGGTGTGCAGGCCGCCCCCGGTCGCGCGGATCTCGAGCACGTCGCCGACGGTCGCCTCGATCCGACGAGGCGAGAAGCCGCGCTCGTCGATCCCGAGCGACGCGCGGGCGGGGCGCGATCGATCCGACGTGCGGCGCACGACCGGTCTCTCCTGCGCGCTCCGCGCCGCGCGCGCGCCCCGCGGCGCACGGTGCGCGTTGGGCGGATCGTGCGTGGCCCACAGCGTGATGAGCACGCCCGCGGTGACGACGAACTTCGCGACCGCGACGAGGAGCGAGTCGAGCAGGATCGAGCGCAACGACAGTCGCTTCGTCGCGAGCAGCACGAGCGCGACGACGAGCGGGATGGGGGCGTAGCTCGCGAGGATGGCGAGGTTCGGCTCCCACGGGTGCTCCCAGATGGGGCCGCTGACGAAGAGGAAGACGACGAACAGAACGAGCACGATCGCGGCGAGCTGCCACGGGCGAAGACCGCGACCGCCGCGGCGCGCCACGTGGGAGTCGCGCACGATGTCGGGCGTCGGCTCGGTCTCCGCCTTTCGGTCGCGCGCGCGTGCGGGAGGATGCTCGTCCACGCACGGAGGCTGACACGAAGCGCGACGACGCGACGCGATACGGCATGCGCGCTCGCACCTCGTCGGACATAACGTCGGCTCGTCGTGTCGCGCATCGGCTCCATCGCCGGCCACCTCTGGACGATCGCACCGTGGGTCGTGCAGCAGGTGCGCCCTGCGCGTGCGTCGCTCCACCGCGTGTTCCGCGTGGCGGTGCCGGACGAACGCTGGGGCACGGTGCTGCTGCGGGGTGCGCTCTCGGGCCCCGCGCGCGGGCGCACGCTGGTCGTGCTCGTGCACGGTGCGGGCGGGTCGAAGGACAGCCCGTACATGATCCGCGCGGCGCACGTGGCCGAGTCGCTGGGCGCGGCGTGCTTGCGGCTCGACCTGCGCGGCGCGGACGCGACGGGCGAGGACATCTATCACGCGGCCATCGACGAGGACCTCGCGGCGGCGCTCGCGAGCCCGGTGCTCGATCGCTTCGAGCGCGTCGTGGTGGCGGGCTGGTCGGTGGGCGGGCACGTCGCGCTCCGCTACGCGCTGTCGCCGCAGCGCGATCCGCGCCTGGCGGCGGTGGCGACGATCTCGGCGCCGCTCGACCTCGAGGCGACCGTTCGCGCGATCGACGCTCCCGACGCCCTCGTCTACCGGCGACACGTCCTCGCGACGCAGAAGCGCCTGTTGCGGTTGCTGGCGGCGCGACGGCGCGTGCCCATCGACGTGCCCCGCGCGCTCGCGGCCGAGACGTGCGCGGAGTGGGACCGTTCGGCGATCTGCCCGCGATTCGGGTTCGCCGAGCCGGCCGCGTACTACGCGCGCAGCGCGGGCCCGCACCTCGCGTCGCTCGAGATCCCGGCGCTCGTCGTCAGCGCGAAGCACGATCCGATGGTGCCGACGCACACGATGGAGCCGCTGCTGGCGAGGGCGAAAGGCGACGGGAGCGAGCCCCGGGCGCGCGCCACGATCGAGGTTCGGCTGACCGCGCGTGGCGGTCACGTGGCATTCCCACCGACGCTCGATCTGGGGGTCGGACAACGAGGCGCGGGCATGGTGGGCGTCGAGGAGCAGATCGTCCGATGGCTGATCGAGCGGGCGCGATGAGGAGACGATCGAGGACCGAGGCGCTGGTCGGCCTCGTGGTGATCGCGTCGGCGGCGAGCTGTGGAGGCGCCGAGACGCGAGCGCGCGACGCGCGATCGACGGCGGCGACGTCGCCGCCCTCGACGCGAGGCACGGCCCCGGAACGGTCGTCTCCGTTCGCGCGCGCGTTGGCGCCCGATCGATGGCTGGCCCCGCTCGAGCGCGATCACCCGCTGGTCGGCCGCGTGTGGTCGCCGGCGCGAGGCGCCTTCGTCGACGCGGACGAGGTCGCGCGCGAGGTCGGACGCGCGCGCTACGTGCTGCTCGGCGAGAAGCACGACGACCCGGATCACCAGCGGCTCGCGGTGGCCTGGATCGAGACGATCGCCGCGGCGGATCGGCGCCCTTCGGTGGTCTTCGAGATGCTCGACGCCGATCGTCAGAGCGCCATCGAGGCGGCGTTCGCACGCGATCCGTCGACGCGGTCGGACCCCGACGTGCTCGCGCGCGCGATCGGCTGGACCGAGAGCGGCTGGCCGTTCGCGCGGTATCGACCGGTGGTGGCGGCCGCGCTCGCAGCGAGCTTCGACGTGCGCGCCGGGAACTACCCGCGCGATCGCACGCGACGCCTCGTGCGCGAAGGCGAGGCGGCGCTCGAGGCGGGCGAGCGCGCACGGCTCGGGCTCGATCGCGTGTTGCCCGACGCCCAACGAGCGGCGCTCGAGCGCGAGATGGCCGACTCGCACTGCGGGATGCTGCCCGCGACGATGCTCGGCCCGATGGCGCTCGCCCAGCGCGCGCGCGACGGAGAGATGGCGGCGGCGATGGTCGCGTCGGGCGAGCGGGGCTCCCTGCTCGTCGCCGGCTCGGG
>JADZFZ010000173.1 GCA_020854145.1 Deltaproteobacteria bacterium | reverse complement strand
GTCACGCGATCCGACACGAGCCGCAGGGTCGGGTTGGGGAACTCCGTCGAGACGGCGAGCGCCTGCACCCGCGCCGCGCCCGACATCAGGTCGAGCGCGCCCCTGGGGCCCCGCGGTCGGACGGGATCACGTTGCGTGACGCACGCGGGGCCCCGCGCCGCGGCTGGGCCGGCCCGGCGCACGTCGGCAGCCGCCGCGCCGCGGTCGTGGCGCTCGGGGCTCGTGGGCTCGTCGGACCGTGCCGGCCGCCACTGGAGGCGGGCGATGATCGCGATGCCCATCACGGCAGCCGTGGCGGCGACGATGTACACGTGCTTGCGCTGCATGTGCTGACCGAGCCAAGCAAGGCTACTGCCACGCGAGACTTTCGTCAGGCAACCGTGCTTTCGGGCTCGCTTCGCACCGCAAAAAGTTGTGGCTCAGAGGGACGGTCGGAGCCTCGCCTCTCGTGCACGCGGCGGGGCGACGGCGACCTCGCGCGTCGTGGTCGGCGGTGCGGGGTCGAACAGGAGCGACCACATCGTCGGCTCGCGGCCGAAGCGCGCGAGGATCGAGGCATCGTCGCGCAGCGCCGCAGGCGCGGGCTCGACGAGGAACGCGATGTCGAGGAGCACGAGCCCCGCCGCGCGGGTGACGCCTTGCGCGCACGTGACGACCTTGCGCAGGCGCGTGTCGGTGACACCGAGCCGCGGGCTCTCGCGCACGACCAGCAGGTTGCGGTCCTCGGTGGCGTCGAGCACGCACTCTTGCAGCGTCGCGTAGCGTCCGATCGCGGAGAGGCCCACGCGTACGTACGTCTCCTCGGCCCGCGACGGCGTCGAGCGCGCGACTCCTTCGCGCAGCTCCCACAACGACGGCTCGTGCAGCCCGACGAGCAGGTAGAGCCACCGCGCGAGGTCGTCTGGCTCCGCTTCCGCGACGAAGGCGCGGACCGGAAGGGCCTCCTCGAACGTCCTTCCGAGCGCCGCGAGATCGATGGGCTCGGGTGCGCGCTCGACCCGCGCTGCGGATCGCGCCTGCTCGGTCCGCCGCCCGTACGCGTGGATCACCGCTCGGCGTGCGCGCTCCCGCTCCGCCTCGCGCACCTTCGTGATCCCGCAGCTGCCGCCGCCGCACCCGGACATCGGGCTACGAACCAATCGTTTCTCCCCCCCGACGGGGGGGAGAAACTCGCCTTGGGTAGGGGCGTCGACTCTGCACGGAGACGCGTAGGCTCCCGCGCCCCGCGGCGACGATCAAGGCGCTCGCGCGGCATTCGTCGTTGCTGCGATCCTCGATCCCACGACACGTTCGGCCCAGCGCCGTGAAAAAGACGAAAGGCCCCCGCCGTCTCCGGCGAGAGCCTCGCTCGTCACACCCGATCGAGGAACCGCGCGTGGCGCGGCTCCTCGATCTCCGCCTCAGAAGCCCATGCCGCCGTGGGCGTGGCCGCCCGGGGCTTCGGCCTTCTCCTCTTTCGGACGCTCGGCGACGAGCGCTTCGGTCGTCAGCATCAGGCCCGCGACGGACGCCGCGTTGACGAGCGCGTGGTGCACGACCTTCGTCGGGTCGATGACGCCGGCCGCGATGAGGTCCTCGTACTTGTCGGTCGCCGCGTTGTAGCCGTTCGAGCCCTTGCTCTCGCGGACCTTGTTCACGACGATCGATCCCTCGACGCCCGCGTTGGCCGAGATCTGACGGATCGGCTCCTCGAGCGCGCGGCGGATGATCTGCACGCCGACCATCTGCTCGGCGTCGAGCTTCAGCGACTCGAGCGCCGTCTGCGCGCGCAGCAGCGCCACGCCGCCGCCGGGGACGATGCCTTCCTCCACGGCCGCACGCGTCGCGTTGAGCGCGTCCTCGACGCGCGCCTTCTTCTCCTTCATCTCGACCTCGGTCGCAGCGCCGACCTTGATGACCGCGACGCCGCCGACGAGCTTCGCCAGACGCTCCTGCAGCTTCTCGCGATCGTAGTCGCTCGTCGTGTCCTCGATCTGACGACGGATGGTCTCGACGCGGCCCTTGATGTCCGCCTTCTTGCCCGCGCCATCGACGATCGTCGTGTTGTCCTTGTCGACCGTGACGCGCTTCGCACGCCCGAGGTCGCCGAGCGTCACGTTCTCGAGCTTCAGCCCGAGCTCTTCCGCGATCACCTGTCCGCCGGTCAGGATGGCGATGTCCTTCAGCATCTCCTTGCGGCGATCCCCGAAACCGGGCGCCTTGACCGCGCAGGTGTGCAGCGTGCCGCGCAGCTTGTTCACGACCAGCGTCGCGAGCGCCTCGCCCTCGATGTCCTCGGCGATGATCAGGAGCGGCTTCTGCTGGCGCGCGATCGCCTCGAGGACCGGGAGCAGGTCCTTCATGTTCGAGATCTTCTTCTCGGATACGAGCACGTAGGCGTCGTTGATCACGGCCTCCATGCGCTCGGGGTCCGTGACGAAGTAGGGCGAGAGGTAGCCGCGGTCGAACTGCATGCCCTCGACGACGTCGAGCTCGGTCTGCATGCCCTTGGCCTCTTCGACCGTGATCACGCCTTCCTTGCCGACCTTCTCCATGGCCTCCGCGATGATGCGACCGATGGTCTCGTCGCCGTTCGCGGAGATGGTGCCGACCTGGGCGATCTCCTTCGGGTCCTTCGTCGCCTTGCTCAGCTTGCGCAGGCTCTCGACGACCTCCGTCACCGCGCGCTCGATGCCGCGCTTGATGTCCATCGGGTTGTGCCCCGCGGCCACCATCTTCGAGCCCTCGCGATAGATCGCCTGCGCGAGAACCGTCGCGGTCGTGGTGCCGTCGCCGGCCACGTCGCTCGTCTTCGAGGCCACCTCGCGCACCATCTGGGCGCCCATGTTCTCGAACTTGTTCTCGAGCTCGATCTCCTTGGCCACCGTGACGCCGTCCTTGGTGACGGTCGGGGCGCCGAAGCTCTTCTCGATCACGACGTTGCGACCCTTCGGGCCGAGGGTGACCTTCACCGCGTCGGCGAGCGTGTTGACGCCACGAAGGATGAGCTCGCGTGCGGACGCGTCGTAAACGATCTCTTTGGCAGCCATTTTCAGCCCTCCACGATGCCGAGGATGTCGTCCTCGCGCAGGATCAGGTGCTCTTCGCCGTCGATCTTGATCTCGTTGCCCGAGTACTTCCCGAAGAGGATCCGGTCGCCGACCTTCACCTCGGGCTTACGGACCTCGCCGTTGTCGAGGACTTTGCCGTTGCCCACAGCCAGCACCTTGCCCTCGACCGGCTTCTCTTTGGCCGTGTCGGGGATGATGATGCCGCCCTTGGTCTTCTCTTCCTCTTTCAGACGCTGGACGACCACCCGGTCGTGCAACGGACGAATCTTCGCCATCGATCGCCTCCTCGAAGCCGCTACGCGCGCACGCGAAACGGACGCACCACACCCACGACGGAGCCCGCCGCGACGCCTGCTGGGCAGACGAACGACCAGCCCCGCGAATCACTTTGCTAGCACTCGCGTGTTCCGAGTGCTTACAGCGCGGCCGACGTAAGCCCTCGCGCGACGAGCGTCAAGCCAACCGCTGGCACTTCTCGCGATCGAGTGCCAGTCGCGCGAGATGCCTCACGGTTTGGGCGGTCCGTACGTCCGACGGGCAGGGCGGGCTCAGAAAACGTCGCCCTCGAGCGCGTGCGCCTCCGGGCCCGTCTGCAAGCTCGGACTGTCGGGGCCCGCGACACGTGTGTCGCGCTCGCCGACGCAGGAGTTTGCGCACGATACCCCTCCTCGGACAGAGTCCTTGGAGACGGGCGGTGGCCCGCAGGCTGCAAAGCAATTTCGCGTCGGAGGTCGGCAAGCATGATCGAACGGCACGCGAGCATGAAAGGGTTCTTCCACGAAGCAGTCACGAGAGCGCTGAAAAACCAGCGTGTGGAGGCCACCGAGATGACGGCCTTCTATCTCGTCAACCTGCTCGAAGAGTTCGGGCACTCGAGCCAGGCCGAAGAGCGGCTCGCCCGATCTTTGACGCTCATGCTCGCCGACGCCGTCGAAGTACCGTCGGGCACCGAACGCTTTCAGCGCTTCCGAGAGCTCGGCGACACCGCCCTCTACGTGACCGGCTTCTTCCGCGATTACCTCGCGCGCCGCGGCGTCGATCGCTCGTACGTGGTGACGGTCGGCGGGCGTGCGTACGGCTCCGCCGCCGCGCTCTGTCGCATCGTTCGCGTCCAGAGCGTCGAGTACTCGGACGTGTACGAAGAGCTCGCGAACAAGTTCGATCTCATCGGCGATGTCCTCTCCGAGGTCGGAGACACGGCATCGCTGCGCACCAATCGCGACGTGCTTCGGCTCTACGATCGATGGCTGCGCACGCGCGCGCCGCACCTCGCCCGCGAGCTCGCGCGCGAAGGCCTGTTCCCGCAGGGACCCAGCGGCGACGGTGACAATTGAGCCGCGCCGCGGGGCAGCGAGGACGAGGCGAATCTTGCCGGGGTTGCGGGGACGGCGAAGTCCCCGCCGCAAGCGCATGAGCACGCTGGACCGGGTGCAGCGACTCCTCGCTCGTCTCTACGACATCGATGACGACCTCGACGTGAGGAGCTTCGTTCGTTCGGACGACGAGGTCCGCGAGGCAGCCGACCCCGAAGGGCAACGACGCGAGGTGCTGCTCGTCCGCGACGGGCCCGACGGCGCTGAGGTGACGCTCTACCTCGATCGCGACGCGCTCGATCGCTCGGCCGAAGGCGACTTCGACGCATGGTGCCTCGTGCTCGAAGGCGTGAGCCACCTCGTGTACGTCGCACACCGCGCCGCTCGCGAGGTGCCCGTACGCCAGCTCGAGCTCGAGCTGCAAGCCGACGTCGACAAGTACGCCACGTCGTTGCTCGCGGGCTTCGGCGCTGGCCTCATCCGCGAAAGGAGCGAGCTCCTTCGGCGTCGCCTCTTCGACGAGGTTTCCTTCATCGACGACGCCGAGTCCGAGGTCGGCCAACGTTATCGCACCGCGAACCGAGAAGCCGCGCGCTATGCGGCGTCGCTCGAAAGGCGCTTCCTCTCGGACGAGCGCGAAGGCTCGAGGGGAGTGCGGGAGATGGTTCGCGAGCTGCGCCGCTTCTATCGCGCAGATCTCGAGCAGAAGCTTCGCTGGACGGGGCCTACCTAGAGCTCACTTCGGCTTGCGCTCGTCGATCCACTGCTGGATCACATCGACGACTGGCCGCACGTAGTAGACCTTCGCTCCGGCGATCTCGCGAAGCGCGGTGACGGCAGCCTTGTTCTCGGAGCGCACCAGCGCAGGCGCGCGGCCCATGAGCTGACGCGTGCGACGCGCGGCCAGGATCACGAGCGCGAAACGGTTTTCCTCGCGCTCGAGGCAGTCTTCGACGGTAACGCGCGCC
>JADZFZ010000172.1 GCA_020854145.1 Deltaproteobacteria bacterium | reverse complement strand
CCGCGCGAGGTGTTGACGAGCACGGCGGTGGGCTTCGTCCAGGCCAGCTCGCGCGCGCCGATCAGGCCGCGCGTCTCGTCCGAGAGCGGCACGTGGAGCGAGACGAAGTCGGCGCGACGAAGCGCCTCTTCGAGCCCGACGCGACGACCCGGTGCATCGAGCACGGGCTCCGTGCCGCGGCGCACGTAGAGCACGTCCATCGCGAAGCCGGCGGCGCGGCGCGCCACGGCGCGCCCGATCGCGCCGAAGCCGACGACGGCGAGCGTCGCACCGTGCAGGTCGACGCCGAGCAGCATCGACGGATCCCACGTCTTCCAGCGACCGTCGCGCGCGACCGCGTCGGCTTCGACGACGCGCCGCGCGGCCGCGAGCATCAGCGCGAAGGCGAGGTCCGCGGTCGTCTCGGTCAGCACGCCGGGCGTGTGTCCGACGCGGATGCCGCGCTCGGCCGCTGCGGCGAGGTCGATGTTGTCGACGCCCGTCGCGCAGTTGCTGATGACGCGCAGCCTCGGCGCGCAGTCCATCATCGCAGCGTCCATCGGGTCGGTCAGCAGCGACACGATGCCGTCGCACGCCCGGATGCGCGACGCGATCTCGGCGCGCGGCGGAGGCAGCGCCTCGGGCCACAGGTCCACGTCGGCCTCGCGCGCGAGGCGTTCGATGGCGTCGCCCGGCAGGCGCCGGGTGACGAGAACGCGAGGACGCGCGGAGGAGACCATGCGCGCGATGAGAGCGTGGATCTGCGGCGCGCGTCGAGACGGATCGGAACCGACGTCCCCGCGGCGTGCTAGCTCATCGCGTGCTCCGGACGATCTCCGCCTTCTTGCTCTGTTGCTCGGTCGTCGCGTGCGGCGGCGACGACGACCCTCCCGGCGGACCGCGCGACGCAGGCGCGCCCGACTCGCCACCCACGCAGCTCGACGCCGGCGCGCCCGACACGTCCTCGCCGCCGCCCGACGCGGACGAGCGCGACCTCGGCGAGGCGTCCGACATGGGCGCCCCGCTCGAGTGCGCGGATCCACCAGCGTGCGACGCGGAGCCGCCGCCCGCGCCGCCCGTCGTCGCGTGGAACGACACGATCGGCTCGACCGTCACCGTCGCGATGGGCCCTGCGCGGCACCGTGGTCGCGACCTCTTCTATCGGGAAGGCGAGGCCATGTTCGCCATCGCGAAGTTCGCGTACGGCCCGCTCGACGACGACCTGCAGGGCGAGGACGTCTCGGTCTTCCTGCTCCGCGACTGCGCCGGCGCGTGGGAGCCGCTCGGCACGGTGCGCACGACCCAGGACGACGAGATGCCCACGATCGAGGGCGTCGCGGACACGGGCGGACGCGTCTACGTGCCGCTGCCCGCGCTCGGCCCCGGACGGCATCGCGTGCACTTCGTCGTGCAGGGCGACGGCTCGCGCGCGGACGCGTACCTGCAGGTGCTGCGCGACGGCGAGCGCATCGTCGTCAGCGACGTCGACGGCACCCTCACCGAGAGCGAGACCGCCGAGTTCCTCACGCTGCTCGCGGGCCCGTCGCCCGCGGACAACCCCGACGCGGCGGCCGTGATGTGGGCGCTCGCGCGGCGCGGCTACCACCTCTTCTATCTGACCGCGCGTCCCGAGTGGCTCGAGCCGCGCACGCACCAGTGGCTCGACGAGGAGCGCGGATTCCCTCCCGGCATCGTGCACACCACGCTCGACGGCATCGGTGCGATCGGGGGCGCCGCGGCCACGTTCAAGACCGACGAGCTCGCCGCGATCACCGCGCGGCTCGGCTACCCACCCGACTTCGCGTTCGGCAACACCGACACCGACGGTCAGGCCTACGCCGCAGCCGGAGTCGACGCGTCGCGACGTTACGCGTACCGCTTCGACGACCCGAGCGGCGCGACGCGCATCGACGACTACGGGTCGCTCCTCGCGTCGATCGGCGCGCTTCCGCCCGTCTGCCGCTGACGCGCGCCCGACGCCCCTTCTCGTGGCGTCACGCCCCGAGCGCGTTCGCCGACGTGGCCGAGCTCTCTTCGCGCTCGAGCTCGGCGGCGACCTCTTCCCAGCGCATCGTCAGCTCGTCGATCTTCTCCTGCTCGACCTGCAGCGCGGTGAGCATCGCGAACCGCGCGTCGTGCGCGAGATCGACCGCGGGGTCGCAGAGACGCGCGTTGCGCTCGGCCTGCGCCTTCTCGAGATCGGCGATGCGCTTCTCGAGCTCGGCCACGCGCTTCTTCAGCGTGCCGATCTTCTTCTGGCGCTCGTCGCGTCTCCTGGCCTCTTCGCGTCGGCGCGCACGGTCGGCCTCGGGCGTCTCCGCCGGTTGCACCAGCGCGGGCTTGGCGGGCGCGCTCCGCACGGCGCGCGTCGCGGGCTCCGCCCGCTCCGCGTCGGTCGAGCCCTCGTCGTCGCGCGAGAGGCGCGCCCGCTCGCGCGTCATGTAGTCGTCCAGGCTGCCGGGGTACTCGGTGACGCCCCCGTTCTCGACGACCCAGATCTTGGTCGCCAGCCGGCGGATGAGCGCGCGGTTGTGGCTGACGAAGACCATCGTGCCGTCGTAGCCGGCGAGCGACTCCACGAGGCTCTCGCACGACGCGAGGTCGAGGTGGTTGGTCGCCTCGTCGAGCAGCAGGTAGTTGCCCGGGCTCACGAGCAACCGTGCGAGCGCCACGCGCGCCTTCTCTCCGCCCGAGAGCACGCGAATCGGCTTGTCGACGTCGTCGCCGCTGAACAGGAACGCGCCGAGAACGCTGCGGACGCGTGACTGTGGAAGCTGCGGGTTCTTCGCCGCGACCTCCTCGTACACGGTGTGGCGCGCATCGAGGAGCTCGGCGTGGTGCTGTGCGTAGTAGCCGGGCACGACCCCGTGCCCGAGCGAGGTCGTGCCCGCGCTCGGCTCGAGCTCTCCCGCCATCATCTTCAGGAGCGTCGTCTTGCCGGCGCCGTTCGGCCCGATGATGCCGATGCGATCGCCCCGGTACACCGAGAGCGAGACGTCGCGCAGCACCTCGAGCGCGCCGTAGGACTTCGTCACGTGCTCGACGCGCTGGACCTCGTTGCCCGCGCGTGCGCACGGCGGGAACGTGAAGCGCATCGATCGCCGCTTCTGGAACAGCTCGACGTCTTCCATCTTCTCGAGCGCTTTGACGCGGCTCTGCACCGCGGCGGCCTTGGTCGCCTTCGCCCGGAAGCGGTTGACGAACTGCTCGAGGTGCTCGCGCTCGCGCTGCAGGTTCTTGGCGCGGTTCTCGAGCAACACCTCTTCCTCGGCGCGCTGCACCAGATAACGCTCGTAGTCGCCCTGGTACGAGCGGACTCCCTCGCTCTCGAACGAGACGATCCTGCGCACCTGCTCGTTGAGGAACTCGCGGTCGTGCGAGATGAGGATGAACGCACCGGGCCAGCGCTGCAGGAAGCTCGAGAACCAAGCGACCGAAGGCATGTCGAGGTGGTTGGTCGGCTCGTCGAGCAGGAGGAGCTCGGGTCGCTGGAAGAGCAGTGCAGCCAGGACGGCGCGCATCTTCCAGCCGCCGGACAGCTCGTCGAGATCCCGTCCGAGGTCGCGCGTCGTGAAGCCCAGCCCGGCCAGGATGCGCGCAGCCTCGTGATCCGAGAACAACGCGTCGTAGTGCCCGAGCCGCTCGTGGAGCTCCGCGAGCCGGTGCCCCTGCTCGGTCACGAGCTCGTCGTCGCTCGTTGGCTCGTCGGCGAGGCGCTGCAGCTCCTGCTCGCACGAAGCGATCTGCTCTTCGAGCGCGGCCCGACCCGGCACGCTGCTGCGCACCATGTCGAGCAGACCGACGCCGCCCGCCACCGCGAGCTCCTGTGGCAGCCACCCCACGCGCGTGCCCCGGCTCGCACGAATCGTCCCGGAGTCCGGCTGCTGATCGCCGACGAGCATCCGGAGCAACGTCGTCTTGCCCGAGCCGTTGGGACCGATGAGACCGATGCGATCGCCGTCCGCGATGCGCAGCGAGAGATCGTCGACGATCGACCGATCGGCGAACTGGAGCGAGACGTGATCGAAGACGACGAGCGACACGACCGGCCAGGTCTAGCAGGCTCCATCGACACGCGGTCCGCCTCACACGAAGCGGAAGCTCGTGACCAGCGAGAGGCCCCAGCCGTGCGTGCCGAGCACGTGCTGGCGGAAGGCCAGACCCGCGTCGACCCAATCGGCCGAGACGAGCGCGCCAGCCTCCCACGCGAGCTCGAATCGCGCGGCGCCGTACGTGCGCTCGCCGCTGCCTCCGCCGGACGCCCGCGGTTCGACCATCCCGATCTCGGTGATGCCCGCGGACGCACGTACGCGCCCGTAGAACGAGACGTCATCGAGCTCGAAGCGCAGCCCGGGCGCAGTCGTCATGCGCAGGTGCATCGCCGTCGTCGCACGCGCGCGTACGCCGTCGAGCTCGACCTCGAGCCCATTGGGGTTCGCCGCCAGGAGATCCCATCCGAAGATCGACCACGTCAGGAACCCGAGCATCCGCGCCTCGACGTTGACCGAGATCCCCGCGGCGAAGCCGGGCCGGATGCCGAGCTGCGAGCCCTCGCGCGGGGCGGGTGTGGCTTCTCCCGGCTGGTACGCAGCGGTCGAGTAGGTGGCGCCCGCGAGGTCGAGCTGCTCCATCACGTGGCCCACCTCGACGTGCCCCCTGAAGCCGCGCCGCGCGTCGGCCTCGCCCTCGTCGGCACGCGCGGGCGTCGCCCCCATCACGAGCACGAGCCATGACGCCCCGACCCACTTCGAGAGTCTCATGCGCACCGAACGCGCCGCGGCGCCGCGGCTTACGCCGCCCTTCGAAGCCATCGCCGTCGGTCGGTGCTGGTGAGCCGGCCCGCGGGGCTTCGCCTACGGTGCTGGGCGCGCGACCGCGGCGCGGCGGCGCTGGCGCTCGTCGCGCTGCAACGCCCGCGTCTCTTCCGGCGTCATCGGCCCAGGCTGGCGGCCTCGAAGCCTGACGCCGAGGTGGTTGCCCACGATCCGCTCGCGAAACCCGCGATAGCGATTCACGACGCCGCCTTCTGCGTCGATGAACAACGTCGACGAGCCGCCGCCGTCCAGGTTGATCGCGTTCCACGCGCCGAGCTCGATCATCATCGCTGCCAGCTCTTCGCCGGTGAGCCCGCTGGCGTGCGGCGCTCGCCCGTCCGCGACCAGGAGGATGAGCGTGCGGTCGTCTCGCGTGAGGCCCGCCGCGGTGCGAGGGGCTCGGGCACCCATGCGCGTCGGGATCCGCCACGGATGTTGCGATCGACCCTGCTTCACGAGCCACGGCTTGCCGGTGACGACCTCCGTCATCCACGGGCGGGGCGGCGGTCCGCGCCAGATGTGGTGCGAGTCGAAGGCCTCTGCGCGTCCGGCGCCGAATCCCAGGCTCGCGTCGCAATGGCGTTGAAAGCCGGGCCAGATCTGCCGTTCCCCCACCGCCAGGCCACACGTGTTGTGTCCGAACCAGTTGGCGTTGATCGCGACGACGGCTGCTGCGGCACGCGCGAAGGTGCTGGTCCGCGTTCGCCCTGCGTCCGGTCGCGTGGCCACGATCGACAGCTCGGGACGCCCGAGGTCGACCCGCACGACGTGCAGCTCCTGGTTGGGGAGCCGGCGGTGCAGGTGCACGATCCCGGGATAGGGAGTGGTCGAGGCGTCCTGTGCCCTCGACGCAGGCGGCGCGAGCGACCCCACGAGCATCAGCGGCGCGACGACCCCGCCGAGCACCCTCGAGAGCATCCGACCTGCGCCCGCGATCTCGATGGCGTCACGCTAACACACCCGCTCGGAGCCTCCGCTCGATGCGCCCGACGGACATTGCGTGCGGGTCACACGTCGCGCGACCTGCGCGTCCAGCGGAGGGCGTGCGTCTTGCGCGTCGCCGGTGTCGTGGTACGCGCGCCGCATGCGGGTCTCGCGGAAGCCCTCGGCCGAACCGTGATCGCGAGACCAGGGGGGATCGGAGCTGGAGCTCGCGCCGTCGCGATCGGCTTCGTCGTGATCGGGGGCTGCACGTCGGCCGAGCCTTCCGAGCCCACAGGCCCATCGCTCGACTCGGGCCCCGCGGACGCGGGCGACGCGCGGGATGCACGCGGCATCGACGCCGGCGCCGTCGATGCGGGCGCGCGCGACGGCGGCGGGACGCCCGACGCGTCTCCGTCCGACTCGGGCGCGGGCCCGTCACTGCGCGTCCTCTTCGTGGGCAACAGCTACACGCGCGAGAACATGCTGCCGTTCGTCGTGCGCGAGCTCGCGGCCACGACGCCGAGCGGGCCCACTCTCGAGGTCGACGCGGTGCTCGTGGACGGTGCGACGCTCGGCGATCACTGGACGTCGACCGGTGCCCTCGATCGGATCCGCAGCGGCGCGTTCGACGTCGTGGTGATCCAGGGTCAGAGCACCGAGCCACTGCGCAACGTCGGGTTCCACGTGTACGCCGACGCCCTCGCCGAGGAAGCGGTGGCCACGGGTGCACGGGTCGTGTGGTTCGTGACGTGGGCGCGGCGGCCGGGGCATCCCGACTACGAGGCTCTGGGCCTCGGCACGCCCGAGCACATGACCAATCAGCTCGACATCTACTACGGCCGTCGGCACGGCATCCGAGCGCACGTCGGCATCGCGTTCCAGATCGCTCTCGCAGAGCTACCGGATGTCGAGCTCTACGCCGCCGACGGGAGCCATCCCAGCGCGGCGGGCTCCCTGCTCGCGGGCTGCGTGTTGACGCAGATGATCGTCGGCGAGCACGCGACCGTGCCGTCCCCGGTCCCGCTCGAGCTGCCTCGGAGCACGGCCGATGCGCTCTGCGCGATCGCGCCCCGCGTCGCGTGTCTCGGCGACTGGACGTTCTGCGACGGCGCATGCGTCTGGCGGTGGACCGACCCGCTGAACTGCGGAGCCTGCGGCACCGTGTGCCCCGGCGTCGAGCCGTGCACGAACGGTGTCTGCGGTTGTCCGTATCCGGAGCAGACCGCCTGCGGCGCGGGGCGGTGGTGCACGTTGCTCGACGTCGACGAGATGAACTGCGGCGAATGCGGCGTCACGTGCGAAGCCGGGAGCCAATGCGACGCGGGCACCTGCGCGTGTCGCGCGGTGGCCGACCTGGCGGTGCCGATCGCGCGGCTGACGGATCTGCGGCCCGCGTGCGTACGTGGATCGGAGACGTGGCAGCCCGAGTGCTTCGCGGCCGCACACGAGCACTGCGCAGCGCTCGACTGCTTCGACAGCGGCATCGGGCCGATCAGCCCGGTCGTGTTCGCCCCGGAGCCCAGGGTCGCCTGCGTGTCCGGCGAGGTTCGAGCCACGACCTACGAGGCGTTGAGAGCCGTCGTGCCCGAGTGCACCGGGCTCGACGTCGTCACCCAGCCGCCGTGTGTCTCGGCGATCCATCGGCTCTGCGTGTCGACCGGCGCCGCGACCGGCTTCGGCCCCGTCGGGGGCGACGACGCGGAGCTCGACGTCACGTGCGTGCCCGAAGCCACCGTCGTACGTGCCCCATTCGTGCAGCTCACGACGATGTGGCCGGAGTGCGACGGGGCCACGACGCGCTCCGGCCGCGACTGTGCCTTCGCGAGCGCTCTGCTCTGCCAGGCGAACGGCCATCTCACGGGCTTCGGCCCCGTCGAGGAGGCCGGCGACGACGTCGACATCGTGTGCCTCGACGAGTGACGCGATCTCGAAGCGCTCGACCGACGAGTCGCGCCCACGCGCCCGTACGATCGCGCCGCTGCGCGGCCGCTCACGCCATCACGGCATGCAGACGGTGTCGGCTCGCATCGGGTCCATCGTCAGCACGGCGCTCGGATCGAGGCCCCGCTGCCAGTTGCCGAGCACGTCGAAGAGGCGCAGCGGCTCCGTCGTGCCCGGCGGCGTGATCGTGACCCCGTAGACCTCCGTGTCGGTGTGGATGGTGTCGTGCTTCGAGCACGCGGGCGCGAAGACACCCGGAGCGCGCGTCATGTCCGCGCCTTCCTCGGCCGTCTCGGGCAACATCGGGAACGCGGCGAGCTCGCGCTGCAGCACGCGCGCGAACGTCAGCGGCAACCTCGTGCCGGAGCCGACCTCTTCGGAGACGAACGGTCCGAGCT
>JADZFZ010000171.1 GCA_020854145.1 Deltaproteobacteria bacterium | reverse complement strand
GAGCGAATCGCGCGCGGGCTTCAGCGGCAGGCGGGGACCATCATGCCGCGGCCGCCGAGCGCGGCGCGCATACGCGACATGTTCGCGCGGCAGACGCGGTCGCCGCCGGGCGTCGTGCGAAGACGCTGCGCCTGGAGGCAGCCGATCGTGATCTCTCCGGTGCCGGGCATCGTCGCGAGCGCGTTGCAGCAGCGGATGTAGCGAGGGCACGCGCTGGGATCGGTCGGGACGACCGGGACTCCAGGCGGAACACCGGGCGCCGCGGGCGCCACCGGAGCGGCCGGCTCGACCGGAGCCGCGGGCGCCGTGGGCGCGGCGACCGGCTCGGTCGGCGCGGCGGGTGCCGTCGGCGCGGCCGGCTCGGTCGGCGCGGCGGCCGTGGCACCACCCGCGTCCTCGGCGGCGGCGGCGGCCGGTGCCGCAGCCCCCCCGGCATCTCCGTCGCCGGCGGCTGCCGGCGCGGCGGGCTCCGTTCCCGCGGCCGGCGGCGCCTCGCCGACGGGCAGGTTCCCGGCGGGTGGGGTCGCTGGAGGGTTCGCTGGCGGATCCGCGGTCTTGGTCGGCGCCTTCGTGGGCTCGTTCGTCGTCGAGGGGGTCTCCGAAGTCTCCTCCGTTCCCTCGATGAGCTCGTTGATCTTGTCGCAGCCCGCCCAGACGACGAAGGGCACTGCCACCAACATCGACATCCACGCTCGCTTCATTGGCCTCTCCCGGGCGCACGAATAACAAAGAGCGCGCGCGGACGCCAGATCGCGCATGCCCCACCGCGAACCGCATGACCCGCGCCGGACGTCCGGCCTTGGGTTCGAGCACCTCGCTCAGCCGGAGCCGTCGAGGTCGATCGACGCGAGAAGCTGCGTCCAGACGCGCTCGAGCTCGGCCGACTCCGCGCTGGGCGACCGCGCCCACACCACGAGGCGCAACGATCCCTCGAGCTCGATCTCGGCGACGCGAAGCAGGAGCGGCTCGATCCCTTCGTCGGCTGCGACGCGGTAATCGACCTCGAACGTCGCGCGCCCATCGACGAGGACCTCGCGCCGTCCGACGACCTCCGCTTCGTCCAGCGCCACGCCGAAGTCCTCGCCGTCGCGACCCGCCGCGCCGAGCGCGATGCAGAGCACGAAGCGGCCGTCCTCGGACTCGTAGAGGTAGCGTCGTGTGTCGGCGAGGCGGTAGCCGACCGGCACCTGGACCGAGAGCGGTCCAGCTTGCCACCTCGCGAAGGACCTTGGCGCGGCGATCGTCTCGAGCTCCGTGACCGGCGCCACGCTGGCCGCGACGTTACGCAGCAGGCTCGTGTCGTCGGGCGCGTCCGCGTTCGTGCTCACGCTGACGAACGGCTGGCACCCGAGGTCGCGCGCCGCCGGGAAAGCCCAGTGCACGCGTGTCCGCGTCGGGCGTTCGGTGCGTCCTTCGTCGATCACGAACGCGAGGTGCGGCACGCGCGCGAGACCGACGCGGAGCGGCTCGATCGACTCGATGCGCCCGCCCGCCGACTCGATGCGCGCGCGGCGCCGTCGGATCTCGGCGTCCACGTCCGTGCCCAGCGCCCGGCACTCGACGAGGATCTGCTGCTCGGGCCGTGCCCCGACGAAGCGGTAGCGCGTGCGATCCAGGAGCGGACGACCTTGCGGGCTCTCGAACCTCACGGAGCTTCCTTGGAAGCTCGAGGCACGTCGTTCGGGCGCGCGCGACGGGGTGGCCCTGCCCCGCGCGGTCGGAGGGTGCGCTCCCGCGGCGCGCGGGCTGCTCGCACAAGCCGACAAGATCGCAACCAGCCCGGCCGAGACGAGGAGGCACGCCGGGCGAATCGCGCCAGCGCTGCGAGGACACCCCGCCCTTTGCGCGACACTGGACCGTCGGCGCGCCATGGCGCCGCCATTGTAGCAGCTCCCCGACGCGCACCGATCAAAACGACAAAATCGCTGGCGCGCGACGGGCGACCAGGCCCACGACCAGCAGGACCAGCGCAGCCATCGCCAGCGGCGGCGCCAGCGCGACCGCGGCGAGCCACACCACGGTGTAGAGGCCTCCGAGCGCCACGGCGCTCTCGAAGCCGTGCCGATCGACCGGAGGCGCGCCGCCGGAGAGCACCACCGTGCACTCGCGCGCCCCTGCGAGCTCGAGCACGAGCAACGCGAGGCCCACGAGCACGGCGAGCGCGAGGAACGACCACGCGATGCGGCGGAACGGCGGTCGCGTCGTCGTCCCCACCTTCGACGCGGCCCTCACGACCGCACCTCCGCCCGAGCCAGGACACGCGCACGGAGCGGGCCCTCCACGAGCGCGTAGAGCAGCACGGCGTCGCCGACGCGATTGCTGGCGGCGTAACGCAGGCGAGGACCGTCGCGCACCGGGAACGCCGCGAGATCGAGCGACGCGAGCAACGATGCGAGCGTCGCGCGGTCGTCCATCGTCCCGGCGGCGAGCATCAACATGCCGCTCGAGCCCGCGCTCGCGTCGAGACCGGGGATGATCGGACCGCTGTCCACGTCGGGATGCCCCTCGCGTGGCGCGCGCGGGCCCGAGACGGCGACGGGCCACTCCCGCGCCAGACCGAAGCCGAGGACGTCGCGGTGCAGCAGCGGGACCGCACGCTGGTACTGCTCGCGCGCGAACGCCGGGTCGAGGACCGCGAGGTTGTGGATCGTCATCCACAAGGTGGAGCCTTCGGGGCCATCGAGCGGCGTCCCGTCGTAGCGATAGCTCGACACGAGCAGACCCGTCGCGGGATCGACGAGCCGCGCGCGGGCCGTCGCGAGCCAGGCGCCGACGAGGTCGGAGTGATCGCGGCCGTCGACGTGATCGGCCATGCGGATGGCCGCGAGCGCGGTCGTGTTGCAGAAGGTCCAGCACTCGTCGGGGTAGCTCTCGGCCGAGAGCACGGGGCCGGCGCGCATCTGCGTCTCGATCGAGTCGACGCGCTCGGCGAGCAACGGTCGGAGCTCCGGACGATCACCGGCCACGAGGCGTGCCGCGAGCATCATCGCGATCTCGCCGTCGATGGCGATGCTGCGTCCGCGCGGGTCGAGGAATGGGCTCGCGTGCACGTATTGCATCAGGAAATAGGGCTGTCCGTGCTCCGCCTCCATGCGGAGCGTCTCGTCGATCACGCGGTCCGCCGTGGCGAGGAGGCCCTGTCGCTCCGTCGGAGAGGGGCTCGACGACGCCAGGCTCGTGAGCGCGAGCACGAGATAGGTGCGCCCCATGAAGTCCCACTCGGGGTTCGTCGCGCGCATCGCGTGCACGTCGGCTTCGAGGCTCGACCCATCGGCCCACGCGTCGAGCTGCGTACGGAGCAACGCCTGGACGCGTTCGCTTCCGCGCGCTTCGGACGGAGGCCCGAGGTCACGCGCCGGCGGCCGGAACCACAGGTGGAGAGAGCTCCACCAGAAGGTGACCGCGGCGGCGAGGGTGACGACCGGGACGACGACGGAGACGACGCCGCGACGGAGCGAGGAGGTGCGTGCGTTCATGTGGCGAGCCTGTGGCCTCGCGGGCGGTGACGCTCGGGCGCGTTCCCTCGACGGTCGGCGCGGCGACGCGAGCGGTCGCCGGCGCGCGATCAGCGGCAGCGGCCGGCGTGCGCGTGCGGCTGCTCCACGCAGTTGCCCGGCGCGATGAAGGTCGTCCCGTCGCACGCGCAGAAGGGGATCAGCCACGTCTCGCAGAAGTCGCCGCGGATGCACTGACCGCGCGCCTCGGTCGTGCAGTCCCAGCGCTGGTAGAGGCAGAGGCTGCCGGCTCGGCACTCCTCGGTGCGGCGGCACTCGGCGTAGTCGTCCAGCGGCTCCGGCGCCGGAGGCGGACGGCCCGATGGAGGCGGCGCGGGCGGCGGTGGCGCGGGCGGCGGTGGCGCGGGCGGTGGTGGCGCGGGCGGCGAGGTCGCCCCGTCCCGCAGGTCGTCCGAACGCGCATCGATCCGAGCGCCTCCGTCCGAGCGCTCGCCGCCTGGATCATCGGGCCGCTCGACGGAAGGCCGATCCCAGCTGGTGGCCGCGTCGGGGAATCGCGCGCCGTCCTGCGCCGCCGGATCACGCTCGGATTCGCGCAGAGCCAGCTCGTAGCAGCCCGTCGATCCGAGCAGCACGATCCACGCGAGCACCCAGCCGATGCGGCTCGTTGAACGTGGCGCCACGTCGTGGGTCGTTCGCGCCGCCCGCGATTTCCAACGCGTCAGCCGGCGCGGTACACGATGGACGTGACGGTGTACTCCTTCGGGCCCCGCGGACGAACGACGAGCACCTCGTCGCCGACGTGCTTTCCGAGCAGGGCCTTCGCGATCGGCGAGTCGATGGTGACGTGCCCGCGCGCCAGGTCGAGCTCGTCGCTGCCGACGATGCGATAGGTGGTCTCGAGGCCGTCCTCGTCCTCGATCGTCACCCACGCGCCGAAGAAGACGCGCCCTTCCTGCTCCCGCGACGGTGCGACGACCTGGACCTCGTCGAGCCGCTTGCTCAGGTAACGGATGCGACGGTCGATCTCGCGCAGGCGCCGCTTGCCGTACTGGTACTCGGCGTTCTCCGAGCGATCGCCTTGCGCCGCGGCGGCGGTGACCTCGGCCGTGACGCGCGGGCGTTCGACCTTCCAGAGGTGCGTCAGCTCGTCCTGCAGGCGTCTGGCGCCTTCGGGCGTGATGTACGGCGAACGCGGGCGCGCGAGCTCCTCGTCGTCGCCGTCGCCGTCGTCGTCGCCCTCACCCTCGCGTACGAACGCTTTCGACACGATGGGACGAGACGCGCTTGCGGGTCAGCGGCAAGCCGACGGGCGGTTCGGGAGGATCGCGGTCGCCGAGCGCACGGCCGCGAGCGCCTGCCGGCACGTCGCCTCCGGGTTGGGCGACGTGAGCATGCGGCCGGGGTTGCGGCACGGCGCCGCCATCCCGAGCAGTCCGCCGCCGCCACCGAGCGCGCGGCAGCACCGCTCGTACTGCCGGCACACGGCGGGGACCGACGACGCGGTCTTGGTCGGCTCGCGCGGGCTGCTGGGCGGAGTCGTCGGCGTCGTCGGGGGAACGACCGGCGTCGGGGGCACCGCCGCCAGACCGGAGTCCGATTCCGTCGGGCCCGCGTCCACGGCCACGACCGCGATCGCGCCTTCGGGCGCACCGCCATCGTCGGTCGGGATCGGCGCGAGGGGCGGCGGCAGCGGCGGAGCCGTCGGCGTGGGCGGCGGCAACGCCGCGGTCGGGTCCGGGCCGACGGGGGTCGGCATCACCGGAGGCGGCGGCAGCGGCGGCTCGCCCGCGTCTTGCGCGAACATGGAGTCGATCCACTCGCAACCCGAGAGCGCGGTCGCGAGCGCAACCAGGACGATGGCCAGGGAGCGCGACACGAGCGGGAGACTACGTCCGTTCGCGAGATCGCGCGACCTCCGCCTACTCGGACGCGATGCCTCACGACCGAGCATGATCCACGAGGGCGACACGGGTAGGCTGAATGCCCATGCAGTCGCTTCGCCGCACCACCGTCGCCCTCACGGCCTGCGCGCTCTCGATGGCTCCGTTCGTCGCGGCGTGCGGCGACGACGACGGGACCACCGCCCCTCCGCCACCTCCCCCACCGCCGGCCGACGGTGGCATGGACGGGGACGTCGAGCCCGACGCGTCCGATCCGGATGCGGGCCCGCCGCCCCGCCGGCCCGAGTGCGAGAACCTCAACCCGCACCACTGCCTCTTCCCGTGGCCCTCGAGCCGCTATCTCGTGGACGACCCGACGAGCCGCACCGGCAAGCGGCTCGCGCTCCCGAGCGAGGCCATGCCCGTCAACCGCGGGCGCGATCCCGTGGATCCGGCTCCGTACAACGCGCAGGACGGCTTCAGCGCGATGACGTCGATGATCACCGTGTTCCCGGGCGACATCGACACCACCGATCTCGCCGATGCCAACCGGATCGCGCGCTCGCTGACGGACGAGTCGCCCACCGTGTTGCTCGACGCCGAGACGGGCGAGCGCGTCGCGCACTTCGCCGAGCTCGACGGGTGGTCGGACGCGAACCCGGAGCTGCGCTCGTTCTACATCCGTCCGGCCGCACGTCTCGGCGAAGGGCGGCGTTACGTCGTCGGGATCCGGAACCTCCGCACGACCGACGGCGAGCCCGTCGCGCCGAGCACGTACTTCGCGCACCTGCGCGACGGCACCGGAGCGGAGGACGAAGAGATCGAGTCGCGCCGGGCGCACTTCGAAGAGGTCTTCGGGATCCTCGAGGACGCGGGCGTCGCACGCGACGAGCTCGTCGAAGCGTGGGACTTCCACACCGGCAGCGGAGAGACGTGGTGGGGCGATCTCGTCGCGATGCGCGATGCGGCGATGGAGGCCGTGGGCGCGCGGGGCATCGGCTGCACGGTGACGGATGTCGAGGAGGATCCGGCGCACGAGCAGACCTTCCGCGTCGTGCGCGGGACGTTCACGGTGCCGCTCTTCACGGAGAGCGCGCGACCAGGAACGCCCATCGTCCGCGGGCCCGACGGGTCGCCGCGACAGAACGGAACCGCCGAGGCGCCCTTCATCGCGCTCGTTCCGAGGAGTCTCGCGGAATCGGTCGCGGCGGGCGGCGCGCCCGGCAGGCTCCTGACGTTCGGGCACGGGCTCATGGGCGACGCGGGAGAGATCGAAGGCGGCTTCGTGCGGCAGTTCGCGGACCGAACGCAGATGACGGTGGTGGCCACCGATTGGTGGGGGATGTCGACCGGGGACATCGACACGGTCGCCTTCGCGTTGTCCGACTTCGCGACGTTCCCGCTCGTGGCGGGTCGGCTCATGCAGGGCGTCGTCAACACGCTGGTGCTCACGCGCTCCTTCGCAGGCGTGTGCGCCGAGCTGCCGGAGATGCAGGTCGAGGATCGTCCCGTCATCGACACGACGCAGCGCTACTTCCTCGGCATCAGCCAGGGATCGATCATGGGGCTCACGACCGCGGCCGTATCGACCGACATCGAGCGCTTCGTGCTCGAGGTGGGCGCGATCTCGTACCCTACGATGATCCCGCGCTCGGTGAACTTCCCTCCGTACCTCATCATCCTGAGGACCTGGTACGGCAACAAGCTCGACCGCGATCTGTTGATGGTCATGGCAGCCCAGCAATGGGACTACTCCGAGCCGGCAACCTACGCGCCGCACGTGATCCGAGACCCGCTTCCCGGCACGCCGCCGAAGCGAATCCTCTATCAGATCGGCCTGAACGACGCGCAGGTCTCCAACGACGCGAGCGACATCGCGGCGCGGACGATGGGGCTGCCGCTGCTCACGCCGTCCCCGCGCACGCCGTTCGGTCTCGAGACGACGATGGGGCCCGTCGACAGCGCGCTCGTCTACTACACGTTCGGCGATGCGGCGCTGCCGCCGGGCTCGACGCCACCCGAGGAGAACAACGAAGCGCACGAAGGCGTTCGCCGCGCAGACTCGGCGCAGCTGCAGATGGATCGTTTCTTCCGCCCCGACGGCCTCGTCGAGCACACCTGCGAAGGCCCCTGCGATCCTCTTTGATTCGGGGGTCTGGCGGGCAGACCCCGCCCCTCGGAAGCAAGTTCCTCGGGGGCCCACCCCCGCCCGCGCTGCGTTTCGCGCGAAGCGCGCTCCACTCCGCGGCGCCGCCTCGGGTCGGCGGCGCGGCACTAGCCGCACTTCACTCTGCTACTCTGACCGGCCGTGATCCCGAAAGGGGAGAGAATCCAGGTGCTCGTCGCCGACGACGAGCCCAACCTGCGGCGCGTCGTGTCCGCGCAGCTGTCGCGCGACGGCTACGACGTCCACGCGGTCGAGGACGGTGCCGCCGCGCTCGAGGTGCTGCGCGATCACCACATCGATCTCGTCATCACCGACCTGCGGATGCCCAAGGTCGACGGCATGGCCGTGCTCCGGCACTGCCAGGAGCACGTGCCCGACGTGCCGGTGATCCTCATCACCGCGCACGGGACCGTCGACAACGCCGTGGAGGCCGTGAAGCTCGGCGCGTTCGACTACGTGACGAAGCCCTTCGACCGCGAAGAGTTCCGCCACGTCGTCGAGAAGGCGGTGCGCAGCCGCGAGCACGGCAAGCGCGACGTGGTGCTCGCGAGCGAGGAGCGCGGCCGCTACCGGCTCATCGGGCAGAGCCCGGGGATGCTCGAGGTCTACTCGATCATCGAGAAGGTCGCGGACACCCCGAGCACCGTCCTGATCCTCGGAGAGAGCGGGACGGGCAAGGAGCTCATCGCTCGTGCGCTGCACGAGAACAGCTCGCGCCGCGACAAGCCGTTCATCCGCGTCAACTGCGCCGCCATCCCGCACGAGCTGCTCGAGAGCGAGCTCTTCGGCTACGAGCGCGGCGCCTTCACCGGCGCGGTCACGAGCAAGCCCGGGCGCTTCGAGCTCGCGCACGGCGGCACGTTGTTCCTCGACGAGATCGCCGAGACGCCGGTCGAGATGCAGGTGAAGCTGCTGCGCGCCATCCAGGAGTCGGAGTTCGAGCGCGTCGGCGGCATCAAGACGATCCAGGTCGACGTGCGGCTCGTGGCGGCGACCAACCGCGATCTGAAGAAGGAGATCGCCTCGGGCCGCTTCCGCGAAGACCTGTTCTACCGGCTCAACGTCGTGCCGATCCCGCTCGTGCCGCTGCGCGAGCGGCACGACGACGTCCCACTGCTGGTCTCGCACTTCCTCTCGAAGCTCAACCCACGGCTCAAGAAGAACGTGACCGACGTGGAACCCGAAGCGCTCGAGAAGCTGGCGGCGTACGGATGGCCCGGGAACATCCGCGAGCTCGAGAACGTGCTCGAGCGCGCGCTGCTCTTCTCGGACGATCGCACCATCCGGCTCGCCGACCTGCCCGTCGAGATCCGCGGGCTCGGCGGCACGCCGACGCCGACGTCCGTGTCGAGCCCCGCCTTTCCGGCAGCCCGAGCCCACGACGGAGCGGAGGGGCGCGCGGCCGACGAGACGCCGGCTGGGGGAGTCGCGACCACGGGCGAGGCCGCCGCCGCCGCCGGGCTGAAGGAGGCCGTCAAGGAAGCGATGGTGAAGGTGGAGCGCGACCTCATCGTGCGCGCGCTCTCGCAGACGGGGCACAACGTCACCCACGCCGCGCGGCTGCTGAAGATCTCGCGCAAGAGCCTGCAGACGAAGATGAAAGAGCTCGGCCTGCGCGACGGGACGTCATGAGCGTGGAGGCATCCGAGCCCGCACCGGCCACGAGCCGCGCGGACGACGCGAACGCGCTCGCGAGGCGCTGGGCCGAGCTTCGAGCGGATCAGCCGAAGCTGCGGATCCGTGATGCGGCCACGACGCTCGGCGTGAGCGAAGGCGCGCTGGTCGCGAGCCGAACGGGCGACACGGTCGTGCGGCTGCGGCCCGATTGGCCGGCCTTGCTCGGTGGGCTCGGAGCGCTCGGCGCGGTGATGGCGCTGACGCGCAACGAGAACGCGGTCCACGAGAAGACGGGCGTCTACCCGAAGCCCGAGGTCTTCGGCGCGATGGGGCAGTTCGTCAGCGAGGCGATCGATCTGCGGCTCTTCCTGTCGCGGTGGAGGAGCGTCTACGCGCTCGACGAGTCGAAGGAGGGCGGGCGCAAGAGCCTCACGGTCTTCGACGTGAACGGCACCGCGGCGCACAAGGTCTTCCTCACCGACGCCTCCGACGCCGGCGCCTACGGTGCGCTCGTCGCCGCGTTGAGCGCCGACGACCAGGCCCCGGGCGAACGGTTCGAGCCGGTGATCGCGCCGCCGCCGGACAAGCCCGACGCGGAGGTGGACACCGCGGGGTTCGTCGCCGCGTGGGACGCGATGCGCGACACCCACGAGCTGCACGGCCTCATGCGGCGGTTCGGCATCAGCCGCGTGCAGGCGCTGCGGCTCGCGGGTCTCGAGCGTGCGCGTCGCGTCGCGACGTCGAGCCTGCGCGCCGTCCTCGAGGCCGCGGCCGGGACGGGGCAACGCATCATGGTCTTCGTCGGCAGCCCGGGCGTCATCCAGATCCACACGGGCCCGGTGAAGCGCATCGTGCCGACGGGTCCGTGGATCAACGTGCTCGACGACGACTTCAACCTGCACGCGCGGCAGGACGGGATCGCGACCGCGTGGGTCGTGAAGAAGCCGACGATCGACGGCATCGTCACGTCGCTCGAGCTCTACGACGCGACGGGCACCACGATCGCGTTGTTGTTCGGCGCGCGAAAGCCCGGCAAGCCGGAGGATCCCGCCTGGCGCGCGATCGTCGACGGGCTCGCCACGCTCGCACCCGAACCTGCCTGAAGCGCTCGGCTCCCTCCCGTTTGGCGCCGCGCACACACCGGGCTGGACGCGAGCGCCCGCGAGAAGGACGCTCCCGGCGAGGTGATCGCCATGATGGTGCGCAGACCCGCCGTCGCAGGGCTCTTCTATCCGTCGGATCCCGCCGAGCTCGACCGTACGGTCACGGGTCTGCTCGCCGAGGCCGGTGACGCGCCCGCCGAGCACGCCGTCGCGATCGTCGCGCCGCACGCGGGCTACGTGTACTCGGGCGCGATCGCCGCGAGCGTGTACGCGCGCGTCCGCGTGCCTTCGAGCGCCATCGTGATCGCCCCCAACCACACGGGGCTCGGCGCGCGCGCCGCGGTGATCACCAGCGGGCGCTTCGCGATGCCCGGGGGCGACGTCGAGATCGACGAGCGTCTCGCGGGCACGGTGCGCGACGTGTGCGGCCTGACCGACGACGCCGATGCCCACCGTCGCGAGCACGCGCTCGAGGTCCACCTTCCGTTCCTCCGCGCGCGCAACCCCGACGTGCGCATCGTGCCGATCGTGCTCGGCGGCCTGTCTTTCGAGGCGATCGTGCGGATCGGGCACGGCCTCGCGAGCGCGATCCACGCGTGCGGTCGCGACGTGCTCCTCGTCGCGTCGACCGACATGAGCCACTACATCGCAGCCGAAGAGGCGCGCGGTCTCGATCGCCTCGCGCTCGATCGCCTCGAGGCGCTCGACGCGCGCGGCCTCTACGACGTCGTTCGCGCGAAGGACATCACGATGTGCGGTTTCATCCCCACGTGCGTCGTGCTCATCGCAGCGAGCGAGCTCGGCGCCAAGCACGCGCGCCTCGTGCGTTACGGCAACTCCGGCGACGTCTCCGGCGACTACCAGCGCGTCGTCGGCTATGCGAGCGCCGTCGTCGCCTGAT
>JADZFZ010000170.1 GCA_020854145.1 Deltaproteobacteria bacterium | reverse complement strand
GCATCGCTGACGTCCCACGCTTCGCGGTCCTCGGGGAACTCCAGAAGGAGGTGGCGGACCATGGGGACGCCGGTGGCCTGCGCCTCGTCGCGCCAGCGCACGAGATCGGCGCGCAGCGCGTCGTGGATGCGGCAGAAACGCCGGAAGTGCGCGGTCGTGTCGGGGTCGCTCCGCCAGCCGTGGTTGACGTCGCGCCGGTTGCCCTCGTGCGTCCGCATGATCGGCGTGAAGGCACCGAGCTCGGTCCAGCGGCGAAAGAGCTCGCCGGTGCTCGGGCCACCCGAGAAACCAGCGATGTCGTGCGTGACGTATGGGACGCCGGCCAGCCCGAGGTTGATCATCGCCGGGACGACGGTCGGCAGCCCGTCGTGGGGCGACCAGGTGGCCTCCTGATCTCCCACCCAGTGGATCATCGAGTGTCGCTGGACTCCCCTCCAGCCGGACCGTGCGAAGAGCACCCAGTCCCCGTCGGGACGCGCCGAGTCCATCGCCTCGCGGTTGACGCGGTGCCACTCGACCGGGAAGCGGTTGTGGAGCTCTCGCGGATCCTCTCCGCTCGCGACGACGGCGTCGAGCGGCGTCCACTCGCCGAAGTCGGCCATCCAGCCGTCGATCCCCAGCTCGCTCGCCATCTCCGCGAGCTCGCCGCGCACGTAGTCGCGAGCGGCATCGCTCGTGAGATCCGGATGGGCGCTCTCGCCGTTGGGTGCCGCGAACACGTAAGGGCTCGAGCCGTCGAGATCGCGGATCAACAGGTCCGCGTCGCGCATCGCCTCGAAGTGATCGGCAAGCGCGGGATCGACGAACGGGTTCGCGTACGCGAGGAAGCGGTAGCCGCGCGCATGGAGCTGGTCGATCATGGCGGCGAGATCGGGGTAGTGATCGAGGTCCGGGTTCCAGCGGTATTGCACGCCGAAGCCGCCGCCCAGGTTCATCCGTACGCCCGTCCAGTCCTGCGACCAGATCGCCGCGAACGGGATCTGCGCGTCCTCCAGCGCCTCGACCTCGGCGAGCACCGCGTCGCGTCCTCCTTGCTTCGAGATCCAGGTGCCGAACGCCCAGTCCGGCGGGGGCGCCGGACGGCCGAGCTCCTCGCCGAGCGCGGTGATCACCGCGAGCGGCGTCGGCCCGTGCAGCACGAGCAGCTCGACCGGCGTGTCGGCGACGGGCTCGAGCCACGCCACGCGGGCGTCGGTGGCGCACACGTCGACGTGCGTCCGGTGATCGGTGCGCACGAGAACGCCGAAGCCGCGCGCGTCGAGGTAATACGGCAGCGGGAAATACGTGGTGTGCTCGTCGCCGGCGACGTCGCGGAAGCCGCCGGACCGGCCGATGCCTTGCTCGCTCACGACGAGATCGAACGCCTCGCCGGTCTGCTCCGTGGCGTTGTACTGCTCGCCGAAGCCGTGGAACGAGCCCTCGGGATCGCAGCGTACCGGGAAGGCCACGGAGCTCGCCGCCGCTTCGCGCGTCTCGAGGCGCACGAGCGTCGTACCGGCACGGGGACCGGGCGCCACACGGAGAGTTGCGGTGCCGGGTCGTGCAGCGCCGGAGACGGGGTCGTCGGATCGCGCGTAGTCGATCCGGACGCCTCCGTCCTCCTCCACGAAGCCGACGAAGCGATCGAACGACACGACCTCCTCGTCGCGCCGCTCGAACTCCCAGATGGCCAGCGTGCCCGACTCGAGCTCGCGGAAGCGATGGACGGCCGGCGGCGTCTCGGGTGGCATGGCGAGGAGCGGACGCGCTCCGTCGAAGAGCGCGATCGCCCCCGTGCGTGCGGCGATGTCGACGCGGATCCCGTCGGCGAGCACGACCGATCCACCGTCTCCCGGTTCGCCTGCATCGTCGTCGCCGCACGCAGGCACGCCGAGCAGGACCAACAGGACCGCGGACGGCACGCCGGCGCGGCGGCGACCGCGCTTCGAGTCGGCTTCGAGGCCCCGCACGCGCCCAACGATACATCAGCGCTCGCGATGACTTCGGCGGCGAGCGCGTGGCTCGCGCCCGCCGCGATCAGCGTCGCGGTCGCGACATCACGCACGGCGATCGGATTGGCCGAGAAGCCGCGTCGAGGTCCACGACGCCGAAGGGGGCGAGCTGCGGGCCGCGCGTCGATGTCAACGGCTCCGGGCGTTCGACGTCGTCGAGCTCGGGCCCCGGCTTGCGCACCCACGAGCGGCCGCGACCGCGATGTTAGGCTGTCGTCCGATGCGCTTCGCCCGCTGCTTGGCTGCTCTGGTCGTCCTCGCGTGCTCGTCGTGCGAGTCGTGCTTCGTCGACCGTGATTGCGCTGATTGTGGAGGGTGTCCCACGGGTCTGTTCGACTGCGGCAGCGGGTGCATCGACATCGACGTCGACACGCAGAACTGCGGCGTCTGCGGCCTCATCTGCCAGGCCGGAGAGACGTGCGCCGAGGGCGAGTGCGTCCCGCCGGCCGTCGACGGCGCAACCCGCGACACGCGCTGAGTCGCAACACGCCCGAGCGTCTTGCGCATGGCGTGAGCTCCGAGTGAGCCCGCGCCCGCGGTGCCGACGACCCCGAACCTGGACGTCAACGCGGTCACCCACACGCCGAGCTTCGACGCCGCGCCGTCCGGTGGCGTCGCCACCGATCTGCAGGGCGTGCTCACGCACGAGCTCGGTCACGTCATCGGTCTCGAGCGATCGGAGACATCAGAGGAACGCGGCGAAGGCGGCCACGTAACCCGATACGACGCCGCGGAGCTTCTCGTCGGTGAGCTTGCCTTCCGCGTCGAACGACTGCGCCGCGCTCGCGACGTAGACCGACTTGCCGAAGAACGGTCGTGCCCCGAGCACGCGGAGCACCGGCAGCCACGCGGCTTGGCCGAGGCGCGTTCCGCCGGGTCCGCCGGAAGCGCCGATCAGCCCGACGGCGCGATCACCGAACACGCGCGCGATGTCCTTCGCCGGACGCGACATCCAGTCGATCGCGTTCTTCACGACGCCCGGGATCGACCCGTTGTACTCGGGCGTCGCGATCAAGAGCCCGTCGGCCGACGCGATGCGCTCCTTCAGCGCGACCACCACCTCGGGCATCCCCGCCGCCTCGACGTCGGCGTCGTAGAGCGGGAAGTCGCGAATCTCGGCGATGTCGATCTCGAGCCCTTCGGGCGCGAGCTCCTTCGCCGCGCGCAAGAGCGCCCTGTTGAACGACCCCTTTCGCAAGCTCCCCGCAATCCCGATCACGCGCGGCATCCGAGTCTCCTTCCGACGCCGACAGGGCCGGCAACCCGACGTGGTACCACGTGGCCGAGGATGCGCGGCCGACGACGACGCAGCTCGTCGCCGGAGTGCTGCAAGAGGATCACTCGGAACCAACGCTCGAGCCGGTCACCGAGAGATGCCTCGTCTGGGCGTCGCCTGCGCGAAGGAACCGTCCGCACCCACTGCCGCAGCGGCACCGCCGGCAGCACGTGCTCCGGCGGGGCTGCTATAAGGAGCGCTCATGCTCCGGGCGCGTGCGTCTCGCTGGGTCGCAGCGACCCTGGTTCTCGCCGCGTGCGAATCCGCGGATCTCGTGTCGCCAGATGCTGGGCCCGATCTGCCGGACGCGGCGGAAGATCGCGACGACGGCCGGCCGCCCGAGGACGCGGGCGACGCGGACGACGCGGGCGACGCGGGCGACGCGGGCGACGCGGGCGATCCCGGCGATACGGGGCCACCGATGGATGCAGAGCCGCCGCCGGATCTCGGTCCGGACCTCGACGCGGGGCCGCCGCTCGACTCCGGCCCGCCGGACGACGCAGGGGTGCTCGATTCGGGCACGACGTGCGACCCGGGCTCGACGCTCGTGCCCGAGGTGCCCGCGCTCCTGTCGCCGGCGAACGGCGCGACGATGGGCAGCGCACGCGCGCCGAGCTCGCTCCGGCCGCGCCTTCGGTGGCGCGCGGCGGAGCGTGCGTGCCGCTACGAGGTGCAGCTCGATCGCGCGTGTGATCCCTTCGACTTCCGGACGTGTGACCACGGCGGGGACACGCCGAGCTTCGCGACGCCCGACCTCGAGCACCGGACGCGCGACCCGCTCGACGTCGACCTGACCGCACCCGTCGGTGCCCGGTACTACTGGCGTGTCCGCGCGTGCAACGCGATCGGTTGCTCTGCGTACGGGGAGACGCGTTATCTCGACCTCGGGCGGCTACCGGACGACTTCGACGGCGATGGCGACTCGGAGCTCGTCGTGGGCTGTCCCGAGTGTCCGACCGCGGCGGGCTCGATGGGCGTCGTCTTCGTGTACGGCGGCGGCGACCCGCTCGGGCCGGACCCGATCGCCGTCGAGCACCCGGCAACGCCGTCGTACGCGCGCTTCGGCGGCGCCGTCGCCACCGGCGACATCGACGGCGACGGCTTCGGCGATCTGGTCGTCGGAGCGCACACCGAGACCAGCGCGGCAGGCGACGACACCGGCGCGGTCTACGTGCTGCGAGGCGGCCCGACCGGCCTGCACTTCGCGCCCGCGGACATGCTGCCGTTGCCGAGCGGCATCGCGTCGGCGTTCGGCTACTACGGCGAGGCGGTTGCGGTCGCCGGCGACGTGGACGCCGACGGCGACCGCGACGTGATCATCGGCGCGTCGGGCGAGCGCGCGCCCACCGGCGTGGTGCACCTCGCGCGCGGCAGGTCGGTGGGCATGGCCGCGGATCCCCCGGTGGCGCTCGTGACGGGCCCCATCGCAGGCGGCGTCGGGGTCTCGGTGGCGGGCGTCGGCGACATCGACGGCGACGGGATCGTCGACTTCGCCGCGGGCGCCAACCGCACGGCGACCGACGGGCTCCCTTTCTCGGGCGCCGTGTTCGTCTGGCGCGGTACGACCGGGGCGACGCTCGCTTCGCCCATGCCGATCGTCGGGACGGCGCCCGCCGAGGGCGATCTCTTCGGGACGGCGCTCGCGGGCGCGGACTTCGACGACGACGGCTTGTCCGACGTGCTCATCGGCGCGGACCGGCGCGAGCTCGGCAACGGGTTCGTCGAGCTCGCGTACGGCGCGTTCGACGCGAGACTCGTCGCGAGCGCACGCGGAGCCGACGCGATGCTGGTCCGCGGCGCGATGCTCGGCTGGGCGGCGAGCACCGTCGGCGACGTGGAAGGCGACGGTGTGCCCGACGTGTACGTGACGGCTCCGACGCTCTACGCCGGGGACAGCGCCGGCGGCGTGTATCGCATCGTTCGCACGGGCGACCCCGACGTGCTGCTCTGCGAGCGCACCTCGTTCGACCCGGGCACCGACGTGGCCATCCACTTCGGCTACGACGTCGGCGGCGGCGACTTCGACGGCGACGGCTACGCCGACCTCGCGGTCGGCGCACCCGGTCCGATCGGCGAAGGGCGGATGGTCCGCGAGCGCGCGTGGATCTTCTACGGCGGCCGCACCGCGCTCAGCGCGCCGGTCGAGGTCGTGCCGCCCTACGCGCCGATGGACGCGACGGTCACGCGCGGCTTCGGACGCGCGATCGACTGACGGCTTCCGCGCTCGCGGCTCCGGCGGATCGGGGGACCGAGGGCTACCTCCGGGTGCCGCGCGTGATCAGGTACTCGCGCGGCTGCTCGTAGCCGAGGGGGCTCGGAAACGTCTCGTGCCAGGCGATCATCGCGTCTCGGAATTCGTGCCGGCGCGCATCGTCGAGGCTCGCAGCGAGCGACTTGGTCGGTCCGTAGTGGTTGACCCACAGATTCCAGGCCTGCTCGCCGCTGCCGTAGCGGAAGCGGTTGGTGCCGGTCTCGATCTCGAGATCGAAGTCGGCGGCCAGAAGCTCCCGAATACGCTCCGGCTTGCCCCACTCGAACGGCGAGGGCGGAGGCGGCTGCGGCGGCGCCGCCATGAACTGCTTCATCACGCCGAACATGCGAAACACGTTGTCGTCGCTCTTCCACGTGGCGAGCACCAGGCGGCCGCCCTTCTTCACGACACGCGCCAGCTCGGCCGCGGCGGCCTCCGGCCTGCTCGCGAACATGACGCCGAACGTCGAGATCACGGCGTCGAACGAGCCGTCCTCGAAGGGGAGCTGCTCCGCGTCGGCGTGCCGGTAGTCGATGTCGAGCTTCATGGTCTCGGCGACGGCCCGGGCGTGCCCGAGCATCTGCTCGGCGATGTCCGCGCCGGTCACGGACACGCCGGGGAAGCGCTGCGCGATGATGCGCGAGCCCCAGCCCGTGCCCGTCGCGAGGTCGAGCACGCGTTGTCCCGACCGCGGCCCGAGCCGTTCGACCGCGTGCTCGATGGCGTCGGCGATGGAGCGGCTGATCTCGTCGTAGCGACCGCCGGGCGAGTTCCACACGGATTGGGCTCTGGTGTTGTGAGTCTGAACGCTCATGGGCATCTCCTGCGGAGTTCGCGGTGGGAATCGTCCACCGACTGGGCCACCATGGAGCGCTCGCGTTGGAGCGAGCGTGGGAACGAGCGTGGAAACGTGCTGGGCGCCATTCGGATGAAGCAGCCTGCGCTCTCGCTCCGGCTGCTCGGCCCGCTCACCGTGAGCCGCGACGGGGTGGCGGTCCCGCTACCGCGCTCGCGCAAGGTACGTGCGCTCTTGGCGTTCCTCGCGTTGACGCGGGGCCCGGTCGGGCGCTCCCGCCTGTGCGACCTGCTGTGGGAGGTGCCCAACGATCCGCGCAGCGAGCTTCGCTGGTGCCTCAGCAAGATCCGCGGCGTCCTCGGGCCCGAGCACCAGCATCGCGTGGTCACCACGGGCAACGACCTCGTCGCGCTCGACACGACGGGCTGCCACGTCGATGCGCACGCGGTCGACGCCATCGCGTCGCGGATCGGCGAAGCCGCGCATGGCGAGCTCGTCGAAGCCTGCGACTCCTTCCGAGGCGACCTGCTCGACGGCCTGCACGTCGATGGAAGCCCGGAGCTCGACGGTTGGCTCGCGGCGCAGCGCCACCGATATCGTGGGCTCCACATCGCGCTCCTCGAGGCGCTGGCCAGGCGCTCGCCGTCGGGATCGGACGAGACGTTCCGGCGTCTGGAAGCGTGGCTTCGGCTCGCGCCCTTCGACGCGCACGCGCACGAGGTCTTGCTGGAGGCGCTCGTGCAGCGGGGTCGGCTACGCGACGCGAACGAGCATCTCGCGGCGACGATCCGCGCGTTCGAGCACGAGGGCGTCGACTGGCTTCCCCTGCGCGAGAGGTGGCTCGCCGCGCGCGCGGCCCGCCCCGAGCACGGTCGAGCGGCCGCGGCGCCGTCTCTGCGAGTCGAGACCGAAGCCGCCGCGCCGATCGCGGTGAGCTCGGACGGCCCACGGCACCTTCGGGCTCCCGAGGAGAGGCTGCCCACGCGACGTCGCGCCTCGGTCGCCGTCATGCCGTTCGTCGACCGCACCCCGGGACAACCGGAGCGGACCCGGATCGGCGACGGGCTCACCGAAGACGTCATCACGCGCTTGGCCAAGCTCCGGGCCCTGTTCGTGATCGCGCGCGGCACGGTCTACGCGCTCAGCGAGCGCAACATCGGGCACCCGGAGGCGGGCCGTATCCTGAACGTGGAGTACGTCGTCAGCGGATCGCTGCGTCGCGTGGGCGATCGACTGTCGGTCTCCCTCGAGCTCGTCGAGACGCACGACGCGCGGATCGTGTGGACCGACGAGCTCCACTGCGTCGTCGACGACGCGTGCTCGGTGCTCGACCCGACCATCGACCGGATCGTCGCGACGATCGCCGAAGAGATCGAGACGGCCGAATGCCATCGCGCGGTGCTCAAAGCGCCGAGCTCCCTCGATGCGTGGGAGGCCTATCACCGCGGCCTCTGGCACATGTACAAGTTCAACGGCCCCGACAATCGCGACGCAGAGCGTTTCTTCCGCGCTTCGCTCGAGATCGATCCGACCTTCGCGCGTGCCTATGCAGGCTTGTCCTTCACGCACTTCCAGAACGCGTTCCTCGACCTCACGCCGGACCGCGAGCACCAGATCGAGCAGGCGTTCGACACCGCCGTGCGGAGCGTGGGCACCGACGACCGAGACCCCGCCGCACACTGGGCGATGGGCCGCGCGTTGTGGCTTCGCGGCGGTCGCGGCGACGAGTCCCTCGCGGAGCTGCGCCGCAGCGTCGAGCTGAGCCCGAACTTCGCGCTCGGGCACTACACGCTCGGATTCGTCCATGCGCAGGCCGGTGACCCGCGATCGGCCATCGACGCGACGGATCACTCGCGCGAGCTGAGCCCGTTCGACCCGCTGCAGTTCGCCATGCTCGCGACACGCGCCATCGCGCAGGTCCGTCTCGGTCAGCTCGACGAAGCCGCCGAGTGGGCCGTCAAGGCGACGGCGAGACCGAACGCGCACGCGCACATCCTCGCCATCGCGGTCGGATGCCTCGTGCTCACGAATCGACGCGACGAGGCTCGCGCCTACGTCGCTCGGATCCGTCGCAACCTCCCCTCGTACACGGTGGAGGACTTTCTGCGGTCGTTTCGCTTCGAGCCCGAGACCGAGAGGACGTTCCGACGCAGCGCTCGGCAAGTCGGCTTCGACTGACCCGTGGAGCCGATCGAGGGGCCGTGCGGCCCGAGCGCGCAGGCCGCGAGCCGAGTCACACGTCCTTCGTGAACGCCAGGCCGTTGCACGGAGACCTCGCCGTCGACGCCGTCCCGTGGCTCGCCGACATCGACGTCATCCCGAGACGCGCGCGTGTGTCGCCCGGCGGCTCGACGATCGCTCACTTCCACCCTTTCGGCTCCGCGAGCCGCAAGCGCCATGCGGTGGTCTCCCGCCGTGACCCGAACAGGCCCCAGTGCTCGGGCAAGTCCCGGAGAATCCAAGGCGCGAGCCAACGGGTGACCTCGGCTTGTGCCCACGGATACTCGAGCGCGTTCGTGTCCCCTGCGGAAGGCCGGCCACCCGCGCGGACCACGACTCCGCTCGGCAGCGTCTCGAGCGTCACGTCGTTCCGAAACGGATGCGCGGCCAGCCGGTCGAGATCGAGCCCCCACGATTGGGCCGCACGCCGCGAGATGAGCGTGAGCCAGCTGGCTCCGGGTAACCCGCGCTCGACGTGCCAGGCAACGTCCTCGGCGTCGTCCACATGCAGGCCTCTGAACCTCCGACACCAGCGGTAGGCCTGATCGAACGCCGCCCGCCGGTGCAGGAAGCTCCAACGAACCGCGTGACCGGCCAATCCCACCGTCCACGGACCGGCGGCGCCCACGACGGAGACGAGCTCGTGTAATGCCTCGGGGCTCCAGTCGAGCGGAACCGTCAGCTCCAGCACACCCGCCCGCGACGAGCGTCGGGAGTCGATCTCTCGATAGGAGAATCCGACCGAAGGCGCACCCGCGTCGTCGACCAGCTCGAATCGGAACAGATGGCGCGGCCGTCCGTGGAGAAGGCCCCGTGCACCCAACGACTCGCGGAGGCTGCCGATGCCGTCGGCGGTCACCGCGTGCCACTCGTCGATCTGCGAGGTCGTCCACCACGCCACGCGATCGACGGGTGCGAGCCTGCAGAACGCGTCGAGAGCGTTCACGACGCCGCCGCACGACCACGAGAGACAATCTTCCAGGTAGAGGGTCGCGCCCAACACGATTCGGGCGACGCTCGGCTCCGCCTCCCCGGGCATGCTCGCGAGCTCCTCCATCCTCACCACTCCATCAATGCGTGGCCGGCGCGCAGCTCGGCGAGCGACTCGAGCCCGAACCCGACGAACGTCTCGCCGTCCGCCGTCCCGACGATCTCGTCGCGCGTCACGATCACCAGGTCCGAGCGCGCATCGAAGCCTCGCGCGGGGACGTTCGGCTTGACGACCTCGATTCGCGACGTCGTGCCGACACGCCTGCACAGACCTCCTGCGTCGGCACCCAACCAGAGCTCGCCTCGCCACTTGGCCACTGCGGTCAACCCGAACGGCCGCGGGCCTTCGCCCACCCGAATCCAGCCGTGGTCCGATCCCTCCAGCAGCGAGCCCTCGACCCCGACGGCATAGACCTCGTCCGGACCCGCGGAGAACACCGAGGACAGCGCCTCGTGCACGGGTGTCGGAAACGGTCGCCACTCCGACCCGTCCCAGCGGGCGACCTTCCCGTCCCAGCCCACGGCCCACACGTCGTCCAACCGGCTTCCGTGGACCGCATGGACGAACATGTCCGGGCTCGGCATCGGAGCCCACCTCGCTCCGTCGAACCGGTGCATCGTCCACTCGTGCAGCCGGCGCATGCCCCAAGCCAGCACGAAGGAATCGTCGAGCCCCCACACTCCGAGCAACGAAGTGCCCAGATCGTCCTCGGTCCACGAGAACGTCGAGCCCGCGCCCGGCGCGTCCGCCCGCCTCGCACGGCCGGTATGGTCGACCAGGTAGATCCGGCCCGACGGGGCTCGCCAGATCCCGTTCAATCGGCGCGAGCTGCCCTGGACCAATCGGATGACGGCCTCGCCGTCGTCGCCCGGCTCGGACGAGAGCACCCAGCTCTCGCCTCGCCCCGGAGAGAAGTCCTCGTCCTGCGGGAATCGCTGCCCGAGGAACGTACATTCGTTCGCTCGGGGGCCGCTCACGGCGAAATAGGCGGTCTGCAATCGCTCTCGATGCCTGGTCATGGTCACTTCTTCTTGCCCGGAGACTTCACGCCTCCGGACAGCGCCGGCGGGGGATCGGGCATGGTGGCCGGAGGTTTACCCTGCATGGGTGGAAATGCCGGAGGCGTGCGATTGCCGCCGTTCTGGTGCAGCCAGAGCGCCTGGTACTCCCGGCACTCGTCCTCGGTCGGGGCGCGCTTCGCCTCCGCCTTGTCGGCCGCCGTCACGGGCTCACCCTTCTTCCGCTTCTCCGCGATGTCCTTCTCCCGGCTCTCCTTCGACACCATCGCGTCGTGTGCGCCGCGCTTCTCCAGCTGCTCCATCCGCTTGACGACCGCGGCACGTTGCTCCGCCGGCGAGAGCTGGTCCCACGTCTTCGGCGGCTTCACCGGCGGCGGTCCCGCGTTGTGCGCGTCCAGCGCCCCCGAAGCGTTGGGTGGACCGTACTCGGCCACCGACTGCGCACGCATCGTGTCGAGCGACTGCTCCCAACGGTCCTCGATGCACTTCTGCATCTTGGCCACGTCGTCCGCGCTCGGACCGGGCTTCTTCGGCTTCTTGTTCTTCTTCGCAGAAGCGCCGCTCGCACTGCTCTGCTGACCCTGTCCGGACGCCGCCGTCGGTTGGCTGAGCTCCTCGGCCCGTGCCGCGCGGGCTTCCCTGTGCAGCTTCTTCGTCTCGAGGGCCTCGTCGTCGTCCTTCAGGTGGTTGCTCGGGGGGCCCCGGCCCGTCACCTCCTGCGTGTCGCTCACCACCATCTTCAAGTCGTTCGTGTCCAGCGCGTTGGCGGTTGCCTCGGGCTCGCCGTTTCGCCGGCGGATCTCGGCACGCGTTCGGAACGACTCTCCGAGCGCGTCCTCGACCCGCGTGCCCGAGTAATGCTCCGTGCCCACCTTGCGGCTGTCGCCGAGCATGTCGGTGCACAATGCCTGCGTGTCGTCGTATCCATACGTCCCGCCGTGAGGCCGACCCTCGCGGTCCCGTCCCGGAGGCACGTTGCTGCACGGGTCTCCTCGACGTCCTTGCATGAAGGCGTTGCCGAGCACGTGGGCCGACTGGCTGTTGGCTCTCAGCCAGAGCTCGGGCTGCATGTCGTCGAGCGCTGCTTTCGACTCGTGACACATGCAGAGCGGCTTCTTCCCCTTCTTGGCCGCGCTCTGCGGGCAGCTCGGCTCGTGGGCGCGGGGGGTCCACCCTTTCGCCTTGCACTCCGCGATGGCCTTCTTGTTCCCGCGCGCCGCCGCGGCCTCTCGGTCCCTTCGCTCACGATAAGCCTTCCTCAGCTTGCCCTGAGCGTTCTTCCTGTCGTTGTAGGACCCGTACGCCGTCGGGTCGATGCCGCAGGCCTGAAGGGCCTTGCGGCACTCGTCGTCCCAGCCGTCGCCGCCGGCTCCTTTGACCGCCTTACCCTGCGTGTGTGTCGTTCCCACGCCGACGATCTCAGGAGTTCAGCCCGCAACGCGAGCCGGTCACGCACACCTCGGCACCCTCGAAGAACACACCCGGCACTCCCGACTTCATGTCGACGTGGCCCATCACTTGGTTGGACGAGATGTCCTTCAGGCTCCCTGGCGCGTTGCCCATCACGCGTTTGACCTTCCCCTTCGTCGTGAGGGTCTTCTTCGAGCTCCCGACGACTACCTTCTTGCAGCCTGGGTCCAGCTTGCTCGTGTCGCCCGTCAACGGGTATGGCAACGGCGCGGGCGGCGAGCCCGGCGTCTTGCAGGTGTTGGGGCCGAGAGGCACGATCTTGTGCCCCGAAGCCTCAGAGCAGACGTCCTTCTTCGCGGCGGTCAGTCCCATCGCACTTCCTACCCTCGATCGCGTATCGACAGTCTTTCAGTTGAGCCGGATCATCGCGGCAGCCAGCTTCACGAGGTTTCGGGCGCGGGCGAGCACCTTCTCGCCGTACAGCTCGACCTCGCGTGCCTTCACCTGCACGAATGCGGAGGACGTCTTGAGCGTCGCCGATTCCCGCGCGGACACCGTGAAGCTCTCGACCTCCGCATCGACCCTCCGATCCCGCCCGATCGACAGCG
>JADZFZ010000169.1 GCA_020854145.1 Deltaproteobacteria bacterium | reverse complement strand
GACGACCTCGAAAGAGCGAGGCGCCGCCCGAGCACGCGTCGAGCAAGCCTCCGCCCATGCAGCACGCCCCCGTGTCGGCGTCGCAGCTCGTGAACCTGAACTCGATGGTGATCGAGGACGTCAATCGACCGGCGTCGAAGCGTCCGCCCGCGACGGGCTCGACGATCGTGCGGCGTCAGGTGCTGCTCGCCCTCGGGATGTTCCTCGCGGGCGTCGGCACCACGCTGCTGCTCGTGTACCTGCTCAAGGGCTGAAGGTACGAGATCTTCCTCCGCCTCGACGCGTTCGGCGCTGCGGGCGTCGGTGGTCCTGCGATCGGCGACGTGCACGCCTCGCCCAGCAGTGGTCCGAGCCCGCCCTGCCCTTCGTCCCAGCGCTGTCCTTGACTCGTGTCGGCTCGATCGACCGGCGTGGGCTGCAGCGCCCTCGCCGGACTCACGGCATCGTCGCAGCCTGGCACCGGCTGGTGGCCGGATCGTAGGCGCACGACCAATCCGGCCCGAACGGGACGCTGTCGTCCATCGACGCCACGACGCCGCCGAGCGGGTAGACGCGGCAGCCGCCGCTCGCGTCGAACACGACGTCGGCCACGTACCATGCGCGCCGCTCGCCGCTGTCGAGCGGGACCTCGCCGGCGGTGCCGAACGCGGCCGCGAGCGAGCCGCCGCAGTGGATCGCGACCGAGGGTGCGACGATGGGTCCGCTCGACGAGTAGTAACGAGCCATGACGCGATAGGGCGCGCCGACGACCGGGACGTCGACGTTGATGTTCTCCGGCGCGCAGAAGCTCGCGCTGGTCGGGCTCGTGACGGTCGGATCGCAGGTGATGAGGTCGATGTCGAGCCGCGGGTTGCGACAGCTCCCACGCGACGCCCACGCGGCGCCCTCCCCGCGCGGCGCGCCGCTGCAGGCCGAGACGTCGTCCGTGTCGGCATGGTCGCCGAGATGCGGCGCGTCGCTCCAGTCGAGGGTCCCGCTCTCCTTGCAGTTCATCCAGTGGCAGTCGTCGTCGCCGCCCCACGACGTCTCGCGACCGGACGCGCTCGTGGTCCATCGGTGCAGGTGAAGGTCGACGTCCACGTCGGTGGACTGATCCCACGAGAGCTCGACGCGCAGCCCTTCGCCACCGACCGTGACCGGCCACACGCACGACTGCGTGTCGCCGCCCGACGGCGTGACCTCGACGCGCACGCGATAGACGCCCGACGCCGTAAGGTACACCGACGTATCCGCGCTCGTCGGCTCCTCGATCGTCGGGCACAACGCGGCCGCGACCGTGGGCGGGCACTCGATCTCCCAGCGCCACGTGGCGGGGCCCGCGTGGATGGCGCTGCCGCGGAGCGGGTACTCGGCGAGCGCGGGCGCGCTGTCGGCGGCGGGGCAACGGACCGCGGGCGTGCAGCCGGAGAGGCCGTCGTCGATCGTTCCGTCGCAGTCGTCGTCGGCCCCGTTGCAGACCTCGTCCGCAGGATCCAGCCCGCCGAGACACGCGCCGAACGCGCCGCGCTCGTCGCAGATCTGGGTGCCCGGCGCGCACGTGCCCTCGCCGCGCTGCGCGTCGGTGCCCCCGAAGCAAGAGCGCGAGGTGCCCGGCGTGCAGTCGCGAGAGCCGAGGCCGTGCGTGCACTCGCAGACATCCTCCGCCGGGCCCACGACGAGCCCGAGACTCGGCACGTAGTCGACGAGCCGCTCGTCGTCGCCGCCGGACGCCTGGTCGTCGGAGAGCACGCCGTCCGCGTTCGCGCGCATCGCGTCGTTGGCGTTGCTCGCGCGTCTGCCGTCGCCCATCAGGTCCACGATCTGCCCGGCACGCACGACGTAGCGCGGCCCCGTCTCCATCGCGGCGATGCTCTGGATCGGCTCCACGTCGGGCGCGTCCACGCGGAGCGCGCCGCGGCCCGCGAGCGGGGCGACCTCGACGTCGTCGATCCAGCCGGTCGCGTCGAGCACCCACGCCACGCCGCCGGTCGGGTATCGCGTGTCGGTGGTCTCGACCGTCACGGCGTCCGTGTCGCGCGCGACGGCCCCTCGCCGGCCGATCGACAGGCGGATGCGCGCGCCGTCCACCGTCACACCCAGGCGCCACGAGTGCGTCGGGTCGTAGGTCGGAGACACGCCGTCTGACGCTTGCCACGCTTCGAGCGCGGCGTCGGTCTCGTTCGACACGAGCACCGTCGCGACCCCGTCGTCGACCCGCGCGATACCCACGCTGGCGGTGTGCGGCCAGAGCTCCCACGGCTTGCCGACGAAGATGAGGTACCCGCTGCGCGGCATGCCCGGCACGGCAGGATCCGTGGCGGACACCCGGACCCATTGGGCCGCGATCACGTCGTCACCGCCGCGGCCGATCCGGACGCCGACCTCGTAGCTCGTCCATGTGGCGTCACCCAGGGTGACGGCGCCGTAGGTATTGGTGTCGTGCAGCAGCGCGCTGCCGCCCGCAGCTCCGAGATCCGCCGCGCGGGTCGGCATCATCCCGCTCGTCGGCCAGAGCCCGGTCGGATCCTGCCGGGAAACCACCCACGCGCCCTCGCCGACGAGCAGCGCGCCTGCTGCCAGGGAGAATCGCGTGGCCGGCAGTTGCGTGCCCAATGGCTCGAGGTCGAACCCTTCGGAGATCGGCGCGAACGGCGGCGGCGACGCGACCTCGTGGCTCGCGTAGAGCTCGAGCCAGTTCGTGCCGGGCGCGAGCGCCTCGAGCGGATCGAAGCTCGTGGCCCACGGCCCCGGGCCCGTCGCGTCATCCTGGTAGAGCGCGCGCAACGCGCCGTCCGGCGCGCGGAGGAACACGGAGACGTCGGACTCGGCTGCGCCCGACAGGCCCACCTCGCCGCCGCGCAGCACGCCGAGCTCCGCGACGGGCAGCGCCTTGCGCAACAGAAGGAACCGGCCCGCGGGCGCGCCCCACACGCCGTCGGTCACGGCCACCGTGCTCGACGCCCCGACCGACGTGGGCGACTCGAACGGGACGGACGGCCCGCCGCCAGGCAGCGGGCCCCAGCCGCCCTCGGGCCCGGCGGCCACGTCGAACGGAACCTCGACCCCGCCGCCGCTGCGCAACGAAGGCAGCGCGCCGCCGGCCGCGGCGACGTCGCCGGGCGAGAAGAGCTCGTAGTCGCCCGCACCCGTCGTCGCGTCGAGCGAGAACGTCGGCGGGATCACCTCCACGCGACGGAGCGCGGTCAGCGTGATCTCCTCGCCGTTCGCATCCTCGAAGCGCCAGTCCCCTTCGCGCGTCGGATCCGCCACGCGCACCATCGGTCCGTCGAGCGGCTCGACGGTGTAGCCGACACCACGCTCGTAGCGGATCGTCCCCTGCCTCAGACCCGGCCATGTGGGCTCGGCGCAGGGCTCGTCGCGGGCGACTGACGTGCAGCTCGGCACGTTGCTGTCGGCCGGTGATCCGTCGGGTTCGGCGTCGAGCGACATGTCCGGGATGCCGGCGTCGAGCGGCGCGTCGGGGCCGGCATCTTCCTCGTCGCAGGACGACGGGCATGCCGGGATCGACGCCAGGAGCCCGAGCACCAACATCGATCGGCGGAGCGAGCGAAACTCGTGCGGCACACAGCGCATGCGCCCGAGATCACACCACGGCGCGATCACGCGCAAGCAGCAGTTCAACCGATCGATAGACCCTCGTCAAACGAGCCCGCGCGCCGCGGGGCTTCTCGCACACGAAGTCGTCCGTCCTCCGCCCTCGCCTGTTCAACACGGTCTTCGCGCGCCGGCCCGAGTGCAGGGTCTCGAACGGTTGGGTATCTCTTGCGGGTCCGACTCGCCTCAGGCGGGGGCGCGGAGAGAGCCGGCGCTGGTCGAGGGGTGGTGCATGGTGGCGTCGGCGCGCGTGCGGGCGACGATGTCCGCCGCGGTGACCGGGTGGTCGCGGTCGAGCCCGTCCAACAGCAGATCCGCAGGGCACTGCGCGCACTCGACGAGCTCGCCGAGACGCGTGAGATGGACCGTCTCGTCGTTGCCGTCGCGTGAGAGGATCGAGAGCGTGCGGAGCCCCGCACGTGCGATGGCGAGCACCTCGGCGGCCCATTCGGCGACGGGCCGGCCGGCGAGCGTCGCGCGCGGACCGCGCTCGGCGATGTCCGGCCGCGCGGCCTCGAGGGCCTCCGGCGACAGTCGCGAGGCGAGCAGCTCCGCGCGCGCGAACGCACCGGCCTCGTAGAGCAGGCCCTTCCACAGCGACGGCAGCGCGCAGAGGAGCGCGGTCTGCTGCGCATCGGCGCTTCGGACCTCGAGCGTCTTCTTCAGACGGACCTCCGGGAACAACGTGTTGAGGTGCGTCTCCCAGTCGCCGTGCGTGGCGGTGAGCCCGTCGCGACCGTCCTTCATGAACTGGCGGAACGTCTGGTCGGTGTTGCGCACGACCTTGGCTCCTCGACGCACGAGGAACATCGGCACGTCGAGCGCCCACTCGACGTAGCGGCGATAGGTCATGCCCGAGGTGAACGCGAACGGAAGGATGCCGGACCGATCCGGATCGACGTGGAGCCACACGCGCGCGCGATGGCTGCGCTCGCCCGTGACGCGCCCTTCCACGAACGGGCTGTTCGCGAACATCGCCTGCACGATCGGCGAGAGCGCGAGCGACACCCGGAGCTTTCGCACCGCGTCGTCCTCGCCGCAGTAGTCGAAGTTCGCCTGCACGGTGCACGTGCGGCGCATCATGTCGGTGGCCATCGAGCCGCGCGTCGGCAGGTACTCGCGCATGATCGCGTAGCGGAGCTTCGGCACCCACGGCAGCTCGTCGGGACGCGCGAGCGGATGGAAGCCGACCCCGAGCCAGAGGATCTGCAGCTCCTCCGAGATGTCGCGCAGCTCCGCCATGTGACCGCGGAACTCGGCGCACGTCGAGTGCATCGATCCGAGCGGCGCGCCCGAGAGCTCGAGCTGTCCGCCGGGCTCGAGCGTGATGGACGCGTCGCCGCGCAGGAGCGAGATGATCTCGCCACCTTCGACCTCCGGGGTCTCGGTCCATCCGTGACGCGCCGCGAGCTCGCCGAGCACGGCGCGCACACCGCGAGGCCCGTCGAACGCGATGGGCGCGAGAGTGTCCGCGTGCACGCCGAACTTCTCGGCTTCGGTGCCGACGAGCCATCGACCGCGCGGTTTCTCGGCGTCGTGAAACGGCGCGAGCAAGTCGTCCATCGACGTGAGGGGCTTGTCGTTCGAAGGGCCTGCCATGGCGGTCGCAACGTAGCAGACACGGGCCGGGCGGCGGACGGCGGCGAACGCGAACGATCGCGCGTCGCGACGCCGGTTGAGTGACACTGCGGGCCGGTGACGCCCCGTAGCCACGGACGCCTCGACATCGCGACGCGCGTGGCAGGCATCGTGTTGCTCGCCGGCGCCGCCGTCCTGGTGCTCGGCCACGCGAGGCACGCCATCACGCACGGACGTCCGTGGACCTGGCTGGTCGCGGCCTGCACGACGGCGGTCTTGCTGACGGCCGCGGCGCCGCTGCGGCGCGCGCTCACGTTCGCCCTCGAGCGGCCGCCTCGTTGGGCGTTCCTCGCCGCCACGGCCGTCGTGGCAGCGGGAGTGTCGGCGACGTTGCTGGTGCTCGCGCTCGACGGCAAGACGATGTCGCGCGACGGCGCGGTGTACCTGATGGAAGCGCGCGCGCTCGCGAGCGGCGCGTTGGGCATCGAGGTGCCCGAGCCCGCGCTCGGCGTCGCGGCGCGTTTCCTCCTCGCCGGTCCGGATGGACGCATGTACGGGGTGTTCCCGCCGGGCTGGCCGCTCGCGATCGCGCCCTTCGTGCTCGCGGGAGCTCCATACGCGGTCGGGCCCGTGGTGGCGGCGCTGCTCGTGCCCGTGCAACACGCGATGGTGCGCGTGCTCGGCGGCACCGAGCTCGCCGCGCGAGGGGCGGTGCTCGTCACGTTGGTGTCGGCGGCACGCGCCTTCGAGACGGCGGATCTGCTGTCGCACGCGTTCGTCGCGCTGTCGGGGTGCACGGCCCTCGTGCTGATCGCGGACGCGCGGCGACCGTTGGGCTGGGCGCGGGCCGTCGGCGCGGGAGCGCTCGCCGGATGGGCGACCTCGGCGCGTCTGCTGGACGGGGTCGTGCTGGGGTCCGCCATCGCGCTGGTGCTGCTCTCGGGGATCGTGTCGAAGCAACGACTCGCCAAGCCGCACCACCTCGGGCTGTTCGTGCTCGGGGCAGCCCCATTCGCAGCGCTGCTGTTTCTGCATCAGAACGCGGCGACCGGAGATTGGACGCGGCCGACGCAACACGAGTACTTCGCGCGGTCGGACTGGCCGCCGAGCTGCCATCGATTGGGTTTCGGCAAGGACGTCGGCTGCCGCGTGGAGCACCCCGAGAGCGAGGTTGCGTTCGGCGAAGACGGCTATGGGCCGAGCGATGCCCTGCGGGTGACGAGCGACCGCGCCGGGCGCCTCGGCGACGATCTGTTCTTGTGCGCGCCGCTCCTTCTGCTCGCGTTCCTCGCGCCGATCGTCCGCCCGTCGCGCGCGACCTTGGGCGGTGCGGCCCTCGTGATGGCGTTCACGCTGGCCTACGGGCTCTTCTACTACGGCAACGCGCCCGTGTTCGGCGCGCGGCACCTGTTCCCGATCGCGCCGATCGCGTGGGCGCTCGCGGCCATCGCGCTCGACGGCGGTGTACGAGGTCGCGCCGCGACGCGGACGCCCGGCGCGGGTGAAGGCGACGAGGGACGGAGGGACGGGCGCGGCGACGGCGGCGTGGTCGGGCTCGCGGTGCTCTTGGCCGTGATGGCCGTGATCGCCCCGGGCCATTGGCGAGGGCGCATCGCGGGAGTGGCCATCTACCGCGATTCGTTGCCGGACGTCCGGCGTGCGCTCGAGCGCGCGGGCGTCGAGTCGGCGATCGTGCTCGTCGCGAGCGGGGACTCGCTCGCCGCGGCGGTGACGCCGAACGACCGCTCGCGTGGGCTCGTGCTCGCGCGAGTCCCCTCGCTCGCGCCGTTGATGCGGGCGCTGTACCCGAGGCTCCCGGTCGTGCGGGTCCACGCGGACGAGCGCGTCGAGCGCGTGACGCCGGTCGCGCCGCGGCTGACCTACCCGCTGATGTGCGCGTGGCCCGCGCTCGTACGGACGTCGCGCGCGGCGGTGGTGCCGGCCGATCGCGATCGCCTGATCGTGCACCGGGCGGAGCTCGGAGCGACGGTGCGGATCCCCATCTGGGTGCCGCGCGACGGGCGCTATCACGTGGCCCTCCGTGGCGTCACGACGGCCGTCAGCGGGAGATGGCTGCCGCGGCTCGATGGGCACGTCGGGCCGGTGCTCGACGGCTACGGCGATCGGATCGCCCCGGTCGTCGTGCTGTGGCCGCGCTCGATCCCGCTCCGGCGTGGCTACCGGTCTCTCGCGCTCGAGTCGGTGGGACGCGATGCGCGCAGCGGCGGGCTGCTCGCAGCGTTCGAGACGCTCGATCTGGAGCGCGACGCGACGGCGGATCGATGAACGCCAGCGACGGCGATGGACCTTCGTGCGCGTTGGTCTAGAGTGCGCCGCGGAAGCGCCTGCGGTCTGGTGGCCGTCTCGGTCTTCAAAACCGATGGGAGAGCGCCTCGCGCGGGCTCCGGCCGGTTCGATTCCGGTGCGCTTCCGCCATGCTCTGCGCGTGTCCGAGCCACCGAAGAGCATCCGCGCGCCGAGGTTCCATGACCGAAACGAGCACCACCGACGAGGACGAGAGCGAGACCGAGCAGCGGCCGCCGACGAGGTTCGTCGTGGCCGCGGCCGATGCGGGCGTGCGCCTGGATGCGTGGCTCGCGCGGAGGGTCCCCGGGCTCTCGCGGCGCCGCGCCATCGCCTGGCTCGAGGAGTCGAAGGTCGAGGTCAACGGCAGGCGCCGTGCGAAGGGCGCCCTGGTCGCCGAGGGCGACGTCGTGACGCTGAGCGAGCCGCCTCCCCCGGAGGCCTTCGATCCGATCGCGGAGGACGATGCCGCGCTCGTGGTCCTGTTCGAGGACGACGACGTCGTGGTGGTCGACAAGCCGGCCGGGGTGGCGTGCCATCCGCTGCGGCACGACGAGCGAGGCACCATCGCGAACGCGCTCGTGGCCCGCTTCCCCGAGATCGTCGGTGTCGGGTATGCGCGACGTGAGCCGGGTATCTTGCATCGGCTCGACAACGGCACGTCGGGGGTCTTGCTCGTCGCGCGTACGAAAGAGGCGTTCGAGTCGCTGCGCGAGGCGCTCCGCGCGGGGCGCATCGAGAAGCGCTACGTCGCCTTGGTCACGGGCCTGATCGAGCGCGACGAAGGCGTGATCGACGTCCCGCTCGCGCCGCACCCTCGCGACGCGCGCAAGGTGCTCGCGTGCGCACACGAGCGCGACGTGGCGCGATACCGGCCGAGACCCGCGACGACACGATGGAAGGTGCTCGAGCGGATCGAGGACCGCGCGATGACGCTGGTCGAGCTCGCCGCGGAGACGGCAGCGCGTCACCAGATCCGCGCGCACCTGGCAGCGGCCGGGCACGCGCTGGTCGGCGACGTGCTCTACGGCGGACCGGAGGTTCCCGGGATCGCGCACCAGCTGCTGCACGCGAGCCGCATCGTGTTCCCGCATCCCCGGACGGGTCGGCCCATAGACGTACACGTCCCGTTGCCGGGCGACTTCTCGCGCGCAGCCGGACGTGCCCTCGCGTCGGGGTGAGAGACGGTCGATCGTCGCGTCGGGGCGCGCCCACGGCGATCGTGGATCGTCTTGTCTTCCGCGACGATCGGAGAGATTGGAACTGCTCGTCTAGAAACGACGGGATGTCGCGGAGTTGCGAGCGTCGATCCTGTCCCCGAGGAGCGCGAGGAGGGCGGGGGGGTTGGGGTCGGAGGGATCGAGCGTCGCGGCGCGCTGCAGGACCTGGCGGGCTTCGTCGGCGCGTTCGAGGGCGACGAGCGCTGCGCCGAGGCCGTTCCACGAGGCCGCGAGATCGGGTGCGCGCTGGATGGCCTCGCGGTAGGCCGGCTCGGCTTCGGCTTCGCGGCCGGCGCGGACGAGGGCGTTGCCGAGCTTGAGCCACGACGCGGCGTCGGCGCTCTCGCGCGCGATGGCGTCGCGATAGGTGCGTACGGCCGCGTGGGGATCACCCAGCCCGACCTGGAGATCGCCGAGCGCGAGCAACGGCTCGGCGTCGTTGGGCGCGAGCGCGGCGGCGCGGCGGAAGTCGGCGGCGGCGTTCTCGTCACCGAGCGCGGCACGACAGAGGCCGCGACCGAGCAGCGCCTCGGGGTCCTGCGCGTCACGACGGAGCGCGATGTCGAACGCGGCCAGCGCGTCTTCGGTGCGACCGCGCTGACGGAGCGCCTGGCCGAGGTCGATCCACGGCGCGGCGCTCCGACCATCGAGGCGCGCGGCGCGCCGGAGCGCGAGCTCGGCGTCCGGCAGTCGATCGAGCGCGAGCAGCGCCAAGCCGCGGCGATGGTGCGCGCTGGCGAGCGTCGGGTGCTCGCGGACGAGGACGTCGAGATGCTCGAGCGCGAGCACAGGCGCGCGGCGACCGAGCTCGACGTCCGCGGCGAGCGAGCGCGCGCGTGCGTTGCGCGGATCGCGGCGGAGCACCTTGGCGAGCAGGTCGCTCGCGGTCCTGGCGTCGGTCCGTGCGAATGCGATCGCGGCCCGCACGATCTGGAGCAGCGGCGTCTCGCCGAGGCGATGGCGCGCGGAGGTCGCTTCGCCGTCCGCGAGGATGAGGTCGCCTCGCTGGAGGTCGACGAGGCTGCGCGCGAGGTGATAGAGCCCTTCCGTCCGCACGTGATCGGGGCGCAGCGCGCGGGCCTCCTCGAGCGCCGCGACCGCGCTCGCGGCGGGCAACCGGTCGACCTCGGGCGCACGCTCGATGGGTGTCGCGAGGAGCGCCTCCGCGCGGGCGATCGCGTCGTCGGCTCCGTTCTCCGCGCGGAGGTGGACGAAGACCGCGACGGCTGCGGCGAGGCCGACCGACGCGACACACACCCCGAGCACACGCGTGCGACGCGACATCGGCCGACCGTCGGCGGACTGCGCGGATCGGTCAAGTTTTCGGCGGCTCTTCGGGGAGCTCGCCTTCCGACGCGGCCGCCGAGCCGGAGATCGTCACGCCGATCGGTCGCACGCGGGGCTTGCCCATCGGGACGAAATATCGCGTGTTGCGCAGCTCGTTCAGCCCGACGTAGACGTCGCACCCGAAGGTCTCCCGGATCCGCGCGTAGGTCATCACCTCGTCGATCGGCCCGAGCGCGCGGACGGAACCCTCGGCGAGCAACGCGACGCGGTGGCAGTACTGCGCGGCGAGGTTGAGGTCGTGCATGACGGCGAGCGCCGCGATGCCACGATCGGCCACGAGGTCGGCGAGCAGGTCGTGCAGCTCGACCTGGTGGCGCGGATCGAGAAACGCCGCCGGCTCGTCGAGCAGGAGGATCGGCGTGTCCTGCGCGAGAGCGCGCGCGAGCGCGACACGTTTCTGCTCGCCGCCCGAGAGCGTGTCGAACACGCGGTCGCGGAGCTGCCACACGTCGCATT
>JADZFZ010000168.1 GCA_020854145.1 Deltaproteobacteria bacterium | reverse complement strand
GTCGTCGCAGATCTGGCACTCGTTGGCGCCGTTCATCGCGCCGTCCGCGTAGCAGGTGCCCCCGATGAGGCAGTTGCCGGGCAGGAGCGGGTGGATGCACGCGCTGTCGACGCACATCGGCGAGCCGGTGCACGTGCGCCCGTCGTCGGGGCAGTCGGCCGCGGACGCGCAGGCGCGGCAGGAGCCGCCCACGCACGACGGCGTCGGCGCCCGGCACTGCGTGCTGCAGTTGCCGCAATGGTCCGTGTCGATCCGGCGATCGGACTCGCAGCCAGCCTCGCCGTCGCAGTCCTGGAACCCCGTCTCGCACACGCAACGGCCCGCATCGCAGCGCTGGTTGATCGCGCACCGGCGGCCGCACTCGCCGCAGTTGGCGACGTCGTTGCGCAGGTCGACGCAGCCGATGCCCGGGCAGCACCGATCGGCCGCATCGCCTCCGCACGCCCGCCCCTCGCCGCTGCACGTGCAGGTTCCGCCGGTGCACTCGTTCGCGCGGTCCGGGTTACACGCCATGAGGCATCCGCCGCAGTTGCGTGGATCGCCCCCGATGTCGACCGCCGTACCGCACGTCCCGCAGTTGGCGGGGTCGCGGCTCAGATCGGTGCACGCCGCTGCGCCATCGGCTCCGCAGCAGTGGCTCACGGTCGAGCCGCCGCACGCCGTGCCTCCGGCGCCGCAGCTGCAGCGTCCGGAGAGGCAGACCGTCGAGCGACCGGTCTGGTCGCAATCGTTGCCGCACACGCCGCAGTGGTGGACGTCGAACTGCGGGAAGCACGCCCCGCCGCAGCAGATCTGTCCGGCAGCGCAGGGTGTGGCGCCTCCGCACGTGAACTCGCCCCCCGTGCACCCGTCGATGCGCGGCGCGAGGTCGGCGGCCGGCGTCCGCCCGCAGCCGCCGCAGTTGGCGACGTCGGAGTCGAGATCCTTGCAGCCGTCGCGGCAACACTGCGTGCCCGAGGCGCACTCCGAGCCGGTCGCGCTGCACACGCAGTCGCCGGCGATGCAGGCGTCGGTGGTCACCAGGCTGCACGCGATGCGGCAGCCGCCGCAGTGTTGTGGCCAGTCGGTGAGGAAGTCGATCGGGCAGAAGCCGCCGGTGCACGTCGGCTCCTCGCGACGCGCGTCGAAGATGCAGCCGCGCGCGCCGCTCGGATCGAGCACCTCGTCGACGACGCCGTCGCAGTCGTCGTCCACCCCGTCGCAGCGCTCGGGCAGCTCGCGGGCGGCGCCGCCACGCTCGGTGGTCGCGTAGGGGTTGCGCTCCGCGTCGCGGTCGTCGCAGTCGTCCTCGGCGGAGAAGCCGTCGCGGTCGGAGTCGGTGCCGCAGGGATGATCGGCCACACATCCTTGGGCCACGCCGTCGCCGCAGAAGTCGGGTGCGCCAGGGTGCACCGTGGGATCGGCGTCGTTGCAGTCGGCGCCGCCCGCGGACGTGCTTGCGTAGCCGTCGCGATCGGAGTCTCCGCTCGGGCACGTGGGAGCGGTGCCGTCGCCGTTGGCATCGATGCCGTTGCGGCAGCTCTCGGGCGCGCCAGGCCGGATGCCCGGGTCGCAGTCGTTGCAGTCGCAATCGGGCCGACACCCGCCGACGCAGGCCATGGCGCCGTCGCGATCGAGGTCGCTCGGCGTGCAGTCCTCGATCTCGTCGACGAGCCCGTTGCAGTTGTTGTCGATGCCGTCGCACACGCCCCCGGGGTTCTCGGGTGCGCCCGGGTTGATGGCCGGGTTGGTGTCGTCGCAGTCGGGCGTCCCGCCCATCGGGCGGTCGGCGGGATAGTTGTCCATGTCGCCGTCGCACATCGCGTCGCCGTCGCGGCAGTCTTCGTCGACGCCGTTGCTGCACGGGTCGGGCGCGCCGGGGAACACGCTCGCGTTCGAGTCGTCGCAGTCGCAGACCGTGCCTGCGGGTGCGTCCGGCCTGCACGCGGTGAAGGAGTCGCCGTCGACGTCGGCGCACGCGGAGTCGCCGCCGTCGCAGTTCTCGTCGACGCGGTTCTCGCAGAGATCGTCGGCGGCGGGGTTGATGGTCGGGTTCGTGTCGTTGCAGTCGCTGACGCTCGTCTGGCCGCAGGCGTAGTCGCAGGGCACGGGCATCTCGGCGGGCGGGTCGAGGCACCACGACTCCGCGGACGCCGGGAACGAGTCGCCATCCGCGTCGTCGGCCAGAGGGCCGGCCAAGAGCACGCGATCGCGGACGATGCCGTCCACGCGATAGCAGCGCGACGCGATGTAGCGCTCGGCGGCTCCGTGGGCGATGAGGTGGACGAGCACGAAGCTCGGCCGATCGAGACGCACCACCACGCGGATGGGTGGCGGCGCCGCGCCGTCGCCGGTGGAGGGCGGAGGCCGCACGTCGCGCGCGTCCGCACGCGTCGGGGGTCTCCGGCCTTCGAGGTCGACCACCACGACGTCGATCGTCTCGAGGCTGCCGGAGGACTCTGCCTCGATGAGGATCGCGTGCTCGTCCTCGGTCGCGCAGCCACCCGCGAGCGCGACCAGCACGGCGCACCCGATTGCGATCACCGCTGGGATCGCCCCGACACGTCGTGGCCGTGCGGCTGGGGTCTCGGGCCGACGGAGCATCCTTCCGAAGCGTACCAGCTTCGGTGCTAAAGACTGCGCCTTTCCCGATGACATCCGATCCGAAGACACTCGCCGATCTCGACTGGGCCCGGCTCCTCGATGCCATGCGCGACCGCTGCAGCGGGCCATCGGCTCGTCGCGGCGTGGAGCGCGGCGAGCTCGTGATCCCTCGGGACAACGCCGACGATGCGCGCCGGGCGCTGGCCGAGTCCGCCGAGGCCTTCGCGATGCTGGAGCGTGGCGAGCCCCTGCCCCTCGATGGGCTGCGCGACATCTCGGCGGCGCTCGACCGGCTGGAGCGCGAGGGCGATCTCGACCTCGCATCGCTCCGCGACGTGCTCGCCGTCCTGGAAGGGGCGCGCGTGCTCCGCCGATTCCTCGTCGCGCGCAAGGCCGTGGCTCCCGCGCTTCTGGCGAGGTGCGCGACCGATCCGACGTTGGACGCGCTGGCCGATACGTTGGCCGCGGCGTTCGAGCCCGACGGTACGCTGAGCGATCGTGCCAGCCCGCTGCTGCGCGAGCTCCGCTCGGAGATCGCCGGCTTGCGGCGGCGGATCGTCGGCCGGCTCGAGGAGCTGCTCGAGCGGCACGCGGCGGTCGTCTCGGACCGCTTCTACACGCAGCGTGACGGCCGCTACGTGTTGCCGATCCGCACCGACGCGCACGAGAAGGTGCACGGCATCGTGCACGCGACGAGCTCGAGCGGCTCGACCGTCTTCGTCGAGCCCCGCGTGCTCGTGCCGCTCGGCAACCGCCTGAAGGTGGCCGAGGCCGCGTCGGATCGCGAGATCGCGCGAATCCTGGGGATCCTCTCGGCCGCCGTGCGCGACCGGCTCCACGAGGTGCGTGCGGCGGCCGCCGCGCTCGACGAGGCCGACGTCCGTCACGCGGCGGCGGTGCTCGCGCGCGATCTGCGCGGCGTGTTCCCTCCGCTGCACGACGAGCCGACCATCGACCTGCGCGTGGGCCGCCACCCGCTGCTCGTGCTCGACGGGACGCGCGTCGTGCCGGCGGACCTGAAGATCTCGGCGGGGCACGCCATGATCGTCTCCGGCCCGAACGCGGGCGGAAAGACCGTCGCCCTCAAGACGCTCGGGCTCGCCGTGCTCTCGGTTCGTGCGGGGCTCCCGGTCGCCGCGGCCGACGGCTCGTCCGTCGGCTTCTTCCCCGAGGTGTGGACCGATGTCGGCGACGAGCAGTCGCTCGCCGCGAGCCTCTCGACGTTCAGCGCGCACGTGACGCGGGTCGCGCGCGTGCTCACCCACGCCGCGCCGGGATCGCTCGTGCTCTTCGACGAGCCGGGGGCGGGCACCGATCCCGAGCAGGGCGCGGCGCTCGCGTGCGCCGTGGCCGACGAGCTCTGCCGTCAGAAGATGGCGCTCGCGATCGCGACCCACTTCGAGTCGCTCAAGGTGCTCGCGGCGAGCGACACCCGGATGCGCAACGCGAGCGTGGGCTTCGACGTCGAGCGGATGGAGCCGACGTTCGAGCTGATCGACGGCGTGCCGGGCGTCTCGAGCGCGCTCGTGGTGGCGAGGCGCTACGGGATCCCCGAGCACGTCGTCGAGCGTGCGCGCAGCTACCTGGCGCCCGAGTCGCGTGCCTTCGACGAGCTCGTCGCGAAGCTCCATTCGGCACGTGCCGAGCTCGAGCGCGCGACCGAACGCGCGCGCGAGGAGGAGACCGCCCTACGCGAGGCGCGCGAAGCCGCCGACGCGCAGCTCGAGAAGCTGCGTGAGAAGGAGCGTCGCCACGCGACGGTCGAGGGCGAGACGTTGCTCCGCGAGCTCGCCAAGGCGCGCGACGAGCTGAAGGCCGCACGCGCGCGACTCCGCAAACCGGAGATCACACGCGAAGAGGTGGAGGCGGCCGCCGAGTCGATCGCGAAGGTGGCGAGCGAGGCCGTTCCCGGCGGCGCGCTGTCGACGACGGGCGTCGCGACGGAGGAGAAGGGACGTCGCGTGGAGCTGGCCGAGATCCGTCGAGGCGCGCGGGTCTTCGTGCCCCGTCTCCGCGCCGACGCCGACGTCATCGAGGTGGGCGCCGATGGACGCGTTCGCGTCGCCGTCGGCCCGATGAAGCTGACGGTCGGCGCGGCCGACGTGCGCCTCCTCGACGAGCGGGGTGGAGCCGCGCGCACCGGGTCGCCCAAGGGCGGCGCGGACAAGGCCGCAGCGCGGGGGGAGCGTGCCCGTCCGGCCGCGCAGGTGATTCGCACGTCGGGTAACACGTGCGACGTGCGCGGCCGACGCGTCGACGACGCCGTGTCCGAGGTCGACGCGTTCCTCGATCGGCTCTATCGCGCGAGCGAGGACACGGGCTTCATCATCCACGGCCATGGCACGGGCGCGCTGCGCGACGCAGTGCGAAAGCACCTCGAGGAGTCGCGCTACGCAGCGCGCTGGTCACCTGCCGAGCAGGAAGAAGGCGGCGACGGCGTGACCCTCGTCTGGCTTCGCTGATCCGCGCGGTTCGCCTTCCGAGCCTCCCACCCGCCACGCCCGAATCACCCTGGTCGGAAGGCGAATCACCCCGGCAGCGCGCGCACGCGAAAGGCGGCCGATTTGCCGAGCGCGAGCACGGCCATCGTCACCGTGACGATCTCGCGGCGCACCGGCGTGATCGGGGCCACCTGCACGAGCGCGTTGACCGCCCGCAACACGAGCTCGCAACGTTCGCGTGGGAGCGACGCGAGCAGCGCGATCCGATCCTCGACGAGCCGAACGAGCACCCGGTCGTCCGCCCGCGGGGAGTCGAGGAACGCTTTCGTCGCAGCTCCGACGAGCGCGTCGAGGCCCCCGTTGGTCCCAGGCAGCACGCTCGCGATCGCGGTCACGATGTCGCGCGCGTGCGCGCCGAGGAGCCGTGGCGCATCGGCCGCGTCGGCGCCCACGGCCGCGGCGCAGACGTACGCGAGCGCGGGCTCCAGCTTCGGATCCGGGGGAAAGGGTGTGCTCGTCCATCCTCGGATGCGCTCGTTCATGCGCCCCTGGTCGGGCACCGAGGCCACGAGCTTCCCCAAGTCCTCCACGCCGAGCAGCTGGAGATCGTCCGACGCGACCTCGACGGTGCCGAACGGCCCGTCGACCGCGGCCATGCCCTTGCTGCGGAGTCGGAGCGCGAGCAGCCACGCGGCGGTCGGGTCGTAGAGCGCGTTGCTGCTCGCGGCGGCGCGCGCCGCCATCGCGAGCGCGTGGTCGTGACCGCGCCTCCCGCGCGCCGAGACCACGCGCGAGCCGTGCTGCAGGCCTACCGCGAGGAGCTCGTCCGGATCCGCACGATCTCCGAGCTGCGCGTGCACGAATGCCTCGGCGGCTCCGAGGATCTGCGGCCCCGGCTGCTCGACGTAGGCAGGCGCGTACTTCTCGAGCTCCCAGACCACGCGTGAGCGTGCGAGCGGCGCGAGCGCGCCTCGAGACACCCGTGGCGCCATGACGGCGAGCGCTGCCGACGACGAGAGCGCCGACCACGAACCGGGGAAAGGCATGACGGGCATGGACGGACGATATCGCGAACCCATGGAGCCGACGCTCGACCGATCTCCCGGCGCCTCGCGAGCATTCCAGGCGTATCCTCGGGTGTCTCGCAGCTGCGATCGATGCGCCCGCTCCGCTCACAGTCGCTCGCGCTCGTCGGGCTCCTCGCCGCGCTCGCAGGCGCCTGCTCGGGAAGCGACGCTGCGTCGGACGCAGGTGCACGCGACGCTCGCACCGCCGATGCGCGACCCGATCGCGACGGGATCGCGCCCGACGCCGCGCTGTCCGACGGAGCGGCCGGTGATGCCGCCGAGCCCGGGCCCGACGGAGCGCCTCGTCCTCCGCCGCCGCCTCCTCCTCCGACGTGCGACGCACCACCGCCGCTCGACGTCTCCTCACCGTCGGCCGTCGTCGGTGTGGGCAACCCGTCGAGCTGCACCGAGGACGAGCTCCGCAGAGCGGCGAGCTCGGGCGGGACGATCGTCTTCGATTGTGGTCCCGATCCCGTGACCATCACGGTGAGCTCGGCGATCACGTTCACCACCGAGACCGTGCTCGACGGAGGCGGGCTCGTGACGCTGAGCGGCGGCGGTACGTCGCGCATCCTCTTCCTCGACTCCGCCTACGACCAGACGACGCCGCGGCTCACCGTGCAGCGCCTCGCGTTCCGCGACGGCGCGAGCGCTGCCGGCGGGGACGACACGGCCGTGGGCGGTGGCGCCATCCATCGCGATGGCGGCAGCCTCACGGTCGTCGATTGTGTGTTCACCGACAACCACGCTCCATCGCCGGGGCAGGACATCGCCGGAGGCGCCATCTACGGGTTCGGCGGCGGAGACACGATCATCGCGGGGAGCACGTTCACGCGAAACTCGGCGAGCAACGGAGGAGCCGTCGGGAGCCTCAATGGCGATCTCACCATCGTCAACAGCGTGCTCCGCGACAATGCGGCCACCGGGACGGATGGGAATCCCGGCAATGGTGGCTGCGGGGGTGCGCTCTACATGGATGGCCGCGACGAGCGGACGACGCTCTGCGGCGTGACGATCTCCGGCAACACCGCAGGAGCCATCGGTGGCGCGTTCTTCCGTGTCTCCAACGATCACACGGGCAGCTTCTCGATGGATCGCACGACGGTGGACGGCAATCGCGTGACGGCGACCGAGTCGGGCAATGCCGGAGGCCTCTACCTCGAGGGGCTCGCGTTGACGATCCAGCGCTCCACCATCTCGCGCAATCGAGCCTTCTACAACGGTGGGATCTGGATCAACACCTGTACCGTCGAGATGACGAACACCACCATTGCAGAGAACGTCGCGTTCGGCAGCAATGGTGGAGGGATCTGGCTCGGTCATTCCCCGACCGGGACGATCCTCAACTGCACCATCGCCAACAATCGCTCGACCGCCGAGGGCCAGGTCGCCGGCGGAATCTTCGGCGAAGGTCTGACGCTGGTGAACACGATCGTCGCGGGGAACACCGCGATGTACAACCCGACGTGCAGCGACACCCGCGCCGACGGCAGCGGCAACGTCCAGTGGCCGGAAGGCTCGCTCTGCACCGGGTCACCCCTCGTGGCAGATCCCATGCTCGGCGAGCTCGGCGATCACGGCGGCGACACCGAGACGATGGTGCCTTCGGGGGCGAGCCCGGCGCGTGGCGTCGGCACTGGATGTCCCACGACCGACCAGATCGGCAATCCCCGCTCGGATCCCTGCACCGCAGGCGCCGTCGAGGCGCCGTGAGATCCGAGCCCGATCCAGGCCAGCCAGCCCTGGCCGTGGCCGTGCCGGTTCGCCATGCCAGCGGCGCGGGGGCGAGACGCGTCATGGGGAGAGCACGAGCGTGCTGACCGATCGCGCCGGCATCTCGTAGCCGAACGCATTCAGCTCCGTGATCGGCAGCTCTCCGCCGGCCACCGGATCCGCCGAATCCCTCGTCAATCGATGGACCGTCGCGCGCGCGAATCGTGTCCCGTGCGTCACCGTCACGGCGGCCACGAGCGGCTCGTTCGCACGATTGATGGCGACGAGCACCACGCGATCGGGGCTCGTGGAGCCCATGCTCGCGTAGACGCTCGTCCGCTCCACGTCGTCGGTCGTCGCCGCGATCGACACGTCGCCGAACGCGCCGCCCGCGCCGTCGAAGTTGCGGAACATCCGGAACGCGCCGTAGATGAACCGGTCGTCCGTCTCGCCGAGGTGCCACAGGCACGCCGCGAACACGTCTTCGCGCCCGAACGCGCCGAGCACGTCCGCCTGCGCGATCCCTCCCGAGATGTCGCCGCCGCCGCCATAGTAGTACTCGGTGAACGCGAGCCGCGTCCCCGGGTAGTGCGCGGCAATCTTCTCGCGCAATCGAGGCAGCAATCGAATCGGGCCCTCCGTCGACCACATCGTGATCCAGCTGTCTTCCGTGTACCCGTCGTCCCAGAGCGAGCGCGGCGCCTGCATTCTCGCCTCGGCCACCGCGTCGCTGGCGTCGTCCACGACGATTCTCTGTCCGCCGCCCTGCGCCTCGGGGTACCAGTGCAGATCGAGCACGTCGAGCAATCGCCGTCCGGAGGTGCGCTCCGCCGCTGCCATCTGCTGCAGGTAGAAGTCCAGGAAATCGCGGCCCATCGCGTCGGGCGCCTCCTGGAGGTTCACGTACCCCGCCCATCCGTAGCTCACCGGTCCGAAGACGACGGCCTCGGGCACGACGTCTTTGATGGCGGACGCGTGCTCGACGCTCCGATCCACCAGCTCCTGGTACCCCACGGGATCCGGGTGAATCCGCGCGTGCGTGTGGGACCAGAGGTCCGGCTCGTTGTCGAGCGAGAAGAAGATTCGGCGCAGCGGATCTGCGCGATGGTACGGGAAGGCGCCGTCGACGAACGCGACGAGCTCGTCCTGATAGACGAATGCGTCCGTCGTGTCCGGCGTCGCCGTGAAGGGCGCCATCTTTCGCGCGCGGGACTGCCGGAATCGCGTCGACAGGTAATCGGGAGTTGCGGCGACGTCGCCGCCGCCGTTCTTGTCCGCAGCGACGTAATCGACGATCGGGATCGTGATCAGCGCGGCGGCGCCGGCCGCGTGCGTGGACTCGACGAACGAGCGGACGACCTCGCCCGGTGTGTCTCCGCCGCCGAGGTAGTCGTCGTTCTGGTGCATCCAATCGCTGCCGGCGTTGGACGCGTTGTTCTCCCAATTGTAGGCGGTCATTCGATTGCCGCCCGAGCGCGCCAGCGTCAATCGACGCTCCGGCCGCGCCCCGAGGTCTCCCTGATTGCTGCCATAGATGAACGGCGAGATTGCGTGCACGCCGTCGGTCGCGCTCACGGTGAATCGAACGTCGGCCGGTCCCGCGTCGCCCGGAGGCATCGGCGGGCCCACGTCCGGCGGAACGACGGCGTCGGTGCCCGCGTCGGTCGGCGGCGGTGGCGGCGGTCCCGGCGGCGTGGGCGGCGTGGGCGGCGTCGTCCCATCGGGCCCGGGCGGGCTCCCGTCGGCGGGCGGCTCGGTCCGACCGTCGCGCGTGCCCGCGTCGTCCGGCGACGCGCCGTCGTCGTCACCGCAACCCACGAGCAACATCGCGCCCAGCGCCAGCCAACGACGTCTCCGCCAGACGAGCCGGAGGAGGTTTCCACCCTGGGGGTGGGAGGATCTACCGATTGCGAGCATTCCCGATCGACCAGCGAGCGCCATGCCGCAACGGTGTCACATCGCGTCACATCGCGCCTCGGCTCCCAGGCAACCATGACCGTGACGTCTCATGCGACATGGCTCGCGGGCTGCAGCCCTCACCTGGGGGCAGGCACTCCGCGCCGTTCCAGCGCCGATTGCCCTGGATCACCCGGATCGATCGAGCCAATCGCGCAGAGGCGCACCGAGGAGACGCGGGGCGCGCGCGAGCTCGCCGACCGTCCTGGAGCCCGTCAGCAGCATCGTCGCGCGCAGCTCGGCTTCCACCCCGTCGAGCATCGACTCCGCCTCGTGTCTTCCGCCGCGCGTCCACGCCTGCAGGACGGCTCGCGCGATCCCTCCGGCCGCCGCGCCGAGCGCCACCGCGCGCGCGACGTCGAGGCCCGACTTGATGCCGCCGGTCGCAATCGGGATCAGGCCGGCGCGCGCCACGAGCGCCACGCTCGCCGCCGTCGGGATGCCCCAATCCCAGAATGCCTCTCCGAGCGCTCGCTGCGCGCCCTCGGCACGCAACGTCTCCACGCCGACCCACGACGTCCCCCCCGCGCCCGACACGTCGCAATGGCGGACGCCGGCTGCGCGCAATCGCAGAGCGCACGATTCCGACACGCCATTGCCGGTCTCCTTCGCGACGACCGGCACCCCGAGCTCGTTCACGAGCCGCGCGAACGTCTCGAGCCCTCCGCGAAAGTCGCGATCGCCGCCCGGCTGCACGAGCTCCATCGCCGGGTTCATGTGCACGCACAATGCGTCCGCTCCGACCTCGTCGACGAGCGCCCGAACCTGGGGGGTGCTCATCGCCCGCGCCTGCACCACGCCGACGTTGCCCAGCACGAGCGCGGTCGGCGCCACCTCGCGGACGCGGTACGTCCACGCCGACTCTGGCCGCTTGTGCATCGCCCGCTGGCTGCCGAGCCCGAACGCGTAACCGCGTGCCTCCGCGAGCTCCGCGAGACCACGATTGACCTCCGCGGCCCGCTCCGTGCCACCGGTCATCGCCGCGATCACGATCGGCGCCCGCAGTCGCTTGCCCAGCAGCTCCACGCTCGTGTCGACCTCGTCGAGCGACATCTCCGGCAGCGAGCAGTGCACCAGCCGGACGTGCTCGAGCAGCGTCGTCGTGTCTCGATAGGCGACGCGGTCGGTCGCGCACAGATCGAGATGATCCTTCTTGCGCTGCTCGATCCCTTCGCCCCCCTCCGGGCGCTGGGGCGTGACCCGTGCGTGCGCACCTTCGCCCGTGCCCGCGTCGTCTCTCGCTTCCGCCACCGGAGCTATCTGGGACGGATTGCTCCGAGCGTCCAGCGTCACTTCACC
>JADZFZ010000167.1 GCA_020854145.1 Deltaproteobacteria bacterium | reverse complement strand
TCGCAGCTCGTCAGAGCGGCGTGGCCTCGATGCGGTGCACGGCGACGGCGTCTGCGCTGAGCTGCAGCAAGACGTTCGTGCCGGCGACGGCCGGCTGGTAGTCGAAGCGGATGCCGCGATCGAGCTCGAACGTCGTGCGAAACCATCGCAGCGTGCCGGTCTCGTCGCGCGTCGCGGGCATCGGAGCGAGGACGTGGTAGCGGTCGCCGTCCCACTCCGAGAGGGTCGCGTCGGTGCTGCTCCGGTAGACGAGGCTCACCACGACGCGGCCGTCGAACGCGTCGTCGAGATCGACCAAGAGGTTGGCGTTCGCGCTCGTGGCGACGCGCGCGGGAAGCTCGATCCCGGCCGACAGGCGCGCAGGCGCGTCCCAGTCGACGATGTAGAAGCGAGCGCCGCCGGGCGCGGTGGGGATCGCGTCGTCGCCGGGGCCGGCCTCCCTCTCCCAGCGCGAGCCGCCTGCGAACGCAGTCGGGCGATGCGCGACCAGGAGCGCGAGCGCGAGCGTCCGCACGCTGTCGACCGTGGCGCCCTCGAGCGCACGATCGTGGCGCGCCAGGTAGCTCGAGAAGAGGATCGACCGCGCGGCGTCGAACACCTCGGGGTCGCCTCCGGGCGAGTCGCCGTGCGCCGCGTACCCGATGACCGCGGCCGCGCTCCAGGTCCACTCGTCGTCCGCGGCGGCGCGTGTCCCGTCGACGAAGCCCGTCAGGCGCGCGGGATGTCCCGTCCACATCGTGCCGAGCAGCGTCGCAGCGACGCCCTGCATCTGGCTGTTCGACCACCAGTCGCGATCGCGCGCGAATCGCATCATCTGCGTCGTGACCAGCGCGTGCGAGACGTCTTCCGCACGACGCGACGCGACGGGATAGCCGTCGTCCGCGTAGTTCCACGCGTAGCCGATCGTCGGGTTGCCGCGCATGCGCGCCCAGAGAAGGTCCGCCGCGGCGCGCGGGCGACCGGCGAGCGAGGCGGGGCCGCCGCTCTCGGACAGCAGCTGGCTCGCCATCGCGACGAGCACGCTGGTGTTGTGCACCGCGATCGCGTCGCTCGGCTCGGTCGAGTACCACCAGTAGCCTCCGTCGGCGACGGTCGAATGGTGCGCGTCCCAGCGCGCGACGAGCGCCACCCCGAAGTCGCGCGTCGACGCGGTGCTCGGATGGTCGAGCGCGTCGAGCACGCGAACGAGCTTCGCGACGCCGAGCGCGACCATGCCCGATTGCCACGTGTACGCGGTGAACGCGGGGTTCGTGCTTCCGTCGCCGAACGCGTCCCACGCGTCCTCGAGGCCGAACGCAGGGGCTGCGCCGGTGGTGCGGTCCGCCGCGGCGCGAAGCTCCTCGACCTCGGCGAGCGCAATCTCCACGAGCTCGTCGCGCGCCGGCAGATCGTAGCCGCGCGCAGCCCAGAGCAGCTCGCCGATCGCCTGCAGCAGATAGCCCTGCGCGGCGCTGTGACCGTACGTCCGCGACGTGTCCAGGCTCTCGGCGTTGCTCCGGATGCTCGCGAGCAACATCGCCAGACACGCGCGGTACGGCCCGATCGCGAGCTCGGGAAACGTCGGTAGGGCAACCGACGCGTCGTGCGTGGCATCGCGCGGATCCGACGGTGGCCCGTCGAGATCGGTCGCGTCGCGGTGCGGCGTCGCGTCGAGCGCCGCGTCGTCGTCCGCGTGGATCGCGACGTCGAGCCCGCCGCCATCCGCGTGCGCATCGGCGGGCTCGCCGCGCGCGTCGCTCGCGGCGTCCATCGATCGACCCGCGTCGTCGCGGTCGCCGGATCGCGAGGAGCCTTCGCCGCAGGCTGCGAGCGCGACCACGAGCACGCACCAGGAAGCGCCCGAGCGCACGATGGCTCCGTAGCAGTGAGCCCGCGGCACCGCCATCGCGCGACGATCGGCGTGCTCCGAGGAACCCAACCATTGGCCCCGAGCGAGTCGAGCGGCGCGCGGTTGCGCCGGGTCAACGAACGGGCCGGCGGCTCGGGCAGCGTTCGGGTCGTGCTCCGCGACACGCACCATCCGCGCGAGGCGTCTCGGTTCGCGCTGCAGTGGCACCTCACGCACGCGTGCGAGATGCACTGCCGCCACTGTTACGACCGCTCGAAGCTCTCTCCGCTCGGGTACGCGGACGCGGTGCGCGTGCTCGACGACCTGGTCGCGTTCTGTGCGCGTCACGGGGTGATCGGCTCGGTGATCCTCTCGGGCGGCAACCCGTTCCTGCATCCGAGCTTCTTCGAGATCTACCGCGCGGCGATCGAGCGCAGGCTCGGCGTCGGCATCCTCGGCAACCCGGTGCCGCGCGCCGATCTCGAGCGACTGGTGGCGATCGCCAAGCCCCGCTACTACCAGGTGAGCCTCGAAGGCCTCGAGTCGCACAACGACTCGATCCGCGGGCCCGGAAGCTATCGCGCGGTGATCGACTTCTTGCCGGTGCTGAAGGAGCTCGGCATCGAGTCGTACGTCATGGTCACGCTGACGCGCGGCAACGTCGAGGAGATCGTCCCGCTCGGACGCTTGCTCGCGGGCCGTGTCGACCACCTCTGCTGGAACCGTCTCTCGCAAGTGGGCGAAGGCGCGGCGCTCGGTGCGCCGAGCCGCGACCAGTTCGTGACGTTCCTGCGCGACTACATCCTCGCGCGCGTCACGGCGCCGCACCTGATGTTCAAGGACAACCTCGTGAACATCCCGCGGCACCAGCTCGGCCTGCCGCTCTACGGCGGCTGCACCGGCTACGGCTGCGGCGCGGCGTTCAACTTCGTCGCCCTGCTGCCGAACGGCGACGTGCACGCGTGCCGGAAGTTCCCGTCGAAGATCGGAAACGTGCTCGAGGACGGGCTCGAAGCCGCCTACCAATCCGACGCCGCCTCCGCGTACCGGCGCGGCTCTACCGCGTGCGACGGCTGCGCGATCCGATCGCGTTGCGGCGGCTGTCTCGCGACCGCGCACGGCAGCGGGCTCGACGCGCTCCGCGAGCGCGACCCGTACTGCTTCTGGGACGAGCGCGACGAGTGGTTCCCCGAGGCGCGCGTCGCCGAGATCCCGAAGGACACGCGTCGCGCGATCCTCGCGGAGCACCGCGCTCGGTCGGTCGCCGTCTCGGGTACCGACGGCAGCACGTCCTGCGTCGGGATCGCGGAGGAGACGGGTTCCGCCGTCGTCTCTCCCGAGAAGGTGTAGAGGAGATTCGCCAGCGCGGCGCCGTCGCGGGCATCTCGCCCGACGTGAGGGGCCCGATGCTGCGGAGCGCCCACGCCGGGGCCGGGTACGATAAGGTCCTGTCATGCGCATCGGGAGAGTCGGTGCACGGCACGGTGCCATGGCGCTCGGCGTCGCTGCCGCGGTGCTGGCGACGTCGGTCGTGTGGAGCGTGCAGGGGAGCGGGGATCCCAGCGGGACCGCGGCGG
>JADZFZ010000166.1 GCA_020854145.1 Deltaproteobacteria bacterium | reverse complement strand
CGCAGGGCGCGGGTTCGGGGCGGACGCGAGCCCGAGCACCTCGCGGGGCAGGTCCTCGGGCAGCAACGTCTGGCCCTTGCAGACGGCCACGGCGTACTCGATGGCGTTCTCGAGCTCGCGTACGTTGCCGGGCCAGTCGTACGCGAGGATCGTCCGCAGAGCCTCCGGCGAGAAGCGCACGGCCCGACCGGTGCGCGCTCCGATGCGCGCGAGCAGGTGGCGGGCGAGCGGCTCGATGTCCTCTCGACGTGCACGCAGCGCGGGCAGCTCGATCGGCACCACGCGCAGGCGGTAGTACAGATCGTCGCGGAAGCGACCCTGCTCGATCGCGCGGCGGAGGTCGTGGTGCGTGGCCGCGACGATGCGTGCGTTGGTCGGACGGCCTCGCGACTCGCCGACGCGCTCGAACGTGCGCTCCTGCAGGACGCGCAGCAGCTTCGCCTGCAGCACGACCGGCATGTCGCCGATCTCGTCGAGAAAGAGCGTCCCGTCGTGCGCGGCCTCGAAGCGTCCCTCGCGATCACGCACCGCGCCGGTGAACGCCCCGCGCACGTGACCGAAGAGCTCGCTCTCGAGCAGCTGCTCGGGCAAGGCCGCACAGTTGACTGCGATGAAGGGACCGCTCGCGCGCCGAGAGTGTGCGTGGATCGCGCGAGCCACGACCTCTTTGCCGGTGCCGCTCTCCCCCGTGAGCAGCACGGTGGCGTCGCTCTGCGACAGGCTATCGACCAGCGAGAAGACGCGCGCCATCGCGCTCGAGCGGGCGATGAGCCCGCGAAAGCCCGTCGGCATCGCGTCGCCCTCGGGCTCCTCCTCGGCGGGCCGCAGCACGACCAGATAACGCGCCTCGGGATCGCAGACGCCGCTTTCGTCGCGCAGCAGGGGCGCCGCGGTGACCGACACGAGGCGCGACTTGCCCGACGCCAGCCGCAGCACGCCGCGCCAGCCCTCGCGCCGCTCTCCGCTCGCGAGCGCCTCGCGCAGCGCTCCGGCCGGGCCGAAGAGCTCCGCGCCGAGCAGGGCCTGCACCTCGGCGCCGCGCACGTGCGCGCTGGCGCCCTCGCCGAGCAGTTCGTCGAGGCGGCTCGAGACGTGGCGGACGCGGAAGCGCTCGTCGAGCGCGAGGCAGACACGCCCGAGCGAGCCGAACGCAGTGGCGACCGCGGTGAAAGCGGCGGCGCGCAGATCCTCGGGATCGATCTCGGGCCCAGGCCCCCTCTCCCCGGATGGGGAGAGGGTCGGGGTGTGGGGCGAGCGGCTGCGAAGCTCACGGGGCACGATGCGGTGAGGATAGCGCCCGCTCTGCGCATTCACTCGTCGTCCGCTTCGCGTTCGGGCGGAGGAGGCGGGGTACCCTCGGGGCACGTCGTCATCTGAGCGCGGAGGCCGCCGATCTGCTCGAGCGCGACGGGGCCGAGGGTTCGCTGCTCGCCATCCGAGATCCAGCGCATCATCGAAGAGAGCACGAGCTCTTTCAGATAGGCGAAGGACAGGCCCTCCGACGCCTCCGCGAGCCGGTCGAGCTCGTCGTCGGGCATCCGCATCGCGGATCGCAGCCGCAGGTTCCACGAGCCCAGGTACCGCCGGCGCTCGGCGATCCCCGGCAGCTCGAAGTGGTACTTGCGGTCGAATCGGCTGGGGCGCTCGAGGATGGCGGGATCGAGCTTCTCGGGATGATTGGTGGTGGCGATGGAGAGAAGCCCCGTGTTGCGCGCGAAGCCGTCGAGCTCGTTCAGGAAGAACGAGCGATTCTTGTCGGTCACGAGCGCGTCCAGATCCTCGAAGACGAGGAGGCATGGAGCGCTCTTTCGCGCGCGCGCGAAGACCCTCGCCATCGTGTCGTGCTCGGTCGCGTAACGCGCCGAGAAGCTCCGTACGTAGAGACACGGAAGCCCGAGCGCGCGTACGAGCGCCTTGATGCAGTGGCTCTTGCCGTTGCCTGGAGGCCCGAGGAACAAGGCGCCTCGTTTCCACGGCACACCGTGCTCCTCGTAGAGCGCGCGCGACGACATCCACTGCTCGCAATCGCGTCGGATTCGCGACGCGAGATCACCCGCGAGCACGAGGTCGTCGAAGCTCGCTGCGGCGATGTCGCGGAACAGGTCCGCGTCCTTGCGCCAGTAGCCGCCGGCGAAGACGAGCACCTCGCCGCGCACCTCGTGATTGTGCGCGCAGACGGCTTGGAAGAAGGCGCGGGCGACGTCGGGGGCGCTCGCCACGATCCAATGGCGTTGGTCGAGACAACCGCCCGGCGGGCAATGCTCGACCGTGAGGATCTCGAGCAGATGGCCATTCCACGAGGCGGCACGCCAGCCCGAGACGAATCGCGGCTCCATGCCTTTGTCGGGGTCGTCCCATCGTGCCTCGATCTGCGGGTGCACGGCCCTCGAGACGACGAGGGCGCATTGCTTCTCCTTGGCGAAAGTGTCGAGGTCGAAGAGATGACAATCGGTCTCGAGGACGGCCTTTGCAGGGAAGATCTGTCCCAGCGTACGGCTGATGACGTACGAGACGGCGCCCGACGGTTGGTCGAGCGCGATGGAGATGAGCTCGGGAACGGACGAATGCATGATTCGAGGAAGCGAGATGGGGCCGCTCTCGCCAGGCGGAGAGGCATTCAGACGCTGGCCGCGGGTGCGGAGCTACGCGCGGCCGCGGTCGCGATCCACGGACGTGCGCGCCCCGAACGCCGCGGGAGCGGCGAAGGTGACGACGGTCTCTGTGGTCGTGAGATTGCGGCGCATGGCGAGATCCACGAGCGCACCCAGGGTGATGGACGATTGCAGCCTCGGCAAGCCGATTGTCGAGTCAGCGATTGCCGGCGAACGAATCGGTGGCGCGGACGAGGGCCTCGGCAATTCCCGGCTCGTGCATCGAATGGCCCGCGTCGGGGACGATGACGAGCTCCGCCTCGG
>JADZFZ010000165.1 GCA_020854145.1 Deltaproteobacteria bacterium | reverse complement strand
CGCGTCGGCTTGTCGGTGTGCCTCCGCGATGGGACATCCCACGCGTTCGTGAACGAACCGAAGGCGATCGGGGGATCCGGCGGCGCGATCGTGCCCGACCGCACCGACCGCGAAGCGGCGGAGAGCCACCGTCCATCGGGAGGGGGCAACGCGTTCTCGCGATCGCTCGCGCTGATGGCGGTCGCTGCCGTCGGGTTCGTCGTGATGGGCGCGTGCGCGCAGGTGGCGTCGCGTCGCGTTCCGTTCCTCGAGGTCGCGGCGGTGCGGGCGGCCATCGGCGCGCTCGGCGCGTTCGTGTTCGCGCGCGTGCGCGGCACGCCGCTGCGCGTCGGCAATCGGCGCGTGATGTGGGTTCGTACGGCGACGGGTATCGCCGCGATGATCTGCACGTTCTACGCGCTCTCGGTGTTGCCCATCGCGCACGTCTCGGCGCTCGGCAACACGACGCCGCTCTTCGTCGCGCTCCTCGGCGTCGTTTGGCTGCGCGAGCGCATCGGCTGGCTCGTCGGCTCGTCGCTCGCCGTGGCGCTCTCGGGGGCGCTGCTCATCCTCGACCCGCACGGAGGTGTCGAGACTTTCGCGGGCGCGGTCACGTTGCTCGCGGCCGTTCTCGCGTCGGTCGCGATGGTCTCGCTGCGCAAGCTCGGCGCCACCGAGTCGCCCGAAGCCGTCGTCCTGCACTTCAGCGTGGTGGCGGCCGTCGTGTGCGCCGTGCTCTCCGTCCCGGGCGCGGTGGTGCCGTCGCTCGGCGACGCGGCGCTGATGATCGGCGGCGGCCTCGGCGCGACGGTCGGTCAGCTCGCGATGACGCGCGCCTACCAGCTCGACCGCGCCGCGCGCGTCGGCGCGATGGGATACCTGCAGATCCTCGTCTCGACGCTCGTCGGCGTGACGATCCTCGATCAGCCGCTCGTCGCCCGCGTGTCCATCGGCATCGCCGCGATCGTCCTCGCAGGAGCGTTGCTGGTGTGGAGCGCGAAGCGCGAGCGCGCCCGCGAGACGCTGGTCCCGCCCGCACCCCCGACGTGAGAATCACGCAGAGGGTCGGTCAGGATACCGATCGTGAATCGGGACCCGCTTCTTCCGGGGGGTCGTCGGAGAGGGGCGCGGGGCCGCGGGGGGCGGCGTCTAAGCCCCCGCCAGCCACTCAGCGCCCGTCGTTGACGAGCTTCTTCAGCTCGAGCCCGACCTTGAAGAACGGCAACCGCTTCTCCGGGACGTCGACGCTCTCTCCCGTGCGTGGGTTGCGTCCGTCGTACGCCTTGTAGTGGCGCACGGTGAACGAGCCGAGCCCCCGGATCTCGATGCCCTCGCCCTGACACAGGGCGTCGGTCATCGTGTCGAAGATCGTGTTGACCACGACCTCGGCGCGCGACTTGTTCATCCGCGTGCGTTGCGCGACGGCGTCGATCAGCTCCGACTTCGTCATGGCTCCCCGCCTCGTTGTCGACGCCATCCGTTCGCCCCGGCCGGCCCCTCGGGAGCGACGCCGGGCGTGACCACCGAGCGCGGCGAACGTCGCACTGCGTGTGGGCACGATGGAGGCTTCACGGTGGCGCTATGATACCGGCCGCGATGTCGACGGCAAGAGCGTTTCCGAGGACTTACGTGGCCCTCGGTGCGCTCGCACTCGTCGCGGTGGCGCTCGTGGCCTGGTGGCTCGCACGCTCGTCGGACGCGGTGCCTGCAGACCCGTCGAGGATCGCGCCGATCCCGAAGATCGACGTCCACACGCACGTCGCGCCGATGGCGATCGATCGGGCGCTCGACGCGCTCGAGGAGAGCGGCATCGTGCTCGCGCTCAACGCGTCGGGAGGCGAGCCGGGCTCCTCTTTCGAGCGCTCGCGCGAGACCGCGCGCACGACCGAGGGCCGCATGCGCGCCTACTGCAACCTCGACCTCGTGCGCGTCGTGGACGAAGGCGCGGCGTACGTCGTGCCCACGCTCGAGCGCTGCAGGCGCGACGGCGGCGTCGGCCTGAAGATCCCGAAGTCGCTCGGCCTCGGCCTGCTCGACGCCAACGGCGTCGTCGTGCCCGTGGACGATCCGCGCTTCGACGTCGTGTTCGCGACCTGTGGTCGCCTCGGCCTGCCGGTGCTGCTGCACAGCGCGGATCCGAAGGCGTTCTTCCGGCCGCCCACTCCCGACAACGAGAGGTACGACGAGCTGTCGGTGCATCCGGGCTGGTCCTTCCACGGCCAGCGACCCGACGGCCGCGGCGAGTGGCCGAGCTGGGACGAGGTCTTCGCGCAGTTCGAGCGTCGCGTCGCGCGTCATCCGGGCACGACGATCGTGGGCGCGCACTTCGGCAACGACGCAGAGGATCCGGCCGCCGTCGGACGGATGCTCGAGCGTTACCCGACGTACGTCATCGACACCGCTGCGCGCGTCCCCGAGTTCGGCCGCCATCCTCCGGCCACGATGCGCGCGTTCTTCCTGCGCTGGCAGGACCGCATCCTGTTCGGGAGCGACCTCGGCGTGGGCCCCGACACGTTCGTGCTCGGCTCGGGGGGCCGCGAGCCCGGCAGACGCGAGGAGGTGCGCCCGTTCTTCGACGCCCACTGGCGGTGGTTCGAGACGAACGGTCGACGCATGACGACGCCGACGCCCATCCAGGGTCGCTGGACGATCGACGGCGTCGGCTTGCCGCGCGACGTGCTCGAGAAGGTCTACTGGCGAAACGCCGCGCGCGTCTTCCGGCTCGGGCTGCCCGGTCGGCGCACCTGACAAGACGCAAGAATCGACACGTCTCAGTATCCCGTGACGGAGATCCTGAGCATCGTCACCGGCGTGGTCGGCCGATCGTCGACCGTCGGGGTCTTCTCGATCGCGGCGACGACGTCCGCGCCGCTCGTGACCCGTCCGAAGACGGGGTGCTTCGAGCGCCCGGGGGTGAACCAGTCGAGGTAGCTGTTGTGCACGGCGTTGATGAAGAACTGGCAGCCGCCCGAGTTGGGCTGGCCGGTGTTGGCCATCGACAGGGTGAGCGGCTCGTTCGAGAGCTTGTGCTCGGCCGGGTGCTCGTCCTGGATGTTGCCCTTCGGCGACTTGCCCGTGCCGGCCCGCGGGTCGTTGGGATCCCTCGAGTACGGGCACCCGAACTGGATCATGAAGCCCTTGATCACACGGTGAAAATGCAAACCGTCGTAGAACCCCGACTTCGCGAGGTCCATGAAGTTCCTGGCCGTGATCGGCATCTTGTCGAGGTAGATCTCGGCCTCGAACGTACCGAGCGAGGTCTCGAAGCGGGCGGTCGGGTTCGGCATCGGCTCCTCCGTGAAGGTGCGGCGTCATATCACGGAGCGTGGGGATTGCCTCCCAACCAAAGAGCCGACTAGTCTCCGGGCCCGCGCGCGCGAGCGATCCGCGCGCCCTGGAGGACCGACCGATGGCGAAGTTTCCGCCCGACGACGACGCGCTTCCCGATCCGCCTGCCGGCTCGGATCCCAGGCCATCGGTGCCGATGCCGACCGCTCCGGCACCCGCGTTCGGCGGCGGCGGCCTCGACGTGCTCGAGGACGTCAAGCGCATCGAGCAACGCACGAGCAGCGCAGGCCGGCTCGCCGCGCTCGGAGCGATCGTGCTCCTCGTGGTGGTCGGCGGCGTCGGCCTCTTCGTCGGCCGCGGCTACTGGACGCGCTGGGACGAGTGGCAGCAGGTGCGCTCGCTGCCGCTCGAGCAGCAGCCTCCGAAGCTCCGCGACATCCTCGCGCGCACGTCGTACGACGACGTACGGCAGGAGATCATCGCCGAGCTCGCGATGATGCGCGACGTAGAGTCGGTCCCGCACTTCATCGAGGCGCTCGACACGCCCGGCATCGTACGTCGCGAGGCGGCCAAGGCGCTGTCGGCGATCGGATCGCCGCGGGCCGATTCCGCGAAGCCGAAGCTTCTCGCCGTCCTGCCGAGCGTCACCGACGTCGACCGCGAGGCCGTGGTGTGGGCGCTCGCGGTGTTGAACGAGCCGCAGGCGCTCGACGCGATCCTGCGCGAGTTCACGGCGGGCAACCTGCAGGACGAAGAGGGCTTCGAGCCGCGCATCATCACGCGCGTCGTCGGACGCGAGCGTCTCGCGAGCTTGGTGGGGCACGAGAGCCACGCCGTCCGCATGCTCGTCGCGCAAGCGCTGAGCGAGATCGCGAGCGGCGAGGTCGTGCCGCCGCTCATCCAGCTGCTCGGCGACAGCGACGGCGAGGTCGTTCGCCAGGCTGCCGCGGGTCTCGGCCGCACGGGGGATCCTCGCTCGGGCCCGCCGCTCGTCGCGCTCATGCAGAAGCAGCCGCGCATGCGCGAGGGCATCATGGAGTCGCTTCGTCAGAGCACGAGCGCGCTCGGGCTCGGCACCGTCCTTCCGGCGGTCACCGATCCGCGTACGCGCCGCGAGCTGGTGAAGATGATCCGAGAGGCCCACGATCCGCGCGCCGGCGACATCCTCGCGGCGCAGCTGACGTCCGACGACCCGGAGATCCGCTCGCACGCGGCGATGGGCCTCGCCGAGATCGGCGATGCACGCGCGGTCGCGCCGCTCGCGCAGCTGATGCAGGACACGAGCGACGAAGCGGAGCGCACCACCGTCGGTGCGATCAACGCGCTCGGCGATCTCGGTGATCGCAGCGCGATGCAGCCGCTCCTGCGCCTTCTGCCGCGTTACTCGTACCGGCGCGCGGTGATCCTCAAGGCGCTCGGCGCCTGCGGCGACGCGGCCATCGGGCCGACGGTCGCGCCGCTGCTCGACAGCGACGATTCCGCCGCGGCTGCGCAGGCGCTCGCGCGCGTCCGGTACGATGGGACCTATCGCGACATCCTGACGATGGCGACGCGCCCCCCGCAGCTCGACATGTCGGAACGGAGCCGCGCCAACGAGGAGATCCTCATCGATCGAACGGGAGCCATCCGCGCGCTCGGCTGGTACGGACGTGCGGAGGCCGCCGACACGCTCATCACGATCGTGAAGGATCCGCAGGACGACATCATGCTCTTGCGCGGGCTCGCGGCCGAGGAGCTCGGCTCGGTCGCCAACGCGCAGGTCCAGCAGCGCGTGCTCGCCGAGATCACCAATGCGCAGACGGATCCGTACGCTCGCGAGCAGCTCGTGCACGCATTCTGGCGGCGACCGAGCGCAGAGCTCGCGCCGCGCCTCCTCGAGCTGATGCGCCCGCCGCAGTCGGCCGAGGTGCGTCGGTCCGCTGCCATCGCCGTGGGCTACGCCGCCGTGCCGGCGCTTCGCGAGCCACTTCGCGAGATGCTCGCGGACGCGGAAGGCCGGCGTTACGCCGCCATCGCCATCATCCTCGGAGGCGACGCGGCGAGCGCGCGCGCGCTCATGCGGGTCTTCGCCGAGGATCGCGAGACGCTCGAGCTCACGCAGCAGTACATCACCAATCAGGAGAACGACTGGTTCACCTTCATCACGCAGCAGCACCTCGAGAGCGGGACGTTCTGGGCGAGGCTCGCCGTCACCAGGGCGCTCCGCGACGGGATCCAGATCGAAGGGCGCCGGGAGCCCGCGGCTTTCAGCTGGGCTTGGGAGCAGTTCATCGACCGTCTCAAGTCGGGCTCGGCCGTCGTGCCCGACGGGCTGAACGCGCGCGCGATCCGGCGCGCGTTGTGGGACGGGTTGCGGGGTGACGACGCCGAGCGACGCACGCTGGCGGCCGAAGCACTGGGCGCGATGATGGAGCGAGGGCTCCTGCTCGCGTCGCGCGACCTCGGCGGCAACGGCAGCGAGGAAGCCAGGAGCGTTCTCCGACGAATGAACCAAGCGGATACGTCCGAGCAAACCCAGGAAGGACAGCAGGGAGGCGCCACCGGGGGATGACCCGCCGCTGCGGGTGAGGACTCGACATCTCGGGCCCAGGGCACGGAGCCCGCGTCAACGCGCGCGTTCGGAGCAGGAGACTGCGACGGGCGTGAGCGTCGCCGTGAATGTCGTGGGGCCGTTCGTCGTCCTCACCCGCCGGGTGTGTGTGTCCGTGGTCCGCCGGAAAAACAGCGTCGAGCGCCCGACGTCGGGGTGTAAGCACCGATTGTGGTGGCGCGTTGACGGCTACGGAAACCGCGGATATCGTCCGCGCCGCTCCGAGCCCATTGGTCGGGCGAGCGAGCGGGGACTCAGTGAAGTAGCCGAGCGTGTAGCGTGCTCGGCGATGAGAGGGAGGCATCGAGAATGCTCGCACGACGAATCGTATTGGCATCGTTGGTCATGGCCTTCGGCTTCGCGACCGTGGGCTGCAGGGTCCGCGCTCGCGTCGTGCCCCCGCCGCCCGTCACCGTGTCGGCAACGGTCGACACGCCGCCTCCGCCGACGGCGACCGTCCAGGTGGCGGCGCCCACGGTTCAGGCCGGCGTGACCGTGGTCGAGTCGGCGTGCACCCAGGGTGCGCCCGAGCAGTGCAACGGTCTCGACGACAACTGCGATGGACGCATCGACGAGGGCTGCGGTTACGGCTCTGGCGCCATCCAGATCACGCTCGCGTGGAACACGGGCGCCGACCTCGACATGTACGTCACGAGCCCCTCGGGCGAGACGATCAGCTATCAGCACACGCGCAGCTCCGACGGCGGCTACCTCGACCACGACGCCCGTGGCAACTGCCGCTCGGATCAGCCCAACAACCGCATCGAGAACATCTACTGGAACAGCCCGACGCCCCCCGCGGGTCAGTACGGCATCCAGGTGCACTACTGGGGCGAGTGCGGCGGCGCCGGCCCGACGCAGGGCATCGTGTCGATCGCCGTCGGCGG
>JADZFZ010000164.1 GCA_020854145.1 Deltaproteobacteria bacterium | reverse complement strand
TCGTGCACGGTGCCGGGGACGTCCGACGCCGGTGTCCCGGCGGACGCGGGCTCGGGAAGGTGCTCCGGTCCGGCGGACTGTGCGGGGGATCCGAGTCGTCCGATCTGCAGCGCGGCGGGCGAGTGCGGTGCGAGACCGACGGCGATTGCCCGACCACGATCGGCCCGCCGGGCACCCCGTGCGTGCTCGAAGCGGAGCTCTCCCGATGCACGGCGCGCCACGAGTGCCGCCAGTGCGGTGACGACACCGACTGCGTCGGCAACGTCGCGGGCCAGCCGCGTTGTCTGCTGCCGGGCACCGTGCCGCCCGAGAACGAGGCCGTCTGCGGCTGCTACACGGACGCGGACTGCCCGAACCCCGACGCGAACACCTGCATCGACACGTTCTGCTTCTGAAGGCGGTCACCAGCGCGCGCGCACCGGAGCACGCTGGTCGATTCGGCTGCCGTCGCCGAGCTGACCGTCTTCGTTGCGGCCCCAACAGTGCACGTCTCCCGTCTCGAGGACGGCGCAGGTCGCGTCGAGGCCCGCGCCGACCGCGGTCGCCCGCGACGGCAAGGAGACGAGGACCGGCGAGAAGACCACGGTCGATGTCGAGCCGTCCCCGACCGAGCCTCGATCGTTGCGACCCCAGCAGTACACCTCGCCGGCGTCGTTGCGTGCGCACGTGTGATCGGTGCCGGCCGCGACCTCGACGACCGTGCCGGGCACCCTGACGATCACGGGACGCGGCAGGACCAGGCCCGCGCCGCCGTTGCCGAGCTGGCCGTCGACGTTGCTGCCCCAGCAGAGCAGCGCCGTCGGCGTGACCACGCACGCGTGCCCTTGGCCTGCGGCGATCGACGATGCGCCCTCGAACGTGTCGACGGTCACCGGCGTCGTTCGGTAGTCGGTGCTTCCGGTCAGACCGAGCTGCCCGACATCGTTGGCTCCCCAACAATCGACGGCGCTGGTCTCCCGGAGCGCGCACGAGAACTCGTAGCCCGACGCGACTTGCACCGCGTCGTCGAGGGCCTCGACCACATCGGGCAGGGCGCGGCGCGTCGTCGTCCCGTCGCCCAGCTGTCCTCGACCGTTGGCGCCCCAGCAGGCGACGAAGCCCGAGCCGATGACGACGCACGTGTGGTTCTGACCGGCGCCGATACCGACCACGCCTCCGACCCCCATGACCACGAGCGGCTCGAAGGCGGCAGGCTCGTCGCTCGTGCCGAGCTCCCACGATCCGTTGGACCCCCAGCATCGCAGGGCGCCCATCGGCGACGCGACGCACGTGTGCTGCGAGCCGATGTCCATCGCCACCGCGGCCACGGGCAGCGCGACGAACGCGGGCGACAGCCGTGGGATCAGCCCGCCGTCGCCGAGCTCGCCCGTACCGTTCGCCCCCCAGCACGCGACGCGCCCGTCGTCCGTCCGCAGACATGCGTGCCCGCGGCCGAGGCGCACCTCGGTCGCCGTCGAGTCCTCGCACACGCCCGCCCGGCACGTCGCTCGTGCGCCACAACGATCGGTACAGGAGCCGCAGCGTTCGGCGGTGCCGAGCGTCGCCTCGCAGCCATTGCTCGGGTCTCCGTCGCAGCTCGCCGTCCCCGGCTCGCAGTCGAGCACGCACCCGGAGTCCATGCACCGAGGCGGTGTGCGCCCGCCCGCGCAACGCACGTCGCACGACCTGCACGTCTCCAACGCGTACAGGTGCGCCTCGCAACCATCGCGCGGATCGTCGTTGCAGTCGGCATAGTTGGCGTCGCAGACGGGGAAGCACTCGTAGGAGATGCACCACGGAGTCGAGTGCGCGACGGTGGGGCAGCGACGACCGCAGACGCCGCAGTTGTCCAGCGTGTCGAGCGGCGTCTCACAGTCGTCGCCGCCGTCGCAGTCGCCCCAGCCCACCATGCACTCGCGCGCCGCGCACGTCCCCTCGCTGCACACGTACGTGCGGTGGCCGACAGGGGCGCAGGTCGCGCCGTCGTCGACGGCTCCGTTGCAGTCGTCGTCGAGTCCGTTGCACTGCTCGGCCTCGCAGACGGGTGGTGGCGGTGGCGGTGGCTCGGCCGGAGGCACCGGCGGCGGCGGTGGGATCGGTCGGGGGACGCATGCACCCTCGCGGCACTCGCTCGACGCGCCACAGGCGCGACCACAGACGCCACAGTGGCGATCGTCGTTCTGCGGCGACACACACTCGCCATCACACCATGCCTCCCCGAATCCGCAGACGTGGCAGGCCGAGACCACGACGAAGGCGGTCGCGAGGGGCACGGTGACGAGCCGGGCGCGCATCAGTATCCGATCCCCGCGCCGAGCTCGATCGCGTGGAGCGAGTAGGCCTCGGCCAGACCCATCGTGCGCCACGACAAGCCGAAGCTCAGGGGCCCCACGATGACTCCGACCGCAGCGCGCAGGGCGACGGCCGCTCCCGTCGTGTGCGATCCGGTCTGGACGATCGACGGAGTCCAGTCGACGCGAGCCCAGTAGCGGCCGCGGGGAAGGTCGCCGAAGCCGACGCGCGCGCCCAACGAACCACCGAGCAGGGCTGCGAAGTCGCCGCTCCAGGAACCGAGCACGACGTCGGCGCCGAGCACGGCCGCGACCGAGACGGTCGCGCGACTCTCCGTCGCGATCCACGAGAGGCCGCCACCGAGCAGGACGCCGCCGGGCTCCACCGTCTCGACCCGCATCGCCTGCGGGATCGAGAGGGTCGCGCGCACGCCGAGGCGTGACGGTCCTTCGTCCTCTTCGGTCGCCGGCGGGACGCGTCCTGGCGCTTCGTCGTCACGAACGCCGGGAGCCCGAGGCATGGTCGGCCGTCCCGGGGGCGGCGCGACGGGGAGCGGCCAGAAGCGCACCATGAACGCTGCGAACGGAGAGCGTCGCGGCAGCTCGGGATCGCTGCGCACCGCCGCGTGCACGGACGCGATCGCCTCCTGCTCCCAGGCCAGCCCGAGCTCGCGCTCTCGCCCGAACGGCAGCTCTCGCGGCGAGGGAGCGCGGTTTCGCTCGAGCAGCACGACGAGCGCGTCCCACAGGAGCGCCGCGCGCAACGCGCCGACATCCGCGCTCACGCGGTCGGCGGGGATGGCGCGCAGCAGCGAGACGAGCTCGGCGTGACCCATGTCGACGAGCTGCGCGATCTCGCGCCCCACACCTCTCAGGCCGACGCGCACCAGCATCGAGACGGCGCGGGCGACTCCGAGATCGGCTTCGGCGGAGCGGGCGAGATCCGTGCGCGCGCTGCTCAACAGCCCACGCGCGAGCACGTGATCGCGCAGGGCGGCGAGGATCGGCGCCAGCGGAACGGCCATCCCGATGCCCTGCACGCCAGTGCGGGGGTCGGCGCGGGCGACGACGATGCCGACGATCTGCTCCGACGCGTTGACGAGCGGTCCGCCCGAGTTGCCGGGGTTGAGCGACATCCCGAGCTGGATCTCCCCGGACGGCAGGAGGCCCGCGACGATTCCGGACGTGGATTGCGGGTCCGGCCGATCGGCATCGATCGGATACCCGATCGCGGCGACGGTCTCCCGGACGTGCAACGTCGGCGGGGTCTCGGGCAGCGGGACGAAGTTGCCGTGCTCGCCTCCAACCGCCAGGAACGCGAAGTCGCGTTGCGCGTCTACGTACACGACACGGGCAGGGAGCGGCGACGACGCTCCGGGTAGCCCGACCGCGATGAGCCGCGCGCCTGCCACGACGTGGGCTGCCGTCAGAACGAGCCCATCGGCCGAGACGACGACGCCGCTACCGTGGCCTGCGTCGGGGATCGCCACCCAGCGTCGAACGCCGGAGATCACCGGCGTCTGGACGACGTCTACGGTGCTCAAAGCGAAGACGCGCACGGACGCACGATCGATCGCCGCGTACTGGATCGGCTGGCCCGTCGGCTGCGCCGGCGGAGCAACAGGCGGGGTCACGACCGGGGGCGCCGAGGGCTGCTGGGCCCGCGCGCGCGCGGCCCCGACCACCGTGATGGCAAAGACCAGCACGATCCCCCGAGACGACATGACCGCAGGATAGACCAGACCCGGTGGTGATCAGCGCGCGGTCGCCGGGGCGCGGCCGCGTGGACTTCGCGCCGAG
>JADZFZ010000163.1 GCA_020854145.1 Deltaproteobacteria bacterium | reverse complement strand
GCGCGACGAAGGCGGGCCTGCTCGGGCTCCGTTTGCCGACGTTGTGCAGCAGGTACGGGATCTCGAGGCTCGTGAGCGCCTCGCGCGCGATCCGACAGTACGGAGACGCCTCGAAGCTCCAGAGCTCGAGCGGTCGGTCGGGCTTGCGCGACGGCCGCGCGTAACGCCCGAGCCAGCGACCGCGCAGCCACGAGGTCGCCGCCGCGAGCGGCGTCACGTGAGGCGGCACGAGCAGACGCGCGGGCGCCTTGCCGGCGCCGTAACGCGCGAAGAGATGGCGCACGATCACCGGCGCTCCGTAGAGGGCGCTGCCATCGCCGGGGTCGACCAGGAAGGGCACACCGCCGCCGCGCGCCCGCAGATCGGCGCGGTACCGCTTGCCGCGAATGGGGCACGGCAGCACGTGGGCCTCGAGATCGAGCTCCGTCAGCGCCTCGCGCACGATCTGGGAGTAGGGACATCCCTCGAAGTCCCAGAGGGTCACCGGCTCGGTGGGTCGCGGCCCGAGCTTGCCCACGATCAAGCCGCTGCCCACGCGAAAGACGCTCACGGCCAGCGCGGATCCGACGTCGATCGAACGCATCGCGCCCATCGTACCCGAACGTCGCTTGCGCGCTCCTTACCATCTGGTAAGCAGCCCCCTCGATGGTCGTCGCGCGCTCAGCAGCCGTGCCCGACGTTCGTGCCCAGGTGCTCGCCACCGCCTCGCGGCTCTTCGCGGCGCGCGGGTTCGAGGCCACGACGGTGCAGGCCGTGGCCGACGAGGTGGGCGTCACCAAGCAGGCCGTGCTCCACCACTTCCCGTCCAAGGACGTGCTGCGCGACGCGGTGCTCGATGCGATCGTCGCGCACTGGAACGACACGCTGCCGCGCCTGCTGCTGGCCGCGACCGCGAGCGAAGACCGGTTCGAGGGCGTGCTCGGCGAGCTGCGGCGCTTCTTCAGCACGGACCCCGACCGCGCGCGCCTCGTTTTGCGCGAGGTGCTCGATCGCCCGGTCGAGACGACGCGAACGTTGCGCGGTCCGCTCCGGGCGTGGCTCACGGCCATCGCGGGGTACATCCGCGCCGGGCAGGAGCGCGGACGTCACTGGGCCGACGTCGATCCCGAGGCGTACCTGGTGCTCGTGCTGCTCCTGGTCGTCGTCGCGGTGTCGGCGCTCGGCGTCGGTCCCGCGGCGCTCGACGGCAACGGAGCGGAGCGTTGGGAGCGAGAGCTCGGGCGGCTCGCCCACGCGAGCTTGTTCCGGCCGGACGGCGCGCCGGCTCGCTCGCTGCGCTCCGGCGAGACGCCGGCGTCGACGGTCGGGGATCCGCGTGGCGCGGCGCCCAGCCGACCGACTGGTAAGGCGGCCGGTGGCGCGCGCGCCGCCCGCAAGAAGAAGACATCGGTGGGCGCGCCCGCGGCGGGTGACTCGCCCAGGACCGCACGGTCGAGGTGAACGATGGCCAGCTATCTCACGGACAACGACGATCTCCGTTTCTACTTCGAGCGCGGCATCGACTGGGAGGCGCTCGTGCGCACCACGGAGTACGAGGGGCGCGCCGCCGATCGGTTCCCGACCACGGCCGAGGCCGTCGCCTTCTACACGCAGGTCGCCGAGATGGTCGGCGAGCTCTCCGCGGAAGAGATCGCTCCGCGCGCGGCGAAGATGGACCACGACGGGCCACGGCTCGTGGACGGCGAGGTCGTCGAGAGCGAGGCGATGCGCGAGGTGTTCGCGCGCATCCGCGAGGTGGACCTGCATCGGCTCTGCCTGCCGCGCGAGCTCGGCGGGCTCTCGGCGCCGATCCTCCTGTACTTCGCGAACGCCGAGATGATGGCGCGCGCCGACGTCTCGACGATGACCCATCACTCGTTCCACGGAGGGATGGCGCTCGCCATGCTGTTCTTCTCGATCCGCGAGGGCACGACGACGTTCGACCTCGCGGAGGCCAAGATCGCCAGCACCCGCTTCGCCGCGGAGATCGAGGAGATCGCGCGGGGCGACGCGTGGGGCTGCATGGACATCACCGAGCCCGACGCCGGCAGCGACATGGCCGCGCTCCGGACGCGCGCCGACCTGGGAGACGACGGCATCTGGCGCGTGACGGGCCAGAAGATCTTCATCACGTCGGGGCACGGGAAGTACCACTTCGTCATCGCGCGCACCGAGGAAGCCAAGCGATCCGACGATCCGTTCGCGGGTCTGCGCGGGCTCTCGATGTTCCTGGTGAAGACGTACGACGACCTACCGGACGGCAAGCGCGTCTGGTACGCGACGATCGACCGGGTGGAGGAGAAGCTCGGGCACCACGGCTCGGTCACCGCGTCGCTGCAGTTCGACCGGACTCCCGCCCAGCTCATCGGCAAGCGGGGCGAAGGCTTCGACTACATGCTCGTGCTGATGAACAACGCGCGGCTCGGCGTCGGCTTCGAGTCGATCGGCCTGTGCGAGGCCGCCTACCGGCTGGCAAGCGCCTACGCGGCCGAACGTCGCTCGATGGGCAAGCCCATCGCGCGGCACGAGATGATCGCCGACTACCTCGACGAGATGCGCACGGACATCCAGGGGCTGCGCGCGCTCGGCATGTACGGCGCGTTCCACGAGGAGATGGCGCAGCGCGGGCAGATGCTCCTGCGCGTCGCGCCAGGGCTCGCGACCCCGCCGGGCTCGGAAGAGCTGGACGACGGTCGCCGTCGCGTCGAGGCGCACCGCCGAAAGGCACGACGCGTGACGCCGCTGCTGAAGTACCTCGCAGCCGAGAAGGCGGTGCAGATGGCCCAACGCTGCATCCAGATCCACGGCGGCGTCGGTTACACGAAGGAGTACGGCGCCGAGAAGCTGCTCCGCGACGCGCTCGTCATGCCCATCTACGAAGGCACGAGCCAGATCCAATCGCTCATGGCGATGAAGGACACCTTGATGGGAATCCTCCGACGCCCCCAGGCGTTCGTGGCGCGATTGGGCCAGGCCCGATTGAAGAGCCTCTCCGCGCGCGACCCGCTCGAGCGTCGAGTCGCTCGGATCCAGACCCTCTCGCTCGGAGCGCAGCAGCACCTCGTGACGCGTACCGCCGCCGCGAAGCTCCGTACCCTGGGAGACGTCCCGCTGACCGAATGGCCCAAAGCCCTGCGCCAGGACTGGGACCCCAAACGCGACTTCTCGTTCGCGATGCTCCACGCCGAGCGGCTCACCAAGCTCCTGGCCGACGAAGCCATCGCCGAGATCCTCCTCGACCAAGCGAAAGCGCACCCCGACCGTCGCGAGCTGCTCGAGCGATTCCTCGATCGCGCCGAGCCCCGCGCCCGCGCGGTGCACGACGAGCTCACCACCACAGGCGCGCGCCTGCTCGCCACCCTCTCCCCCCCTCTCGCCGAAGCCGCCGAGTAGCTCCCCACCACCCTCACCCCGATACCCTCTGCCCGTCGGGCAGCGGGAGACTTGCCGCGAGCCCGTGCCCGCTACCATCGACGACGCGCGTCCCCTCTCCCCTCGACGCGGGGAGAGGCAGGGTGAGGAGCCGACGCCGGACGAACGTGTGCTGTCCGACAGAAAGAGTCCGAGATGACCGTCTCTCTTCGTCACGTGCTCGAACAGGGCCCCGTCATTCGCGCGCTCGGTCGCACCGCGTGGTCGGCCATTCGCGCCAAGCCCGGTGCCGCGAAGCCTTCGTGTCCCGGCCCGTGGATCGAGGCCGAGCTGCCGCCGCGCTCCGATGCGCTCGTACGCGATTACATCCGCCACGTGGGCGGCGACCCGAGCTGGTACCGCGGCGTGTTGCCGGCGCACCTGTTTCCACAATGGGGGTTCGGGCTGGCCGCCGAGACGCTCGTCGGGATCCCCTACCCGCTCGCGCGGGTGATGAACGCAGGGTGTCGAATCGAGGCCAAGGCGCCATTGCCGGCGAACGAGCCATTGCACGTGAAGGTGCGGCTCGAGTCCATCGACGACGACAGTCGGCGCGCGCTCATCACGCAGCGGATCCTGACGGGCACGAGATCGGCGCCGGAGGCCGTGGACGCCGAGCTGCGTGCGTTCGTGCCGCTCGGAAAGCCCGAGGGCAAGGGCGAGAAGGGAGCGACCCGCGCAGCGCCCAAGCAACGTCCCACGGTACCCGGCGACGCCAAGGAGATTGCCTTCCTGCGAATCGCGTCGAATGCGGGCCTGGAGTTCGCGAAGCTCACCGGCGATTTCAATCCCGTCCATTGGGTGCCCGCGTACGCGCGCGCCAATGGGTTCCGTGCGTGCATCCTGCACGGCTTCGCGACACTCGCCCGCTCGCTCGAGGCGCTGAATCGCGCGTCGTTCGCCGGCGACGCGACGCGGCTCGCGTGGGTGGACGTCCGCTTCACCCGTCCGCTGGTATTGCCGGCGCGCGTGGGCGTCTACATGACACCGACTCCCGACGGCGGCGGGCTCTTCGTGGGCGACGCGCCATCGGGAGGCGCATATCTGGAAGGACGATTCGGCACCCGAACGATCGACGCATAGGCCCCCAAGACGAGTCCCGATTGGCGAATTCGGGGACCGTCTTCACGGGGAGTCGCAAGAGGGGGCAAGCTCGTAGCGCAGCCCCCTCTTGCCGCGAGGGGCCGCGGGGGCGAGCGCAGCCCCCGCCAGCCAGCACAGAATCACACGGAGCAATTCGATGAGCGACTTCCTCCTCGACATCAGCAAGAACCCCCAAGCCCGACGCCTCATCAAGCGCGTCGGTCTACCCATCCCGTTGCCGGAGAGCCTTCGCCGCGATCCCGGGCCCTGGCAGGCTCGGCCGCTCGCCG
>JADZFZ010000162.1 GCA_020854145.1 Deltaproteobacteria bacterium | reverse complement strand
TGGCGAACCGGCTCGCGCGGAGGGTCCCCACGGGCTGGACCGTCGCGGTGGTCGACCCCGAGATCACGCACGTCTACCAACCGGGCCTCCTCTTCCTCCCGTTCGGTGCGCGCGACGAAGCGGCGATGCTCCGGCCGCGCAGGCAAACGCTGTCCGCCGACATCGAGTGGCACCGTACGGCGGTCGATCACGTGGAGACGACGCGGCGCGCCGTCGTGATGGCCGACGGCGAGGAGCTCGCGTACGACGTGCTCGTCCTCGCGACCGGCGCGCGTCTGCGCTTCGACCTGACCCCGGGCATCGACGAGGGGCGGTCGCGCGGCAACGTGCACGACTTCTACACGCTGCTCGGCGCGCAGGCGCTCCGCGAGAAGCTCGATGGCTTCACCGAGGGTCGGGTCGTCGTCAACGTCGTCGAGATGCCGATCAAGTGCCCCGTCGCGCCGCTGGAGTTCCTCTTCCTGGCCGACGCCTTCTTCGAGAAGAAGGGAGTCCGCGATCGGATCGAGCTCGTCTACGCGACTCCGCTCGACGGCGCGTTCACGCGCCCGATCGCCTCGCGCCTGCTGTCGGAGATGCTCGAGCGCAAGCGCATCGTAGTGGAGAAGGAGATGGCGGCGGCCGAGGTCGACGCCGAGGCGGGCGTGCTGCGCTCGTACGACGAGCGCGAGGTCCCATTCGATCTGCTGGTCACGATTCCCACCCATTCGGGTGCCGAGTACGTCGAGCGCTCCGGGCTCGGCAACGAGCTCGCGTTCGTGCCCACGGATCGCAACACGCTGCTCGTCGAGGGGCAGGAGAACGTCTTCGCGCTCGGCGACACCACGAACCTGCCGAGCTCCAAGGCCGGCTCGGTCGCGCACTTCCAGGCCGAGGTCCTCGAAGAGAACATCCTCCGAACCATCGAAGGCAAGAGCCTTCTTCCGGGATTCGACGGACACGCCAACTGTTTCGTCGAGAGCGGGCACGACAAGGCCCTTCTCATCGACTTCAACTACGACGTCGAGCCGCTGCCGGGCCGCTACCCGGTGCCCGGCGTCGGGCCGTTCACCCTGCTCGGCGAAAGCCGGGCGAACCACTACGGCAAGCTCGCCTTCCGCTGGATGTACTGGAACGGGCTCTTGCCCGGTAAGCCCATCCCCGTGCCGACGCGCATGTCCATGACGGGCAAGCGGCGTCCCGCGGCCGAGCCCGTCCGCACCGCGTGACCACGCCCGAGCTCCCGAGGAGGCCACCATGTTGACCCACGAATACGCCGGTAATCAGCTCCAGCTGACGGACGAAGGATTCCTCGTCAGCGCCGCCGACTGGACTCCCGAGGTCGCCCAATCGCTCGCCGCGGAGGCGGGGATCGTGCTGACGCCGGAGCACTGGACCGTGATCACCTACTGCCGCGAGGACGCCGCTCGACAGAGCGGACAGTCGCCCGGACTGCGCCGCATCTCGCAGTACTCCGGGGTCGGGATGAAGGACCTGTACCGCCTGTTCCCCAAGGGACCCGGCAAGCTCGCCGCACGCATCGCCGGCCTGCCGAAGCCGAAGGCCTGTCTGTAGACGAACACCGCAGAGGAGACTCGACATGGGCACTGCCGTCACCACGCCAACGACTCCGTTCGCCGAGCGCGTCGCCCCCGTCGCGGAGGCCACGCGCAAGGTCGCGATCATCTGCTCGAAGGGCACGCTCGACATGGCCTACCCTGGTCTCATCCTCGCCAACGCAGCGCGGATGAGCGGGATGGACGTCATGCTCTTCTTCACCTTCTGGGGGCTCGACATCGTCCGCAAGGACCGCATGGACCACCTGCACGTCTCGACGGTCGGCAACCCTTCGATGCACATGCCCACCATGGTCGGCGGCCTGCCCGGCATGGAGGCGCTCGCCACCTCGATGATGAAGAAGGAGATGGCGCGACTGGAGATCCCCACCGTGTCCGAGATGGTGCAGATGCTGTCCGACGCCGGGGCGCACCTCTACGCGTGCGGGCTCGCCATGGACATGTTCAAGCTGAAGCAGGAGGACCTCGCCCCTCAGGTCGAGGGCGTGCTCAGCGCGATGGACTTCTTCGACAAGAGCGAGGGCGCGCAGATCATCTTCGTCTGATCACACCTCTTCCACGGTGACCTTCACCGCGAGCGTCTCCTCGTCTCCGCCCGCGTAGAGCGTGCCGCTCGTCGGCGTGGCATCGCGGTAGTTGCGCCCGGCCGCGACGCGTACGTGATCGCGGCCGGCGAGACATCCGTTGGTCGGGTCCAGCCCGTACCAGCCGGCGACGGGGAGGTACACCTCGACCCAGGCGTGCGACGCGTCCGATTGCGCCCGGCGCGCGTCGGTCGGGCCCGTGTAGACGTAGCCGACGCGGTAACGAGCCGGGATGCTCAACATGCGCGCGAGACACACGACGAGCTGCGCGAAGTCCTGACAGACACCCCTGCGATTGACGTAGACGTCGAACGGGGTCGTCTCGAGGTTGGTCGAGCCCGAGACGTAGGCGAAGTCCTCGAAGACGGCTTCGTTCAAGTCGAGGAGGGTGCGGACGAGGTCACCCTCTTGCCGGTTGACGAAGCTCATCGCGAAGTCCTGGAGCTCGGACAACATCGTTTCGGGCATCTCGGGCGGAAGCAGATACGGCAACATCATCTGACGTTGCCAGGGCATCCACACGGGTGGGATCCCCACGCGCTCGTCGGCGAACGGCGGCAGCCAAGCATCCTCCCGAACGCGGACCTCGGAGGTCGCAACGATGGACAGCTCCGTGTACCGCTCCTCGATCTCCATCCGGGTCGCCTGATTGCCGAACACGTCCTGGAAGGGACGTTGCGAGCCGTCCACCGAGACGCGCACCTCGTGCGCCAGGACCTCCTGGGCATGATCGTCGACGGGTCGGAGGCGGAACGTGTGCTGGCTCCGTTCGACCGGAGTCTCGTAGCGATAGAGCGTCTCGTGGCGGACGCGGAGCACTCGACCTTCCGCGGGAGCGGCCTTCTTGGTGGGACGGATGCTCCGCACCATGTCTTGGCGCGAGCCCGATTGCCAGATCGCCACCCCGCGGCGTGCCACGATCATCTGCCCGGGCTCCATGGGAGTCCACGGCTCGGTCGAGAGAGGGCTCGTCGAGAACACGAGCACGGAACGGCTCAGATCGTAGGCGTCGCCGAGATCGAGGAGCAGCTCGTCCGTCTCGAGCTCGGTCACCTCGTGCGGAGGGAGCTTGCGGATCCAGTGCAGCCCCACGAAACGCGCGCTGTCGTGGTGGACCACGAGGTCTTGTCCGTCGGTGAGCAGGAAGTTCGCGGTTCCGAGCGACTCGATCCGTCGGAGCCACCCGTGGAGCTCGGGCCACCCGACGTCCGCCAGCCGACGCGCACCGGCGGCGTGGATACGGTTGAGCAGCCAGCAGAACGCATGCTCGCTGTCGGTGGAGCCGTTCGGCTCGAAGACCGGCTTCGCGCCCAGATCGAGCGCGCTGCCGAGGTCGCCGACGAGCTGGCCATTGTGGATCATCACCCAATCGCGTCCGGCGTAGGAGCGATAGAAAGGCTGCATGTCCTGCTCGAGCGTCCGCTTGCTGGCACCCCGCAAGTAGCAGGCGAAGACCGTGGACTGGAACCGCTCCCAATCCCGGAGCACCTTGCTCATCGCGTTGTCGCCGAGGGACGTCGGATCCTTCAGAACGAGCGCGGAATAGTCTTCGGTGGGGTACCAGGCGAATCCCCACCCGAAGGGCTCGTCGAGGGGATCGTCGGCGTGAACCACGGCTTTGAGGGTGATGGACGGCGACGCCGCGCTGTCGAACGACAGGGCGAGGAGCTCCGTCAACCCTCGAGCTCCGAGGCCCGGCCCTGCGGAGGAGCGACCAGCGAGGCCATGAGCGCGTCCACCGGAGGATCGAAGAAGTCCGCGTGCACGGCGTCGCAGGCGTCGGTCACCCACTCGATGAGGCCGGTCAGCTCCTCGTGGAGTCCGGATGCGACGACGTCGGCGATGCTCCGCTTGGCGAAGTGATCGCGGAGCATCGCGAGCACCGTCGCCGAGCGCTTGCCCACGTCGTCGCGCACGCCGAGCCTCTCTCCCGCGACCGGAGAGGGGCCTTGCTCCCGGATACGGGCCAGTGAGTCTCCCGCGCGGTCGATGCAACAGCGAACCGATCGCGGGAATCCTCGAGCCAACAGGAGAAATGCGGCGACGGCCGGGCCGGACAGCTGGGCATTGCCCTTGAAGAACGGCTCGCTGGCAGAGCACGATCGCAAGATCGCCAGCCACTGCACGTTGTCCACGTGGGTCTCGACCTGACCCGTCCACGGTCCGAGCGTGTGGTGCTTCACGTCCAGGATCCGCGCGGTCTGGCCGGCCCGCTCCAGGTAGAGGCCGAGGCGCATGAAATCGAAGGCCTCGCCCTCGGGCATCGTGCTCTCCCAGGTACCCAGGAAGAGGAGACAGTGCTCTCGCACACGCTGGTAGAAAGCGTGGCGGTCCTGCCGATAGAGCCTGCGAGCCTCCTTGCCAGAGAGCCAGAGCCAGAACGCGTTCAGGGTCTCCCACATCTCCAGGCTGATCGTCTCGCGGATCGTGCGAGCGTTCTCGCGGCCCCAGCGGAGTGACGTGAGGATGGAGACGGGATTGTCCTCGTTCCAAGTCAGGTAATCCTGCACGGTCTCGGCGTCGTCGGTCGCCTTCGCGCCGAAGAGCGACTCGAAGCGCGGCTGCTCGCCGGCGACGATGAGCACGGGACGCCATCGCTCGAAGGCGGGCAGGTCGAGATCGAGCAAGAGCCCGAGGTTCACTTGGAGCATGCGGGCGGAGCTCTCGACGCGCTCGACGTAGCGATGGAGCCAGAAACAGCTCTCGGCGGCACGCGAGATCATCGGGGTTGGTCCTCGAGGACCCAGGTGTCCTTGCTACCGCCTCCCTGGCTGGAGTTGACCACGTACGACCCCTCCACCAAGGCGACGCGAGTGAGCCCTCCCGGCAACACCCACGTCGAGCGGCCGGTGACGACGTAGGGCCTCAGATCGACGCGTCGTGGCGCAATCCCGTTGCCGCACCACGTCGGACAGCTCGAGAGCTCGACGAGCGGCTGAGCGATGTAGCCGCGCGGGCTCTGCCTGATTCGTCGTGCGTGCTCGGCGAGCTCCTTCTTGCTGGCTTGTGGGCCCATCAGCATCCCGTAGCCGCCGGACTCGTCCACCGACTTGACCACCAGGGAAGGAAGGTTGGCGAGAACGTAGGAGAGGTCCTTCTCGCGGTCGCAGACGTAGGTCTCGACTTGCGGGAGCAGCGGCTCCTCCGAGAGGTAGAACCGCACCATCTCGGGGACGAAGGGATAAACGGCCTTGTCGTCCGCGACGCCGTTGCCGATCGCGTTCGCGATCGCGACGTTGCCCTTGGCATAGGCTCGGACGAGCCCGGGGACTCCGAGCAAGCTGTCCGCGCGGAACACCTCGGGATCGAGGAAGGCGTCGTCCACTCGACGATAGATGACGTCGACGCGGCTCGGCCCTCGGGTGGTCTTGACGTAGACCTTGTCGTGCCAGACGAAGAGATCCTGCCCCTGCACGAGGTCGCAGCCCATCCGGCGCGCGAGGAACGTGTGCTCGAAATAGGCGCTGTTGTGCTGACCCGGGGTGAGGATGACCGTACGCGTGCCCGTGGGCTCGACGGGAGAGACGCTGACGAGCGCCTCGCGCAGCCGCAGCGGGTACTCGTCCACCGGACGAACGCGGGCCTCGGCGAAGATGCGCGGCAGGACCCGCTTCATCACCGTCCGATTCTCGAGGACGTACGAGACGCCCGAAGGCGTGCGGACGTTGTCCTCGAGCACCACGAGCGTACCGTCCGGACGGCGAATCAGATCGATCCCCGCCACGTGGACATAGACGCCGCCGGGAGGGCGAATCCCGCGCATCGCGGGCAAGAATCCCTTCGACGCTTCGACGAGGTGTCGCGGGATCCGCCCCTCGGCGAGGATCCGCTGATCGCCATAGACGTCGGCGAGAAACGCATTGAGCGCGCGGACTCGTTGCTCGAGCCCGCGGCGCACGGGCTCCCATTCGCGTGCGCTGACCACGCGCGGGACGAGGTCGAACGGAAAGATGCGCTCGACGCCGCGCTGGTCCGCGTAGACGGAGAAGGTGACTCCGGACTTCAGGAAGGCTTCGTCGGCGAGGCGCTGTCGCGTACGCAGCTCGTTCGGTCCGATGCCCTCGAGGAGCCGCACGACCCGGTCGAGGCCGGGTCGCGGCGCACCGCGCGCGTCGAAGATCTCGTCGTAGGTGTCGACGGGCGGCCGGTATCCCGCGAAGAGACCCGTCTTGCGTCCGGCGCTCGGAGCTCCCGCGCCGCCGCGGCTCGAGGTGGGCGGCTTCGGTGGCGGCCCGCGTCGGCCCCGCGTCGTCGGTGCGGGGGACGCCGATGGCACGTGCATTTTCGCTCGCGATCGCGGGTGATCCTTCGTCGCCACGCGCGCCGCAGGGTAGCGCATGTAGAATCCCGCGCGCCATGCGGATCCGGGTCAAGCACCAGACGCGTTACTCGTACGACGAAGCGGTCAAGCTCGGCCCGCACGTCGTGCGGCTCCGACCCGCCGAGCACACGCGCGCGCGCGTCCTCTCGTACAACCTGGAGGTCACTCCGGCGGCGGAGGTGCGCTGGCAACACGATCCATGGGGTAATCGGCTCGCGCGCCTCACGTTCCCCGTGACGGTGGAGTCCGATCGATTGGAGCTCGAGGTGGACCTCGCGCTCGACGTGCGGCCGGTCAACCCGTTCGACTTCTTCGTCGACGATCGCTGCCGACAGCTGCCGTTTCGATATCCGGACGGGCTCGAGCAGGAGCTCGCGCCGTTTCTCGGCACGAGCATCGCCGGACCACGGCTCTCGGCGTTCCTGGAGTCGTTGCCCTTTCGCGGATACGTCGTGGATTGGCTCGTCGCGCTCAACCAGAAGGTCGCCGGCGAGGTCCTCTACATCATTCGCAACGAGCCCGGCATCCAGTCGAGCGAGGAGACCCTCGCGCTGGCGCGAGGGAGCTGTCGCGACTCGGCGCGGCTCCTCGTGGACGCGATTCGCGCCCGCGGTCTCGCAGCTCGATTCGCGAGCGGCTACCTGGTCCAGCTCGCCGACGAGGGCGCCATCCCCGACATGGCCAGAGGCGTCGATCACGACGTGGTCGATCTGCACGCGTGGGCGGAGGTCTTCCTGCCGGGCGCCGGATGGATCGGGCTCGACGGGACGAGCGGCCTTCTGACCGGGGAAGGGCACATCCCTCTCGCGTGCACCGTGCAGCCGGACCTCGCGTCGCCCGTCGAGGGAACGGCCAGCCGAGGCGCCGCCGACTTCGAGTTCCGCATGCAGGTCGTACGGCTCGGGCACGAGCCTCGACCGCGCAAGCCCTACACCGATTCGCAGTGGGCCGCGATTCGGTCGGCGGGCGAGCAGCTCGACCGGAGGGTCGCCGAGCTGGGGATGCACCTGACGATGGGCGGCGAGCCGACGTGGACGTCGCGGGAGTTCCCGGCAGCGCCCGAGTGGAATCACGAGGCGCTCGGTCCGACGAAGTGGGCCGCGGCGCTCGCGATGGCCGACGAGCTGACCGTGCGACTCGGCAATGGTCCTCTGGTCTTGCACCGTCAGGGCAAGCACTATCCCGGGGAGAGCCTGCCGCGCTGGGCGGTCGACCTGCATTGGCGCACCGACGGCGTGCCCATATGGCGGGATCCCGCGCTCCGTGCGCTCGAGCCCTCGAAGCCTTCGGACACGCGTGCGGACCTCGCGATTGCCGAGCGACTGGCTGCCGCGCTCGCACGTCGATTGGGCGTGCCGCAGAACTGGATTCCCGGGTACGAGGATCCCTGGCGATTTCTGATGGACGAGCAGAATCTGCCGCTCGACGTCGATCCTCTGAAAGCGAAGCTCGACGATCCCGAGGATCGCAGGCGACTCGCGCGCGTGCTCGGGCGCGGGCTCGGCACGGTCGTGGGCTACGCCCTGCCGCTGGGCAAGACCGAGAGCGGTTGGACGACGTCGCCCTGGCAGCTCCGTCGCGGCCAGCTCTTCCTCCTTCCCGGCGACGGCCCGATGGGATTGCGATTGCCGTTGGCGTCGCTCGGCGGAAAGCCTTTCGAGCTCTACGTGCGCGACCCGAGCACGCTCGACGACGTCGGGCAGCCCTTCGAGCAAGCCCGACGGCGCGAGACTGCGACGGCGACGTCGGCGTGGGGGTACCAGGGCCGAGGCGCGCCCATCGAGCAGAGGCCCGGCAACGTCGCGGGCATCGTGCGTACCGCCCTGTGCATCGAGCCGCGCGAGGGCACCTTGCACGTGTTCTTGCCGCCGGTCGGAACGGCCGACGACTTCCTCGAGCTCGTCGAGAGCGTGGAGGACGCGGCCGCCGAGGTGAGCCACGCCGTACGCGTCGAGGGATACCGTCCGCCGCCCGACCCGCGCCTACGGCATTGCGCGTTGACTCCCGATCCGGGCGTGCTCGAGGTCAACGTCCCCGTGACGGAGCGATTCTCCGATTACGTGGCATTGCTCGAGACGCTCAGCGATGCGGCGAATCACGCCGGATTGTGCACCGAGAAATACCAGCTCGACGGCCGCGAGGTGGGGAGCGGCGGCGGCAATCACATCACGCTCGGCGGACCGACCACGCAAGACAGCCCGTTTCTGCAGCGGCCCGCGCTCCTCGCATCCTTTCTGCGATTCATCCAGAACCACCCGAGCCTCTCGTATCTGTTCACGGGGCTGTTCGTGGGACCGACCTCGCAGGCGCCGCGCGTGGACGAGGCGCGTCACGATTCGCTCTACGAGCTGGAGATCGCGCTGCACCGACTCGAGAGCGCCCGAGACCCGGTGCCGCCCTGGTTCGTCGACCGTGCGTTGCGCAACCTGTTGGTGGACGTCGCCGGCAGCACGCACCGCACGGAGGTCTGTATCGACAAGCTGTACGACCCGCACAACCCGCTGGGTCGATTGGGCCTGCTCGAGCTCCGGGCGTTCGAGATGCCGCCGCACGAGCGGATGGCCGTCGCACAGATGCTGCTCGTGCGTTCGCTGGTCGCGTCGCTCGCGTCGCAGCCCTACCGGCGGCCGCTCGTACCCTGGGGCAGCGAGCTGCACGACCGGTTCATGTTGCCTCATTACCTGTGGCGCGATTTCCTGGACGTCGTCGAGCACGTTTCCGAGACGGGGCTGTCACTCGACGCGAGCTGGTACGTGCCGTTCCTCGATCACCGATTGCCGGTCTTCGGCACCCATCAGATGGAGGACGTCACGATCGAGATTCGCGCCGCCATCGAGCCGTGGCCGGTGCTCGGCGAGGAGCCCACCGGTGCGACCGTCTCGCGCTACGTGGATTCGTCGGTCGAGCGGCTCCAGGTTCGCGTGGACGGGATCACCGAAGGCCGCCACGTCGTCATGGCCAACGGCCGCGCATTGCCGCTCAGGCCCACGGGACGTGCCGCCGAACGCGTCTGCGGCGTCCGCTATCGTGCCTGGCAGCCGCCACATTGCCTGCAGCCGCACATCCCGATTCAGCACCCGCTGCGATTCGACGTCGTCGACACCTGGGCACGACGTTCACTGGGCGCTTGCACCTATCACGTCTGGCATCCCGAAGGCCGCGCCTACGAGGATCCGCCGCTCACCGCCTTCGACGCGGCGGCACGCCGTGCCCAGCGATTCACCACGCTCGGCCACACCCCGTATCCCGTCTCGCCGATCGTGACGCCGTCCCACCCCGACCAACCATTCACCCTCGATCTCCGCACGTGAGGGGGCCGCGGGGGCGAGCGAAGTCCCCGCAGCCACGCAATCAACAGGGGCAATCGAGAGACGGGATCTCGAGCGTGACGTCCTGGACGAGGGCGCCCTGCGCATCGAGGCGGGCACGGCCATCGTGAACCAGCAGGGTGAGCTCGCCGTCGTGCGCGACGTCGAGGAGCAGCCAGGGGCGGATGGGCACGTCGAAGCTCGCCGCGCCGATGGGCACGAGCGCGTCGCCGCGCACCTCGAGCAATGCGGAGATGCGACCGACGAACATGTCGCCGCAGCCGTCGGGTGAAGAGTCGACCGTGACGAAGACGACGCGACGACCGGTGCTCGCGTCCAGGAACGAGCGGACGTCGGTGACGGTGTCCGGATCGGTCTCCCAATGGCCGCCCGGCACGGCGTCGCCGGAGGCCTCCCATTCGCGCTGGTGCTCGGCCCACTGCGGCAGGCCGCGCAGGTACCCGAGGGCGCGTGCACGGAGATCTGCGCCGGTCGTGGCCTCCATGGCGAGGACCGCCGGACCCGCCGAACGTGCGGGCAACGCGAATCGTGTCCCGTCGCAGCGGCCGCGTGTGCGCTCGAGCGTGCCCACGAGGAGGGAGGCCTCGGGCGAGAGGTCGAAGGCGCGGCGAGCGACCTCGCCGTCGCCGAGCGGCGGCCCGTCGACGTCGCCGTCGTGATCGGTGTCGCCATTCCACTCCTCGATCGTGCCGCTCATCGGGAAGACGCGATTGAGGACGTACAGCCGGCCGATTCGTCCCGTGCACCGGGAGCTCTGGCCATCGTGGAGCGTCACCGCGCGGCGCCGCCACGCCGCGAGCGTCGCAGGAAGCGCGCGGCTCGTCGCACGCCGTGTGATCACGGGCTCGACGCGCGACACGAGCGTGACCGGACCGGCGCTCCAGGAAGGATCGACCTGACCGGCCAGCACCACGTACGGCTGATCGTGGTGCAGGACGACGACCGCGCTCGACGCGGCCTCGGGCGCGTTCGCGGCTCGTGGCGTCTGCGCGGCCACGAAAGACGACGTCAGTGTGATGGCGAGCGAGAGGACGATGGCCGCGGATCGTGGCATGCCCCACGGTGACGCAGCCGCCGTGCCGTCGGCGGATCTCGGAGAAGGTCGGGCTGGCGCGACCGCGACGCGGCCGCCCGAACACGGTGCGCGCGTCAGTAGAAGGAACGGCCGCGACCGCGGCTCGCACCCCAGCGGCCGTCACGTCGGCTCCACCGCGCAGCCTCCCAGCTCGAAGCGCGCTCGCGTTCGGCGGGGGCGTAGGCGCGCGGGGCGGCCGTGCGCGCACGGGATCCGCGGATGGCGCCCTGCAGGAGCTGCTGCGCCACGCGGACCAGACGCTGCTGGGCGTCGCGGCGGGCGGCGGTCGAAGCGCGCGCGCGCTCGGCGGTCTCCGCCGCGTAACGCCGGTGCGCGGCGGTCGCGCGGCGCTGGGTCTGCTCGAGCACGCGCTCGATCTCCACCTGCGCCGACTCCGCGAGATCGGGGGAAGTCTCGCTGCGGTCGCCCGACGGCGCCGAGCTACCCGTGCGCGACTGGGCGAGCGCGGTGACGGGAAGCGACGCGGCGCCGACGATCACGACTGCCACGCCGAGCCATCGGGACAATGGCTTCCTACGCATGGATGTCTCCTCTTCCGTATCCACCGACAGGCTGGTCCTCGACGTGAACGTGGCCGCCGAACCTTTACGAAGTCTGAAGACGCCCCACGTGCGCGCGATATTCTCAGCCCATGTGCCGTCGCCGCCTCGCCGTCGGGCTCTTCGCAGCGTTCGTTCTTCCCATCGCGGCGGCCCGACCCGCTCGCGCGGCGCCCGGCGACGAGTCGCTCGGGCTCAACACCCACGTGCCCGCGAACGACCTTCTCGACATGTCCGCGGACCTCGGGATCGTGTGGATTCGCGTGGACGCCAACTGGCTGTCTCTGCAGCCGGAGCCGGATCGCTACGATTGGGCGGAGATGGATCGCGTCGTGGACGAGGCGTCCGCGCGCGGGCTGCGCGTCTTCATGACGCTCGCGTACACGCCCGCGTGGGTGCCCGTCGTGCCGCGCGCTCGAGAGCCCGATGGCTCCGGCAACGACGAGCCCGCCGGCACGGCCGAATGGCAGGCCTTCGTGGAGGCCGCCGTCGACCGATACAGCGCTCGCGGCGTCACGCACTACGGCATGTGGAACGAGCCGAACCTCGAGCACTTCTTCGAGGGGGGCGCCGACGCGTACGTCGACAAGATCCTCGTGCCCGGTGCGGCCTCGGTGCGCAGCGCCTGCCGTGCTCCGGGCGGATGCACCGTGCTGGCGCCCGATTGTGCCCACGTCGGCGATTACGACGTGTTCCTCGATCGGGTCATGGCGCGTGCCGCGTCCGAGATCGACATCCTCGCGCATCACATCTACTCGGGGTGGCCCGAGACCGGCACGGACGTGTTCGACGGCGACAATTTCCTGCAGGCGCTCGAGATGCGTCGATTCCCGTTCACCCGCGCGAGCATGCGCGAGGTGATCGACCGCTACGGCTGGAGCGACGAGGTCTGGATCACCGAGACCGGCTACGAGGCGGACGCGATTGGCGACGCTGCCGACGAAGGACGACAGGCGACCTACGTCCGCCGCGTGATGGAGGAGCAGCTCGCGCGAGCCTGGTGGACCAACACGTTCTTCTACGAGATCACCGATTGTGGCGTCGACCAGCCGGGCTGCGACATCGACGGTTTCGGGATCACGCGGCCGTCGAGGGCGGTCGCCGCCGGAGGCCCGCGCCGATTCCCGGACGATTATCGCCTCAAGCCGGCTTACGACGAGATTCGCAATTTCATTGCCGCTCATCCGGAGATCGTCATGCGCGCTCCGCCGGCGCAATGTGCCAACGGTGCCGACGACGACGGAGACGGCCGAATCGACTCGCGCGACCGCGGTTGTGTCGATGGCACGGATCGGGACGAGGGCGACGATCCTCCGCGCAGGCAGCTCTTCGCGGCGCCGGCGCCTTCGGGCGGGATCACGGTGGACGGAAATCTCGACGAGTGGGGCGACGCCGGCTGGGTGACGCTCGGGGAATCCGATTGGATCGGTCTCGCCCCCTACGGGGGACCGACGGATCTCGTGGTGCGCGCCGCAGCACGATTCGTGACGGGTACCTTGTACCTGGCTTTCGACGTGACCGACGACCGAGCGCACAACGAGCGTCCGGACGACCAGCTCTACCTGGGAGACAGCGTGCAGGTCGCGTTCGACGTCGCGCGCAACTATGGGGATGCCTACGACGCGACCGACGATCACGAGATCAACTTCGCGTTGCACGACACGGCCGGCAATCGCGTGTTCCGATTCGCGGGGCCGCCGGGAGCGACGGAGCCGGTGCTCTCGGCGACGCGGGTGGGAGAGTCCACGAGGTACGAGATTGCGCTGGAGAATGGCGACGTGGCGCCCGCGACGTTCGCCACCGGCCAGGTGCTCGGATTCTCTTTTCTCGTCAACGACGACGACCGCGGCGTGACGCTCGACGGCACGGGGCGAGAGGGCTGGCTGGAGCTCACGCCGGGAATCGGGCAGACGAAATCGCCCTATCTGTTCGGCGAGATTGCGCTCGTGGACTCCGCGCCGCCGCCGCCCCCGCCGCCGCCTCCTCCGCCGGGCGACGGAGGCGTTCCTCCGCCGCGCACCGACGCGGGCATCGAGCTGCCGGACGCCGGGACGCGCGAGGATGGGGCTGCACCGATCGACGATGGCGGCGCCCCGCTCGCGGACGGATCGACGAGTGGGAGGGATGGGTCTTCGGGTGGGGCGGGAGGCGACGACGGCGGTTGCGGATGTGTCGCCGTCGGCGGTGGCGATTCGCGGGATCGGGGCGCGTTCGTCTGGGCGCTGCTGCTCGGGCTCTACGTGTCTGCTCGGAGGACCTCGAGCAGCGCACGATCGAGGCGGTGGCCGCGCCAGGGCTCGTAGCGCACGTCTGCGCGGTCGCTGTCGAGGATCCCGAACGGGCCCCGGAAGTTCCAGAGGGCCCAGCCCCAGCCGGCGCGGCGGAAGAGCGCCAGCAGGTCGGTCATCCACGCGAGCACGACGGCGTGCGGCGTGAATCGATAGGCCCCGAGCTCCGCGACGAAGATGCGAGCCCCGAGACGCTCGAGCGTGACCCAGTCCGAGTAGGCGTCGTGCCAGAGACGCTTTCGATCCCAGAGGGAGCCGCGATCGCGCAACGGCCAATGTGCGGGCACGGGCCAGGCGTCGGCGCCACGAACCCATTCCGCGCGATGGTGCGTCAGTCGGAACGGCTGGTATCCGCGCGCTCCGTGGGTGACGTCGAGATCGAGCAGCTCGATGGCGGGGACGGCGCCCGCCTCTCGGCCGTCGCACACGATGGGTCGCGAGGGATCCACGGAGCGAATCGTCTCGACGAGGCGCACGATCACGGCGCGATGTGCGGCGGGGCCGACGCCCTTCGGCTCGTTCAGGAGATTGAACGACAAGTCCGAGGCGGGCCGGCCGGCGAATCGCTCGGCGAATCGACGCCAGTGGAGCGCACAGACGTCCTGGGCCTCCGGATCGGTCCAGAGGTCGCGTGGCTCGGGAACGGTCGCAATCGTGTAGCCCGGCGCGCGGTGGAACGCGAGACAGACGTGGACGCCGTGTTTTCGGCCGAGCTCGACGGCGCGATCGATCTCGCGCAGATCGGGCTCGCGAATGTGCCGCCAATCGCCCGGATCGGTCCACGTGCGGTAATCGAGCGGAATGCGGACGTAATCGAAGCCGAGCTCGGCAATCCACGCGAAGTCGCGCTCCTCGAAATTGCGGTTGGACCAACCGACGTCGAAGCGGTCGAGGAGGTTGAAGCCGCGGCGGCGCGCGCGACCCGAGCTGAGTGCAAGGGCGGCGCGACGAAAGGGCCGAGAAATGAGGTCGCCGAGAGAGATTGGCACTGCTCGTCCAGGAACGTCGTGATCTCGCGGGTTTGTACGGGTCGATCCTGTCCCCTTATAGTCGGTGGGTGGCGAGAGTTGTGGTGTTGCGTGGGGGGGAGGTGCGAGACGCGCTGGCCGCGGCCGATCGCGTCGCGGCGGACGGGGACGTGGGGGTGGTGCTCGCGGCCTGCGAAGGGGAGGCGGTGCTGCTCGGCGCCCATCAGCGCAGAGCGTCGGCGCTTCGGGACGCGAGCGGGGTGGTGTTGCGGCGCGCGACGGGAGGAGTCGCGATCGCGGCGGGCGCGGGGACCGTGTACGCGGCGCTGCTGCTGCCGGAGCCGAGCGCCATCGTGCCGTGCGCGATGGACCGATTCCTCAATCGGCACGTGCGCGGGGTGCTCAAGGCGCTGACGAAGCTGGGTGCACCCGCGCAGTACTTCGGGCGCGACGTCGTGAGCGTGTTGCATCGGCCGGTTGCGTGGGTGGGCTGGGATCGCGCCGCGTCGGGAGCATGCCGGATGGAGATGGTGATCGGGGTGGATCGCGCGTTCGTGCTGCCGGCGTCCATGTGCGGCTACGGGGACCGCGAGCGGCCCGCGTTCGGGGGCAAGACGGGGATCACGTGGGTCGAGGCCGCGGCGGCGATGGGCTCGACCGCGAGCGCTCGGGAGCTCACCGAACGATTGCTCGACCGGCTCGCCGAGGCGCTCGTCTCGGTGCCGACGTCG
>JADZFZ010000161.1 GCA_020854145.1 Deltaproteobacteria bacterium | reverse complement strand
GCGGATCAGTCGGCGGATGCGGCAGGGTCGGTGGAAGGCGTGTAGAGGGTGATCGGGCGTCGATCGGAGGGATCGTCGAGGGTCTCGACGAACAGAACGTCTTCGGCACCTGCGTCCGACGGTGCTCGAACCGTCAGCGCGTGCGACTCGCCGGTCGCGAGCTCGAACGCGTCGGCCGGCGTGACATCGAAACCGAGGGTGCCGCGTCGGAAGCGCGGCGCGCGGAAGGCGACGTCGTCGACACACTCGGAGCGAACGACGATCTCGAGCGTGCGGTTGGGACCGATGGCGGCGTGCGTGGCGGGCTCGACGAAGAGACACAGCGCGCGCGGTCGTCGAGGCACGTCGTAGCTGCCTCGATCCCAGACCGCGTCGAACGGGTCGGAACGCCCGTCTTCGTTCTCCGCCTGGATGCGGATCTCGTCGCGACCGATCGTGTTGACTCCCACGGTGAAGCTTCCGTCGTCCGCGACGGGCGCGGTCGCGGGCTCGTCGGTCGTCTCGAGATCGGTTGCGATGACGACGCCGCCGCCGGGCCGCACGGTGCCGGGCAGGCCGCTCAGCCCGACGAAGAGCTCGGTGATCGACTCGACTCCGACGAAACCTTCGGGCGAGATCACGGGCCGCTCGCCGGGCGGAGTCGGCTGCGGGCTGACGGTGCATCCCGTCAGCGCGGCGGCCACGAAGGCGATCTCTAGGCAGCGTCTCGTCACGCCCGAGAGACTGAGCAATCGGGAGGCCATGTTCGAGGCGAACCCACGAAGCCGTTTTCGAGAGGAATTGCCGCCATGTTGTGTCTCGCACACGTCTCAGTTGTCTCACCATGAGGCATCTGAGACATTTCGGGCATGCTGTTCGCGCGGCGCTACCAGCTCGGCGCGGCCCTCGGCCGGGGCGGCTCGGGCACGACATGGCGCGCGAAGGACGTGGCCTCGGGCGCCGACGTCGCGATCAAGATGCTCGATCTCCCGGGAGCCGAGGCGGCCGAAGCGTTCGTCGCCGAGTTCGCGCGCCTCGCAGGGCTCGCCCACGAGAACCTCGTCGAGGTGCTCGACCATGGCGTCGCACGCGACGCGTCGGGTGCGAGCAGGCATTTCATCGCGGCAGCCCTGGTGCGAGGTCGCCCGCTCGGCGACGCAACCGGCGAGGTCACCGACGTCGTCACGCCGCTCGGAGACGCGCTGCATGCGCTGGCGTACTTGCACCGCTCGGGCATTCGACACGGCGACTTCAAGCCGGGCAACATCGTCGTGCGCGACGACGGGCGAGGCGTGCTGCTCGACCTCGGCGCCGCCGCACCGCTCGGTCGTCCCGCGGGCGCGCGCCTCAGCGGCACGCCTCGGTACCTCGCGCCGGAGGTGCTCGCAGGACAGCCGCTCGACGCGCGCGCCGACCTGTTCGCCGTCGGCGTGACGTTGACCACGCTCGCGGAACGCTCCGGCGGGAAGCTGCCCTCGTCGACGGAGGAGCTCGCGCGCGCGCTGTCGCACCCGAACCGAGAGCGCCGGCCGAGGAGCGTGGCGGAGGTGCTCGCCGCCCTCGGCGTGGTCCCCACTGCGGAGGTCGGTCGCGCGGTCTCGGCAGCGCCGCGCACGCTCGGCCGGCACGAAGAGACGGCGGTCGTCCGATTGGCGATCGAGCGATTGGTCGCCGGCGAGCCGGGGCCCCGAGCCGTCTCGATCCTCGGGGCGGAGGGCGCGGGAAAGAGCCGTTTCCTCCGCGAGGTGAGATGGATGGCGCAATCGCGCGTGCCCGTCGTCGTCGAGGGGCTCGCGCGCGGACGCGATGCGGTGCAATCGATGCTCGCGCGTGCGGCGGCCCCCGAGCGCGACGACGAGGATCGCTCGTCGGCATCGGGACCGCAGCAGGCGCGCGAGGGGTCCGCCCAGGGGCTCGAGAGCGCCATCGCGGCGCACGCGTCGATCGTCGAACGCGGGCTGCCCACGGTGCTGCTGCTCGACGACGCGAATGCGGTCTCTCCGATCGAGGGAGAGACGCTGCGCGCGCTGTTGCGATTGCTGCGACCGACCGACCCGCTGATGGTCGTCGTCGCCGAGATGGACGGATCGACGGGGCAGGCCGTGTCCGAGATTGGGGCGCCGGGCGTCCTGCGGAGGATCGAGCTCGCTCCGCTCGCGCCACGCGACGTCGCGGAGTGGTTTCCGGAGCTGGCCACGGCGGAGGTCGAGCGGATCGTGCGATGGACGGGAGGGATCCCGGGCGCAATCGCGGAGATCGCGCCGGAGCTCGCCAACCCCGATCTCGATAGGTCGCACCTCGGGGTCACGTCGTCCTCGGAGCGTCGCGCCGAGGCTGCTCGGGCGCTACCCGAAGCGGCACGTCTCGCGCTCGCGGTGCTCTCGGTGTGGGGAGAGCCGCTGGGATCCGAGGCGGTCGCGGCGCTGGGCGTGTCCGAATCGGCGCTCTGGTCCGCGCACGCGGCGAGGCTCGCGGCGCGCGACCACGGCAGCTGGCGGCTCGAACGCGCCAGTGACGCCGAGGTGTTTCCTCGTGCGGTGGGCGAATCCTGCCTCGCGCTCGCGCGCGCTCGCGTTCTCGATTGGTCGGGTCGCGACGAGCGCGGGACCTTCGATGCATCGAAAGCGGCGCGCAGGGCTCGCGTGCTCGTCGAGATGGGAGACGACGCGGGCGCAATCGAGGCACTGTCGAGCCACCGAGCGTCGTGGCCCGCGGCGCCCATCGAATGGGCGCGCGTGGCGCGAGCAATCGTCGCGCGCGCGCGCCCGACCGACGTCGAGGCACGATTGTCGGCGGCCGAGGTGCTGGAGGCGGCCGGAGCCCCCGCGGAGGCGCTGGGATACCTGAGCGCGACGGCAATTCCCCCGTCGGCGACACAGCGAATCCGTGTGGCGGTCGCCAAGGCTTCGTGCCTCATGAAGCTCGGGCGGCCCGAGGACGTGATTGCCGAGCTGACGCCGATCGAAAGCGACCCGAGCGGGACCAGCGCCGTGGTCCGCGCGCGTGCCGCCGACCTCCGAAGCCGCGCGCTGGTGAAGCTGGGCGACTACGAAGGCGCGCTCCGGGTCGCGCGCGAGGGATTGTCCACCGGAATCGCCGATCCCTCGATTCGTGGCGACCTGCTCGAGGACGCGGGTGTGGCGGCGAGCTACCTCGGCCGCCACGAAGACGCCGGCCGCGCGCTCGCGGAAGCAACGGCGTGTCAATCCGCGGCCGCGAGCCCGCGCCGGGAGTGTCGGGCGCAAATCTGCTGGGCAATCGACGACTATCGGGCCGGCCGAATCGAATCCGCGATCGAGCGTTATCGCGTTGCCCTCGCGACGGCCGAGAAGCACCAGCTCGACGACCTCGTCGCCAGCACGAGCCTCAACCTGGGCTCGGCGCTCCACCAACGCGGCGAGTGGGGCGAGGCCCTGCGGTCCTACGCGCGGGGCGGGCGAATCGCCGCGGCGCTCGGCCAGACCGACGTCGCAGTCGTGCTGGCATTCGACCTGGCGAAGCTCCACGCCGACATCGGCTCGTTGGGCGAGGCAGAACGCGCTCTGCGTCGCGCGCGCGAGCTGGCGGTTGCGGCCGAGTCGCGCTTCTTCGCGGCGGCGTGCGACGACCTCGACGGCGAGATCCGCGTGATGCGCGACGGCTCGGGGGGCGGGGCTGCGTTTCGGGCCGCCGAGCGCGGGTTCGTGGAGATGGGCGCGACGCGGGAGGCGGCCGAGGTTCGTCTGCACCTCGCCGAGCTCGCCGCCAAGACGGACGTGCGCGACGCCCGGCGATGGCTCGATGCAGCCGCGGCGGATGCGTCGAAGGTGGCCGCGCGCGATCTCGACGTCCGCGTCGCCATCGTGCGTGCCATCGTCGAGCTCGCGGCCGGGGACGCCGAGCCCGCGCGTCGCGCGCTGGAATCTGCGCGCTCGATTGCGGGCAACGACGAGGTGGGGCTCGTCCGGGCCGAGCTCGAATGGCTGCTCGCCCAGGCGTGGGAGCGCGACGGCGCCGAGGTGCTCGCGGGCGAGCACCGGCGAAGAGCACGGGCCGCCTGGGAACGGACGGCGGCCGGATTGCCCCACGAGCTGCGGGAGGTCTTCTGGCAACACCCGAGACGTCGAGGTCTGGAGCGAGCGCTGCGTTCGGCAGACGTGCGTGGCGAGAAAGGACGTGGCGGCCGCGAGGCGAAGCTCGAGCGGCTCCTGGCCGTCAATCGATTGCTCGCCTCGACCCTGGAATCGGGCGAGGTGCTGCGGCGGACGATGGACGCCGCCATCGAGATCACGGGCGCGGAGCGCGGATTCCTGATCCTCGCGCGTGGGGGCAGCCTCGAGGTCGCCGTCGCGCGCAACGTGGACCGAGAACGCGTCGGTCGGTCGCAGTGGAAGTTCAGCCACTCGATCGCGGAACGGGTCATCGAGACCGGCGAGCCCATCGTCACCGCCGACGCGGCGTCCGACGAGCGATTCTCCGGTGAGGAATCGGTGCACGCGATGCGATTGCGCTCGGTCGCCGCCGTGCCCATTCGTGGACCGGAGGAAGTCCTGGGCGCCCTCTACCTCGACAATCGATTCCAGCCGTCCCGATTCGACGTGACCGACGTGGACCTCCTGACCGCGTTCGCGGACCAGGTCGCTATCGCGCTTCGTAATGCCGAGATGCACGAAGCGTTGCAGCGGCGCACCGAGGAGCTCGAGCGCGAGAAGGCCAGAGTGGAGGCGGCGCTGCGCGGCCAGGAGCAGCGAATCGAGGCGTTGACCGAAGAGGTGCGAACGAGCCGGGAGGCCCTGGCACGGCGATACGACTACGGCGAGATCGTCGGGCGCAGCGCGGCGATGCATCGCGTGCTCGCGACGCTCGACCGCGTCATCGACTCGGGATTGTCGGTGCTCGTGCAGGGAGAGAGCGGCACGGGCAAAGAGCTCGTGGCGCGAGCCATCCACGTACACTCGCCGCGAGCGAGCGGACCGTTCGTCGGGATCAACTGCGCTGCGCTGCCCGAGTCGCTGCTCGAGTCGGAGCTCTTCGGGCACGTCCGCGGCGCGTTCACGGGCGCAGACCGTGACCGCCCCGGATTGATGGTGGCGGCACGCGGGGGCACGTTGTTCCTCGACGAGATCGGCGAGATGCCGATGTCGATGCAGGCGAAGCTGCTCCGTGCCCTCCAGGAGCGCGAGGTTCGGCCGATCGGCAGCGCGGCGGCCGTCCCCGTCGATTTTCGATTGGTGTGCGCGACCAATCGGGCCCTCCGCGAAGAGGCCGAGCAGGGACGATTCCGGCGCGACTTGTATTACCGAGTCGGCGTCGTGGAGGTGACGTTGCCGCCGCTGCGCGAACGGAGCGAGGACGTCCCGGCCATCGCCGCGCGAGTCCTGGAGCGATTGGGGCGCGAGCTCGGCAAGACGACCCCGCGATTGTCACCGCGCGCGATGCAGGCATTGATGGCGTACGCGTGGCCGGGCAACGTGCGCGAGCTCGAGAACGTGCTCGCGAAGGCTGCGATCACCGCAGAGTCGGACGAGATCGGCGTGGGCGATCTGGATCTGCGCGCGCGCCGACCCGAGCACCTCCCGGCGCGCCGGCGTGCGACCGAGAAAGAGGAGCTGCTCGAGGCGCTTGCGCGATCGGGAGGCCATGCCGGCAAGGCCGCACGCGCCCTCGGCGTGTCGCGCGCGACCTTCTATCGGCGCCTGACGGCGCTCGGGATCGCGCGCGGCTGAAGCTCAGGTCGTCAACGCGACGAGGAGCCGGCGCGTCAGCACTGCGGCCATCTTGCGGCGGTAGCCGGGGCGCAGAGAGACGTTCTTGACCGGCTGCACACGTTCGAGGACGCGGGCGGCGATCCGCTCGATCCAGGCGAGGCTCATGCGCTTGTCCCGCTCGTCGGCAAGGTCGATCCATACGGGGATCGTGTCGACGGCGGTGAGCGAGACGCGCACGTCGCGAACGGTGTCGCCCTCGAGGTGCACCGCGGCCGCGACGCCGAGGATCGGGAAATCGATGGTGTCGCGTTGCCGGAGCTTCCTGTAGCCCGCGCGGTACGCTTTCGCGGTCTCGGGAATCTCCACGTGGGTCAGCAGCTCGCCGCGCGCGAGGACGTTGCGGCGAATGCCGTCGGGCTGGAAGAACTCGACGAGCGGGACGGTGCGGCGCCCGTCGGGCCCCGCGATGCCGACGGATGCACCGAGCACCTGGAGCACGGGCGCGAGGTCGCCGCTGTAGGCGGCCCAGCAGATGTTCTCTTTCTGCGTCGGGACGACGAGGCAAATGGGCCCCGCGACCTTGAGGCACCCGCCTTTCGCGTCGCGCCAGAGCTCCGATTGGTTGAAGTAGTAGCAGCGATTGTCGAGGCAGAGATTGCCTCCGACCGTGCCCGATTCGCGCAACGTCGTGGAGGCAATCTGGCTCGCGGCGTCTGCGAGCGCGGGGAACGTGGCGCGAATCGCGGGATCCCGCTCCAGATCGCGCAGGCGGACGAGGGCCCCGATTCGGCTCGTCGAGAGATCGCGCAGCTCGGCGACGCGGGCGAGCGAGACGACGTGGGGTCGTGCGTTCAGCCGTTGCTTGTAGTTGGGCAGCAGGTCGGTGCCGCCGGCGACCCAATCGAAATCGGGAGCCAGCCGAGCGGCGAGCGCGACGGCGCCGTCCACGGAAGTCGGTTGATGGAGCGCGAATGCAGGTAGGAGCATTTTGACCTTCCGACCGGGGTGCTTCGGTCGTGGGGCGTGGGAGCTCGGAAGGCTGAAGCTACTCGGCGGCGTGGGCGAGGGCGGGCTTGTCGCGCTTCTGGTCGATGGCTTCGAGGACGCGATCGGGAGTCATCGGGAGCTCGCGGAGACGAACGCCGACGGCGTCGTAGATGGCATTGGCCACGGCGGGGATGACGGGTGCGAGCGGGCCTTCGCCGACCTCTTTGGCGCCGAACGGGCCTTCGGGATCGTTCGTCTCCACGACGATGACCTCCACCTCGGGCATCTGCTTCGCCGAGAGGGTTCGGTAATCGAGGAGATTCGGCTCGAGCGGCTGGCCCTTGTTGAATCGGAGCTCTTCCATCAGCGCCTGGCCGAGGCCCATGTGAATCGAGCCCTCGATCTGGCCTTCGACGGCAATGGGGTTGAGAGAGCGGCCACAATCGTGGGCCGCCCAGATCTTGTGCACGCGCACGTAGCCCGTGTCGGGGTCGACCTCGACGTCCGCGACGTAGGCGCTGAACGAGTACGTGGGAGACAGGCCGGCGGCAGCGCCCTTGTGCGTGGCGACCTCGAGCGGCGGCGATTGATAGACGCCCTTGGCCACGAGAGCGCCGTTGTTCTCGAGCGCGAGCGTGAGCGCCTCCATGTACGACACGCGCAGCTCGGGGTTGGTGCGTGCGTAGATCCAGCCGTCGGCGAAATCGAGGTACTCGCGAGGCACGCCGTATTTCGTCCGTTGCGCGAGGAGGATCTCGGCGGCGCGGCCGAGCTTGTCGCGGATCTTGGATGCCGCCTCGATGGCGGCATTGCCGTTCATGAACGTGACGCGCGACGAGTAGCTGCCGAGATCGACGGGTGAGAGATCGGTGTCCACCGCGACGACGCGGACCATGTCGATCGGCACGCCCAGGACCTCGGCGACCATCTGTGCCGCCATCGTGTCGGAGCCCTGGCCGATCTCGGATGCACCGGTGTGCAGGGTGATCCCTCCGTCCATGTCGATCTTCAGATGGACGGTGGATTGCGGGAGCTTGGTCCAGTGAATCGGAAGCGCGCTCCCCGAGATGTAGAAGCCGCAGCCGATCCCGAGCCCGCGACCGTAGGGCAGCTTGCCGCGACGCTCGGCCCAGCCGCTGCGGCGGGTGCACTCGTCGATGCACTGCGCGATGCCGTTGGACGTGATGCGGAAGCCGTTGATGGTCGTGCTGTTCGGCGGGATGAGATTGCGGCGACGGAGCTCGACCGGGTCGAGGCCGAGCTTCTCGGCGAGCTCGTCGAGCAAGGTCTCGAGGGCGAACCGCGTGTTGACCGCGCCGTGGCCGCGCATCGCGCCGGAGGGCGGCTTGTTCGTGTACACGCGGCGGCCGTTGTACCGGAACGTCTCGAAGCGGTAGGGCGCCTGGGAGAGAACTCCGTTGTAGTAGGAGCTGATGATCCCGAAGGAGCCGAACGCTCCGCCGTCGATGACGACGTCGAGATCCATGCCGGTGAGCTTGCCGTCCGCGTCGGCGGCGATGGCGAGCTTGGTCTTGGTCGGGTGCCGCCCGCGATGGACGAAGTAGACCTCCTCGCGATCGAGGCGCAGCTTCACGGGACGCCCGCACTTGCGCGAGAGCATCGCGACCAGGATCTCGTGCGGGAACGGATCGCTCTTGCCTCCGAACCCACCGCCGACGGTGGGCTTGATGACGCGGATGCGGTGCATCGGCATGCCGAGCACCTCGGCCAGCGCGCGGTGCAGGTAGTGCGGGACCTGCTGGCACGACCACACGGTCAATCGGCCGGTGGGCTCGAAGTGCGCGAGCACGGCGTGGGGCTCCGTGAACGCGTGGCTCAAGCCGGCCATCTTGAAGCGGCCGTCCGCGGTGGCGGCGGCCGACCGGAACGCGCCGTCGAGGTCGCCGAACGCGTGCTGGACGAGGCGGTGCGTGTTGTCGGGGAACTTCGTGTAGTCGTGGATCTTGTGCTCGGGCGGAACCGGCTTGACCGCCTGCTCGGGCTCGACGAAGGCCGGCAGCACCTCGTAGTCGACGGCGATGAGCCGGAGCGCCGCGTCGGCGATCTCCTCGTCGTCCGCGGCGACCGCGGCCACCTCGTGCCCGACGAAGCGCGCGCGATCGACGGCCATCGCGGTCTCGTCCTTCGAGAGCGGAAGGACGCCGAACTTGGTGGGCGCCTCGGCACCCGTGACGACGGCTCGCACGCCGGGCAGCGCCTCGGCCTTCGAGGTGTCGATCGCGCGGATGCGTGCATGCGCGTGCGGCGAGCGCAACACGCGCGCGACGAGCATCCCGGGGAGCTTGATGTCGTCGACGTAGACGGCGGTGCCGGCGGCTTTCGGCAGTGCGTCGACCAGCGGCGTGCGCTTGCCGACGATGTTGAAGCCGGAGGCGGGGCTGCGGGGCTCCTTCATCGTTCGCCGACTCTACCAGGGGGAGGGCGGGCTCACCTCGCCGACCGTGAGTTTTTGGGGGTTTTGGAACGGTCGTTCGTCACCCTTCGGTCGCCCCGAACCGGCCCGGGATCAGCATGGCGGTCATGCGGGCCGGGTCCACGACGCCTCGTTCGCGCATCCAGGCGTCGGCGGCCTCGATCATCGCGCGGCCTTCGGCGCCGCCGACGATCTCGCCTCGACGTCGGCGTGCGGCGGTCCCGTAGCCGTGCATGCGCACCGAGTCGGCCGCCGCGACGAGCTCTTCCAGCGACTCGCGCCGCCGATCGGGATCGTCCCGCATCGAGGCAACGCCCGCGTGCACGACCGCCGACATCAAGCGTGCGCCGGGGATCGGCTCGCGTCGGATGGCGCGCGCGACGCGTTCGGCGCGATCGAGGAGCGCAGCGCGGCGGGCCGTGTCGATCCCTTCGACGCGCGCTGCCGCGACGAGCGCGCGACCGAGCGAGAGGTTGGACTCGATACGGATGGACTTCACGAAGCGCAGCATGGAGCGCCAGCACGTGGCGTAGGGGCCCTCGAGCGCCTCGAGCGCGTCGGCGCCGCGGCCGTGGTCGCGATAGAGGAGAACCTCGGTGATGGCGTTCATCCCGTAGTAGTGCTGCACGTGGAAGCCGCGGTGCGACCACGCGTCGAGCGCCTCCCGCATGTCCGCGAGCGCCTGGTCGTGATCGTCGGACACGAGACGCGGCAGGTGGCCGACCGCGGTCATGAACGTCGTCTCGGCGTAGAGGTCGCCGCGCTCCTTCGCGTCGGCCACCCATGCGGCCAGACGTCCCGCGAGCTCCTGCCACTCGCCGAGCCACTGGTGTGACACGAGCAGGAAGAGGCGCGTCGTGTCGAGCTCCCAGGTCTTGCCGGAGCATCGTTCGGTGAGCGTCGTCTCGGCCGTCTCGAGGTGCTCTTGCGCCGTCGCGTAGGTGTGACGAACGACGGCTGCGACGCCGAGGTTCATGTGAAGGAGCGCTTCGCCGTCGGGACGGCGGAGCTTGGCGAGCAACGACTCGGCCAAGCGCCGGTTTCGCAGCTCGGCTCCCGACGGCTTCAATCCGCCCAGCGTGGAGCGGAATCCGATGTCGACTCCGAGCCCCTGCACGATGCGATAGGGCTCGCCGACCGCGAGCGCGAGCGCCAGGTGCCGCGCGGCGAAGTAGCTGCCCGTCAGCGTGTCGACGACCGCGAGCCCCGTGGCCACCGACCAGCACGTATCGACGCGCAACAAGGTCGCAGCCGGGATCTCCGCTTCGGCGCGCTGGCGGATCCAGAGCCGCCGCACCGCCGCCAGGAGCTTCATGAGCACGATGCCGACGAGCACCTTCCACGGGCGGTCTGGGAAACGCAGGTCCACCGCGTCCAGCACGGTGCGCAGCAGCCCGAGGCCCTCTTCGAGGTGGCCGCTCGTCAGCAGACGCTCGGCCGCGCGACGACGCAGCTCGATCGCACGCGCCTCGTCCGCGCCCTCGACGGCCGCGAGGTAAGCCTTCGCGGCATCGGGGCCTCGACCCGAGCTCGCGAGGACGTCGGCCAGCTTCTCGCGCAGGCCACGCAGCTGCTCGGCGTCCGGCACGCGCCCCGAGGCGCTCTCGAGCTCGATCGCGGTCTCGAACAGTCGGGCCGCGCGTTCGAAGGCGAGCGCACGCGCTGCGTCCTCGCCCGCACGGACTGCGTACCGTGCGGCGCGCAGGACGTCGCCTGCTTCGCGGTAGTGGACCGACAACGTCTCGGCATCCGCGCCGCCGGCCTCTTCGAGCGCCTCCGCGAGGTGCTGGTGGTGCTCGCGTCGCGCCTCGGGCGTCAGGTGCGCGACGACCGTCTCGCGGATGCGGTCGTGATAGCTCTCGAGCTCTTCGCCCGCTGCGCCGCCGCTGCGCGTGCGGATCATCTGCTCCGATCGCAGGGCGTGCACGGCGGTGGGCTCGGCGGGGCCGAGCGACGCGGCGCGCGATGCGACGGATCGCGCGACGGGCTGGCCCGCGACGGCGACGACCTCGAGGAGCCGGCGGGCAGGCTCGGGCAGTCGTCGTACGCGTGCGTGCAGCACCGAGTCGAGCGACACCGACGGCTGCGACTCCGTCAGGCTCGTGCGTGTCGCCTCCGCGTCGCGCTCGTCGACGTACTGGGTGAGCGCCGCGATGTAGAACGGACGGCCGCCCGACTCGCGTGCGATGGCTGCCGCCCGTTCCGCGTCGTCGGTCGCGCGTCGTTTGCCGAGCAGCATGCGCGCGAGCTCCGCCGCCTCTTCGTCCGCGAGGCTGCCCACGTGGACCTCGTGCAGACGGAGCGAGCGGCTCGTCATCGCGCGGAGCGCCGGCAACAACGTGCGCAAGCACGGGCTGCGCTCGACCTCGTCCTCGCGGTACGCAGCCACGAAGAGGAGCGAAGGCGGGTCCGGAGGACGCAGGAGATCGGCGAGCAACGCACCGCTGTCCGCGTCGCCCCACTGCAGGTCGTCGACGACGAGCACGAGCGGACGCCGGTCTCCGATCCGCGCGAGGAGCTCGCGAAACGCCGAGAACCCGCGTCGTCGGAGCTCGCGTGCGTCGGGCGTGTCCGCGCGACCCATCGGTGCCGACCGAACCGCCTCCACCTGCTCGAGCACCGGGAACAGTCGCGCGAGCGCGGCCACGTCACGCGGCAGCAGCGCCTCGGCCTCGCCGCGAGGAAGACGTTTGAGGAAGCGGCTCAGCGCGTCGACCAAGCTGTCGAGCGCCTTGTAAGGCACCGACTCCTGCTCGTAGCAGCGGCCGACGAGCAACACCGACTCTTCTTCCCGCGCACGGACGTCGTCGAGGAATCGCCGCAGCAACGCGGACTTCCCCATCCCGGACCGACCGGGCACGAGCGCGGTCGCCGTGACGCCTTCGCCGCGCACCGATCGGAACGCGTCGCCGAGCGCGGAAAGATGACGTTCGCGTCCGACGAACGGCCCGCTGCGTCGCGCAGCGCGCGTCCGAAACGGCCGCGTCTCGACGGCAGGCAGCCGCGCGAGCACGTCGGCCGCCGACGGGCGCAGCTCCGGATCGCGTCGCAAGAGCGCCATGCAGAGCTCTTCGAGGTCTTCGGGTACCCCCGTCACGAACTTGCTCGGCAGCGGCGGATCGCGTTGCTGCTTCTGGAGGAACAACATCGCGAGGGCGGTCTCGTCGTAGGGCAGCCGGCCCGCGAGCGCTTCGTAGAGCACGACGCCGACGCTGTACCAGTCCGACGGAGTGCCGCTGCCGCTCAGCAGGCCGAGCTCCGGGGCCATGTACTGCGGCGTGCCGGCGATGCCGCCCACGCTCTGGTCCTCGCCGGTGGCCTCGGTCACGAGCCCGAAGTCGAGGACCACGACCCGCCCGTCGCGATCCACCAGCACGTTGGACGGCTTGATGTCGCGATGGAGCTTGCCTGCTTCGTGGAGCGCCGCGACGGCTTCGGCGAGCTGGCGAAACGCCGAGCGCACCCGATCGGCGTCGGCGAGGAAGGGCGTCCTCGGCACGTCGATCGACGGCAGCGACGCGGCCTCGAGGTTGCCGGTGTCTGCGAGCGCGAGCTGGCGGGTCGAGTGGGTCGGGCTCTGCGGCGTGCCGGACGAGGACAGCGGCGAGAGCGCGCGGCGGAGCAGCGACTCGTGCGACTCCGCCGTCGACGACCCGCGCACGTAGTCGAGCACGTTGACGCCGTCGACGAGCTCCATCGTGAAGAGCCAGTCGTCGTCGTCCACGTGGAGCTCGAAGAGCTGCACGAGGTTCGGGTGCGCGAGGTCCGCGAGGGTGCGGAACTCCTGCTTGAAGCGGTAGAGGACCGCGGCGTCGTGGCGGCGCAGGACCTTGAGCGCGACCGTGGCGTTGCGCTCGCGGTCGAGCGCTTCGTAGACGACGCCGAACCCGCCGGCCCCGACCCGTCGTCGTATGACGAAGCGATCGGTCCCGCGGTACTCGTGTGCGCTCGAGCCCAGTGACATGGCGAGTCGGTCGTCGCGGCTATCGTCGCGGCGGCTGCGTGGACCCGGACCGCGTGGCACCCGCGCGAGCACGGAGCGCGCGAAGTCGTGCTTCGACGGCCCGCCGGTCGATGGTGCCCGTGCCCCGGAGCGCGCGCTCGGCGAGCTGGATGGCGCTCGCGGTCTCCCCGCGCGATTCGGCGACCTCCGACGCGAGCGCGAGCGCGGGCGCGTGCGTCGCGTGCGCGTCGAGGAGGCGCGTCAGCACGGCCGCCGCCATGGTCGTCCTGCGCAGCGAGACGCACAGGCGCGCGGCACGCAGGAGCGACTCGGGGTTGCTCGGATCGCGGTCGAACGAGCGCCGGTACGCCTCGAGCGCCTCCTCGGGTCGCTCGGTCCGCGCGTACACGTCGCCGAGCGCCATGTGGGTCTCGGGCAGGTCCTGCACGAGCGCGAGCGATCGCTGCAGCGCCGCCTCCGCTTCTTGCGGACGGTTGAGCGCGAGCTGCGCGTTGCCGATCCCGAGGTGCGCGCGCGCCAAGCTGTCGGACAGACGGACAGCTTGTTGGAATGCCGCGAGCGCTGCCTCGTTCTGCCCACCGCGCAGGAGCGCTTCGCCGAGCGACACCTGCGCTTGCGGCCACGTGGGGCGACCGGTGACCGCGCGCTGCAGCAGGGCGAGCGCCTCGGCGTCGTTGCCGAGCAGGCGGCCGAGCTCGTAGGCGACCTCGGGGTTGTCCCCATCGAGCTCGAGCGCGCGACGGAAAGCGCGCACCGCGTCGTCGCGTCGATTGGCCGCCGCATAGAGCCTGCCGAGCCCGAGGTGCGGCTCGACGTCCTGGGGCGCGAGCTCCGCGGCGCGCCGGTACGCCGGCTCCGCCTGGGCGACGTCTGCGCGCAGGCGAAACGCATCGGCCCTCGCCACGTGCGCCAGCGCGCTCTGCGCGTCGACCGCGAGCGCTGCGTCCGCCTCCTCGAGCGCGCGATCGGTCCGGTTCCAGACCAAGTACGTGCGCGCCATGCAGGCGTGATGGGCGACCCCCTGCTTGCTCACGCGCGCGAGCGCGCCGCACGCAGTGCGCGCACGTCGGTAGTCGCCTTGATCGAAGTAGACGCGCGCCACGTCGTAGAGCCCTTGCTCCCAACCGCGGCGCAGGCGCGCAGCCTTGGTCATCTGCGTCGCGGCCTCCGCGAACCGTCCGGCGCGCCGGAGCACGTGACCGAGCGCGAGCTGCGCGTCGGCGTCACGCGGGTTCTCCCGCGCCCGCGCCCGTGCGGCTTCCACCGCCGGCTCCTGAGCGATCGCCGCCGTGCTCCAAGCCCACGCGGCCGCCACGAAAGCGAGCGGACCGACCCAACCCCCGATTCGCCTGATCATCGTGCCGCAAGCATGACCCGTCCGGTCGGGTCGAGGCCATCGATGCCGTGCGCTGTCTCCAGCGCGCGCTTTCACGGCCGCGCGCGGGCGAGGCGCGCGTCCGGGGCGGCGGGTGACGGAACCGGGGCTGCCTCCCTCAGCGTCGTGCCTTCGAGCGTCCACGCCATCGCACGTCGATCCGGCTCGAAGCGCAACGTCACGACCTCGACGCGCTCGTCGTCGTGCCCTTCGTTCCACACGAGGACGAGCTCGGCTTCCATCGCCGTGCGCAGATCCGAGCCGCCGCGACGCACCTCGATGCGCATCGGTCCCGCGACCGCCTCGGCCACGTCGAACACTTCGATGCCGAGCTCCGGGGCGAGATCGCGCGGGCGTGCGAGCGCGGCGCCGGGATACGCCGTCCACAACGCGAGCGAGGCATCGGGGTGCGCCCACACGAGCGACACACGCAGGGCCCCCGACTCGCGCAGGACTCCGGAGCGTCGCATCCGTGCCAGGAGCGCGCGCATCGCGGCGGCATCGTTCGTCCCGCGCGCCGTTCGGCGGAGCTTCGCGAAACGCACGGACGACCAGAGCATCGCCACGCGCGCGAGGCCCGAGCTCGATCCCGGCTCCGCCGTCTCCGAGACCGACTGCTCGAGGCGAAGCGCCTCGTCCACGCGTCCCGCGCCCGCCGCGGCTTGCGCGAGCAGCAGCGAGACCGTCGGATCGTCCGGGCGGATGAACGCGAGCGTTCGGTACTGCCGGTAGGCGTCCTCGTGCCAGCCGTGCGCGCGGTAGAGATCCCCGAGACGTCGCCGGGCGAGCGCGTCCATCGGCGCGAGCTCGACGATCTCGCTGAACG
>JADZFZ010000160.1 GCA_020854145.1 Deltaproteobacteria bacterium | reverse complement strand
TCGCCGTCCCAGGCCGCGGTGGTCGACACGATCGGGTGGCCGAGCTCCCGCAGGAGCGCCTGCGCGACCGGGTGATCCGGCACGCGGATCCCGACGGTCTTGCGCTTCATCATCAGGATCTTCGGGACCTCGGGCGTCGCCGCGAGGATGAAGCAATACGGGCCCGGCAACAGCCGGCGCATCAGCCGATAGCTCGGGTTGTCCACGATCGCGAAGCGCGCGATGTCACCGAGGTCGGGGCAGAGGAAGGCCAGCGGTTGCGTGGGCTTCATCTGCTTGACGACGTAGAGGCGCTCGACCGCCTTCTTCTCGAAGATGTCGCACCCGAGCCCGTAGACGGTGTCGGTCGGGTACGCGATGACGCCGCTGGCGCGCAGCGCGTCGGCGGCCCGCTTGATCTTGCGAGGCTCCGGATGGAAGGGGTTGATCTCGAGCCGCATGGGCGCGCGCGCTGATAGCGGGCGCGGCGGCGAAGGTCAACGACCCCCGGGCAACGCGCGTCGCGCGGTGGCGACGTACGGACCGTTCGGCTCGCGTCGCAGGTACTCGCGGTAGGCGTCCGCCGCCTGCGCGCTGTTTCGCGTGCTGAGCGCTTCGCCCAGGAAGAAGTGCACCTCCGGGGGTGCGCCGACCATCGAGGATGCCTGACGCAGCAGCTCCGCCGCGCGATCGGCCTCTTGGTCGAGCAACGCGATGCGCGCCTCGGCGAGCAACGCGCGCGCCTGGAACTGGGGCGGACGCGTCCGCTGCGTGAGCGCGCGCCGGATCTCGTCGACGATGGGCCGCGCTCCACGACCGTCACCCGCGTGCAGCAGGCCCAGCGCACGCCCGAGCAAAGCCTCGGGGTGCTGCCCGTCGAGCGCGAGCGCCCGATCCACGATCGGACCGGCGGCCGTCCACTGCTCCGCGCCCATCAGCGCCTCCGCGTAGAGCGCGAGGATGTCGGCCGACGCCGTCTGCGGCTCCGCGAGCGGACGCAGCAGCGAGAGCGCCCGGCCGAAGTCGCGCTCCGCCATCAGCACGCGGGCGCGCAACAGCTTCACACGCGGCGAGTCCTGGTACTGCGCACCGATCGCGTCGAGCTGCGCCCGCGCGTCGGCGTTCTGACCCTTGAGCAGCAGGACCTCCGCGCGCCCGAGCCGACCGGGCACGAGCCCCGACGGCGTGCGCGCGATGCGCGTGAAGACTTCGTCCGCCTCGTCGAGGCGCCCGCGGTCCAACAGCAACCCCGCGAGCGCGAGCTGCGCGTCCATGTGCTCCGGCGAGATCTCGAGCGCGCGTCGCAGCGCGGCCTCGGACTCCTGGAACCGCCCGCCGAGCCGGTGCGCCCGACCCAGCAAATAGTGCCCGTCGTCGCTCCGCGGCGATGCAGCGACCGCCTGCGTGAGCGCCGTCGTCGCCGTGGCCGCGTCGCGCGCGAGAAGCGCCGACTCGCCCAACGCGAGGAGCGCATCGAGGTCTCCGGGCGCACGCTCGGACAGCGCGCGCGCCCGCGTGAGCGCGGTCGCCGCATCGCTCCGCGCGAGCACGCGGATGCGCAGCGCGGTCGCCGCGGTGGCCTCCGGATCGGCCGCGATGGCCGCGTCGAGCAGCCGTCCCGCTGCCTCCATCTCGCCTTCGATGAACGCCGCCCGCGCCCGCAACATGCGCGCCTCGGGATCGTCGTCGGGCACGCCCTCGAGCGCCCGGATGGCACGCTCGCCGTTGAATCTCGCGAGAGCCACCGTCGCCAGCAGCTTGCGCAGCTCCGCGTTCGACGGTGCCGCCGAGAGCGCCCCGATGGCCGCGCGCTCCGCGGTCGCGAGCTGACCGATCGCGAGCGCCTCGGTCGCCGCGAGCGCCATCACCCGCGGGTCCGCACCACCCTGCCCGAGCGCTCGCGTGACCGCTTCGGCGGCTTCGCGATCCTGCCCTCGGCGTCGCTGCAACCTCGCCCGGATGAGCTCGACCAGCGCTCGGTCCGAGGGTGACGCGACGAGCATCTTGCTGCGCAACCGGTCGAGCTCGCTCAGCCCCGCGCTCGGGTCCGTGTCGGGCGCGTTGATGAACGCGAGCCACAACGTCGCGCGCAGGTGGCCCGGCTTGCGTCGCAGCGCGTCGCGCACGAGGGCTGCCGCCGCCACACCATCGCCCTGATCGAGCAGCGATTCCGCGAACGCGATGGTCGCGAGCAGCATCGTCGGCGCGACGTCGTGCGCGCGCCGGAGCTGGTCGAGCGCACCTTCGTCGCCGAACCGCTGCGCGAGACGCGCCGAGACGTAGAGCACGGCGCCGTCGCGCGGCGCGATCCGGCTCGCCTGCTGCAACAGCGGGCGCGCTTCGGCCTCGCGCCGCTCTGCGGCCGCGAGCACGGCTCGGGCGACGAAGACGTAGGCGTCGGGCACGCCCTGACGCCTCCCCTGCCCGGGCTTCACACCCATCTGATCCGCGGTGTGGAGCGTGCCGCGCATGAAGCCGGTGTCGAAGCCGCCGTCGTCCAGCGAGCGGAGCGCCTGCACGAGGGCCAGCAGCCCGATCGCCTCTTCGGACCTCGGGTGCGCGTCGCGTGCGAGCACGAGCTGCCGCTCCGCGTCGACGAGCGCCTTGTGATCGCCGTTCCAGGCATCGCGGCGCGCCTGCGCGACCATCGCCGCCGCCGTGGTGTGCTTGTGCTCGATCCACTTCGTGTAACCGAAGAATCCTCCGCCGATCGCGGCCGCCACGAGCACCCACGCGAAGACGAAGACGCGCACGAGCCCCGTCTTCTCGCGAACCGGCTTGGTCCACGGCGTCGCCTGCTCGACTGCGTTCGGCGGCTCGAAGATGCCCTCGCGCGCGAGCATCGCGAGGATGTCGTCCGGGTCTTCGCCCTCGTTGCCGCCGAGCGCCTCGTCGGGCAAGAGGCCCGTCGAGAACGGCTGGTCTGCATCCGTGCGTTCCTCGGTCGAGCCCGGTCCGGAGATCGCCGCCTGACGCGGAACCGTGGCCGGCTCGTAATCCGTGATGACCGTGGGGCCTTCGCCGTCGGGTCCGCGAAGTCGGACGCCCGGCGTCGGCGCGAACGGCGCCGGCGCGAACGGCGCCGGTGCGAAGTCGCGCGGGTCCGCGACCGGTGCGAAGTCGCGCGGGTCCGCCGCCGGCGCGAAGTCGCGCGGGTCCGCGAGCGGCGCGAAGTCGCGCGGGTCCGCGGCCGGCTCCGCGAGCGGCGCCGTGTACGGCCGAGCCTCCGGGCGCGCACGCCGGCTGCCATCGATGCCGTAGCCCTCGGCGGCTCCGAACGGGCTCGCGGAAGGCATCGGGAACGACGGCGGCGGCGGTGGCGGCGGCGCCCCGCCGAGCGCGGCGCCCATCATCGGGGGCGGCGGCGCCGAGGAGACGGGTTGCGCGTTGCGCGTACGCGCGGTCGGAGGACGGGCGCCACGCGCAGGACCGAACGGCGAGACCACCGCCTCCTCGTCGAAGCCAGGCCCACCGCGAGGACGCACCTGGGTGGACGAGTCGTCGTCGAGGTCGGTCGGGCTCGGGGGCAGCGCGACCTGTTTCGAGCGCATCGCGAGCGGCGTCACCGGCGGACCGATCGGCAGATCGGGCGACGCGGTCGCGACCGTGCGCGACTGCAGCGTCGGCAGATCCTGATCGTCCGACGAAGGCATCGGCGGCAGCTGCGCGCGCGTCGCCACGTGCGGTGACGCACCGGCCGGAGGCCCCGCGGCGGGCGCGCGCGCAGGCGCGGCCGGGGGCACGCCGGGCGTCGGCTGAGCGGACGCGCGCGCCGCGGCCTCCACCGCGTACGGATTGTCGCGAACGAACGTCTTGGCGTCGTCCTCTTCGTCGAGGGGTCGCGCCTGCGCCGCGGGAGGAAGCGCCGACGAGCCCGACGGACGCGCGAGCTCGTCGCCGTCGCTCTCCGCAATCCGCGCCAAGCGTGCCGACCGTTCGTGCAACAGCTTGATCGCGCGGTCGGCCGGGTCGAGACCCACCGCCTTCTCGAGGATCTTCTCCGCGCGCACCGGATCGCCGCGCTTGAGCAGCACCTCGCCGAGCCAGCGCAGCGGCTCCTTCCTCGTGGGCGCGAGCTTCGCCGCGCGCACGAGCGCGAGCTGTGCCCGCTCGAGGTCGCCACGCGCGATGAGCGCGCGGCCCTTGCCGAGCAGCAACATGCCGTCTTCGCCCACGGTCTCGATCGCGGTCTTCACCACGGCGAGCGCGTCCTCGTGGCGCCCGATCGTGAGGAGCGCGTCGATCAGCGGTGCCGGGGGCTCGAGGGTGGGATCGCGGCGAAAACGCAGAAGCCGCGCGTCGATATCTGTGGGGGCCGCCATCAGGCGACGCCGAGTCTACCAAAGCGGCCGGCACGCAACGCTTCCGTCGTCAATCCGTCCGGGGCATCCTCCGACCCCGGATGCTGCGCCGCTCCATCACCCCTCTCGCGTTCGTGCTCGCAACTGCCCTCGGCGCCGCGGCGGCGTGCGGAGGAGCGCAGGCGGGCGTCTCGCTCCCGTCCTCCGCGGATCTGCCCGTCTCCGAAGGGTGCGACGTCGCGCGCGGATGCCCATGCGTCGACTCGCCCGCCGAGCTCGGGACGCCCTCCGATGGCCGGCGGCGCTTCCAGGTGCGGATGGGCGGCGCGCGCAACACGCGGATCGGCGTGCGCATCGGCGGTGTCGGGACGGCGGTGCGACCCGACGGCGACCCCGGCGAGCGCTGCTTCCGCGTCGACCTCGAGCCCGGACGCGTCTACGACGTCGAGCTCATCGCGATCTCCACCGAGCGCAATCGACCCCTCTCCGCGCGTTGGGACGTGCACGAGCTCGCGACCTCCGTCCTCTTCCCCGGCGGAGATCCCGGTGTCGCCGGCTCGGCGCCGGCGGGCAGGCGCCCTGCGCTCTACACGACGTTCAGCACCGGCTGCGGCACGCTCACCGGTCCGTGTCAGCTCGAAGGCGCGCGCGCGTGGCTCCAGGAGCTCGCCGCGTCCACGGGCGACTGGGATCCCTGCGGCTCCACGCAGGTGCGCTCCGTGCGCGCCGAGGGCGCCGATCTGCCCAACGACGGTCGCCTCGCCGACGTGCTCGTCGGTTTCCAGCTCGTGATGCGACGCGACCCGCCGTCTCGCCCGCCCGAGAGCGAGGGGTGCCCGCGGCGCTGAGTGGCGGGCGGGGCTCCCCGAGAGAGCGGTCCCCGCAAGAGCGTGTTGGACGTGGTAAGGGGCGGCGCATGGCCTCGACCCCGTTCGATCCCCCGCTCGCCATACGCGACCCCGACATGGCGCGCCTCATCGACGACGAGCGCGTCCGACAGCACCAGAAGCTCCGCATGATCCCGAGCGAGAACTACGCGTCTCGCGCGGTCCTCGAGGCGACGGGCTCGGTGCTCAACAACAAGTACAGCGAAGGCTACGCGGGCAAGCGGTACTACGAGGGCCAGCAGATCATCGACGTCGTCGAGCGTCTGGCGATCGATCGCGTCAAGGCGCTGTTCGGCGTCGACCACGTCAACGTCCAGCCCTACTCGGGCTCTCCCGCGAACCTCGCCGTCTACCTCGCGTTCTGCAACCCGGGCGACGTCGTGATGGGGATGGGTCTGCCCGCGGGCGGACATCTCACGCACGGGTGGAGCGTCTCCATCACCGGCAAGTACTTCCGTTCGGTGGCGTACGGCGTGCGACGCGACGACCACCGCATCGACCTCGACGAGGTCCGCAGGCTCGCCCGCGAGAGCAAGCCGAAGATCCTCTGGGTCGGCGCAACCGCCTATCCCCGGACGCTCGACTATGCGGCGTTCGCCGAGATCGCGCGCGAGGTGGGCGCCGTGCTCTGCGCGGACATCGCGCACATCAGCGGCCTCGTCATCGGTCGCGCGCATCCGAGCCCCGTCGGTCTCGCGGAGGTGGTCACCAGCACGACGCACAAGACTTTCCGCGGCCCCCGCGGCGGGATGATCCTGTGCGACGCGAAGCACGCTTCCGCGATCGACAAGGCCGTGTTCCCCGGCCTGCAAGGCGGACCCCACAACAGCAACACCGCCGCCATCGCGGTGGCCGCGCACGAAGCGGCGCAGCCCGAGTTCGGCGCCTACGCGCACCAGGTCGTCGCCAACGCGAAGACGCTCGCCGAGGGGCTCGTCGCCCGCGGCCTCTCGCTCGTCACGGGCGGCACCGACAACCACCTCGTGCTCGCGGATCTCTCGCCGAAGGGTGTGCCCGGCAAGGTCGCAGCGCGCGCGCTCGACCGCGCGGGCGTCGTCGTGAACTACAACTCCGTTCCCTTCGACACCCGCAAGCCCTTCGACCCGAGCGGCATCCGCCTGGGCACGCCCGCGCTCACGACGCGCGGCATGCGCGAAGCCGAGATGTCGCGCGTCGCCGAGTGGATCGCGCGCATCGTCGATCACCCCGAGGACGAGGCGACGATCGAACGCACGCGCGGCGAGGTCGCCGAGGTGTGCGCCTCCTTCCCGGCGCCCGGCCTCGGCCTCGACTGAGACGTGACGAGCAACCGTTCGTGCTGAGCTCGTCGAAGCCTGTCCTGAGCTTCGCCGAAGGGCAGGCAATCGCGCCCCTCGACGTGGCTCGGGGCGAACGGTTGGGATTCGCTCCGAGGCACCGAGCGTGATCAGCCTCTTCGCCTTCGCGATCGTGCTGCCGCGGCATCTCGTGCTGACTGCGGCGATCGTGCTGGCCGTGATCGCAGCGGCCGTGCTCGTGTGGCGACTGGTCGCTGCCGTCCGCTCGCGCCCCCGATGAGCGGCGATCCTTCGCCTCCCTCGTCGGGGATCCCCGAGCCCACCTCCGACGCCGCCGCTTCGCAACAGGAGCCCGGCGACGATTCGAAGCCCGCGTCCGACGCCACGCGCGGCCTCGTTCGGAAGGTTCTCGTCGCGTCGCTCCTCGGCGGCGCGGCGTTCGTCGCGCTCGCAGCCTTCGCGGACCTCGAGACCACGCTCCACGCGCTCGGGTCCTACCCGCTCTCCTGGCTCGCGCTGTCCTTCGCGCTCGCCGCGGGCAACTACGCGCTGCGCATCGTTCGTTGGGAGCTCTACCTGCGCGCACTCGGGGTGCGCGTGCCGCTCGGCGAGAGCTGCCTCGTGTTCCTCGCGGGCTTCGTGATGTCCGTGACGCCCGGCAAGATCGGCGAGGTCTTCAAGAGCCTCCTGCTCTCCGAGTCGCGCGGGGTGCCGATCGCACGCACCGCACCCATCGTGATCGCCGAGCGCCTCACCGACGTGGCGGCGCTCGTCCTGCTCATCGCGTTGGGGTCTTTGTCGTTTCCCCGTGGCCTCTGGATCGCCGTCGCGGGAGCGCTCGGCGTCGCCCTGCTCGTCACGCTCGTCACGTCACGCCGTCTCGCCCGCCGCGTCATCGCGCTGGCGTCCCGGACCCGGATCGGCGCGCGCGCGGCCCCACGGATCGAGATCGCGTACGAGAGCCTTCGCGAGCTCTCGCGTCCCCGGCTGCTCGCATCCGCGACCGCCATCGCCGTCGTCGCGTGGGGCCTCGAGTGCCTGTCTCTGCACGTGATCCTGCTCGGTTTCGGCGACGACCCGACGCTGCTCCAGTCGACCTTCGCGTACGCGGCGAGCACCATGGTCGGCGCAGTCGCGATGCTGCCGGGCGGGCTCGGGCTGACCGAGGCCAGCATGACCGGGCTGCTCCTCGCCCTCCGCGAGGGGATGCCGCGCGTCGTCGCGAGCGGCGCGACGATCCTGACGCGCCTCGCGACGCTCTGGTTCGCGGTGGGTCTCGGCGCAGTCGCCTTTGCGTCGTTGCGCTTCGTGCGGAGCCGTCCGCGCGCGCCCGAGGGGCCCGAATCGTGACCGCGGCGTCCCGTCGCACGGCCAACTCACGGGAAAAAGCGCCAACGGGGTGACGGCTCTCACCGACGGCTCTGCCCTCGTTCGAGTATCTCAGTCGATCGATGCGCTGGTCCTGGTCGGTCCCACGCATCCACAGAGAGGTGATGGAGATGCGCACAGGGACTCGGCTTGGGATGGTCTTCGGGTTGGCTCTTTCGGTCGCCGGGTGCGGGGACGACGACGGCGACACCGACAGCGGCACGCCGCCGCCTCCGCCGCCGGCCGACATGGGGCCGCGCGAGGACGGCGACCCGCCGCCGCCACCGCCACCCACCTTCGAGCTTCCGGCGGAGGTCCCCGTCGCCGAGCGCCAGGACTCGATGATGCCCGCCGACTTCTCGTGCCTCGGGATGCGCACGCGCCCGATGGGCGAGGGCATGAACCGCATGTTCGACATGCAGGTGAACGACTTCCAGACGGGCGACCCCGTGCCCGAGGTCACCGTCCAGTTCTTCCCCGACAACATCGTGCTCGACACCTGCTCGGGCGACTGCCTCGAGGGCGAGTCCAGCGAGATGGGCGTCGTCGGTGGACGTGGCGAGATCGGCGGGTGGTTCGCCTACCGCGTGCTCCCGAAGGCGGGCCCCACCCCGCCGTCGACCGTCGTCGGCGCCGTCCAGTACAACGAGCCCACCCCGGCCGAAGGCGAGACGTGGGAAGGCAACAGCGTCTCGGAAGCGACGCTCCGCCTGATCCCGACCGTGTTCGGGTTCCGCCGCGCGGCGGGCACCGGCCTCGTCGCGGGCACCGTCTTCGACTGCAACGGCGACGCGGTCCGCGGCGGCGTCATCCGGATGTTCCTCCCCGACGGCAGCGAGGTCGTCGAGGGCATGGCGATGTCCGATCCGCACCACGAGTACTTCGACGGCGAGGAGTTCCCGTCTCCGGATCAGATCCACACGAACACCGACGGCCTCTACGCCTCCGCCAACGTCCCTCCCAGCGGCACCGAGCCGATGCGGATCGAGGCGTGGGGCCGGCTCGAGTCCGGTGGCCCCGCCGTGCTCCTCGGGTGCGAGGAGGGCCGCACGTTCGCCGACACCGTCACGATCATGAACCTCGAGCCGCTCCGTTCGGACGCGCCCGACGGTTGCGGCGCGCAGTGACCCGAGGGTGATGGTCGTCTGATCGTGCGAATCGACTCGAGACAGGAGTCTCCGATGGCTCGCGTGGCCGCGATGATGGGTGTGCTCTCGGTTGGGCTCGTCGTGCTGCTCGCGGCGAGCTCCGTGAAGGCGCAAGACGCCGGCACGGCGACCGCGGATGCCGGCGTGCCGGAGGCGATGGACGCAGCCACCGGCACCGTCTCGGTCTCCGTCGACGAGCCGGACGCGGGAGAAGGCTCGACCGACGTCGAAGCCGACGCCGCCGCTGCGGAGCCCGAGACCGACGCAGCGACGGCACCCGAGACGCCGAGCAGCCCGTCGTCGAGCAGCTCGAGCGCACCGTCGTCGTCGAGCTCCTCGTCCTCGTCGAGCTCCGGACGCTCCATCCCGCTCGACTGGACCGTCACCGGCTACGCCCGATTTCGTCTCACGCACATCGGCAACCTCCCGCAGGTCGGCCCCGACCGCGACCGCGCCGTGGACGCTGGCTTCGGGACCATGCGCCTCCGCCTCGAGCCTGCGCTGCTCTACGGACCGAGCCGCGACCTGCCCATCGCCGCCCTACGGTTCTCGATCGACGGGCTCGACAACGTCGTCTTCGGCGACAACGCACGGATCGCGCGAACGCCGTTGTTTGCAGGCGATCCGAGCGGAACGGACATCGAAGGCTTCGACGTCGACACGTTCAAGCTGCGCCGCGTGTGGCTCGAGCTGCAGGTCCCCGTCGGGCAGATCCGCATCGGCCGGATGCCGAGCGAGTGGGGCCTCGGCCTGCTCACGTCTCCGATCCCGTTCGCGACGGCGGGCGAAGGTCCGCCGTGGGGGCCACCGACTCCCGTGCGCGGCGACGGCCTCGTGACGGACTGGGGCGATCCGCAGTTCGGCACGACCTACGACCGCATCCTCTTCGCGACACGCCCGCTCACCATCGTCAACACGCTCCTGCGGCAAGACAGCCGTTCCACGCCGCTCGTGCTGGCGATCGCGTACGACATCCTCGTGGAGGATCCGCTGGGCTTCGCGCGCGGACCGAGTGATCCGTCCGACCGCAGCCTCGTGCCCTTCTCGTATCTCGGCGACGGCGAGGACGACGTCCAGGAGGTGGTGACCGCCCTCATCTGGCGTCAGACGGGGTCGGACACGAACGAGACGTGGCGGCTGCCGCGCGCGACCGACGAGCTGGCCGCCGGCGTCTACTTCGTCAATCGCTGGCAGGATCACACCGAGAGCGACGTCTACATCTACGACGCCTTCTGGCGTCTCCGTTGGGGGCTCGGCCCCGGTTTGCCTTCCCTCTTCACGACCGGCGAGATCCTCACCATCCAGGGCTCCACGCGCGGCTTGTCCATTCGTCCCGGATTCGACGAGGACACGGGCCTCGAGCCCGACGGCACCGACGCCAACATCTGGGGTGGCGCCTTCCGCGCAGGCGTGGTGGACGCGCGATGGTCGGCCATCCTGGAAGCCGGCTTCGCGTCCGGAGACGGCGAGCTGCAGGACGACGAGTTCACGCAGCGCGCGATCCATCCCGACTACCACGTAGGCCTGCTGATGTACCAGGTCGCGCTCGCGGCCCGGACGGCCATCCAGCTCGGTCCCGACCTACGCCCCTTGTGGTCGCGGGGCGGCGTCTGGAACTCGAAGTACTTCTTCCCGCAAGCCCGCTTCCGGCCCTCCCCCGGCTGGGAGATCGTGGGAGCCTTCTTGCTGGCATGGGCGGACGAGCTGAACGTCGCGCTCTACAACAATCGTGATGACGGCAGCACCTCCTGCAGCGTCATCCAGGGAGATTGTTTCCTGGGCTGGGAGGCCGACCTCGCGCTCAAGGTCTCCTGGGGTGAAGGCGACCTCGTCCGGTGGAGCACCGAAGCAGGCGTCATGCACGCCGGAGATGCCTTGTCCGGGATCTTCTCCGAAGAGTGGCTCTGGACCCTGCAGTCGCGGATCTCCGTCGTGTTCTGACGGCGACCGGGCGTGCGCTCGAGACCTCGTCGATCGACACCACGCTTGGCCGTCCCACCCCGTTGGGTGGGACGATCCGTCGTCTGGTAGCCAGCCCGGATCGGGAATGCCGGCGCCAGGGCGCTACTTGCGCTTGGGCGTCTTCTTCGCGGGCTTCTTGCCGGCCTTCTTCGGCTTCGGCTTCGGTGCTGGCGCGCTCGCGCCGGCAGCCACCGTGGGCTTCGCTGCCGTCCTCGCGAGAGCCTGATAGACGTCCTTGGGCAGCGCCTTGGGCAGCGGCGGCAGCTTCTTCAGCGACCGGCGCGAGGCGGCATCCAGCATGGCCACTGCCGTATCGAGCTTCTCCATGAGGCGGCGGTGCGGACGACGACGCTTCTGATCGCGGAAGAGCGCATACGTCAGCCACGGCAGCACGCCGGTGACGTCGGTATGGCAATAGACGCTGGTGCGGACGCCCTCCGGCGAGACCTTGCCCCACGTGTGGCCTTCTCCGGCGGAGCACGAGGACAGAGCCCCGTTGTCGACCGGGTCGACACAGAACTGCACGTCGATGTCGAACCCTGCTGCGGGGATCTGCAGGATCTGGTCGAGGAGCGGCTCCCCTTGAAGGGTGTAGTTCTTCGGGACTCCTCCTCCGAGGATCCAGATGGCCATCCGCTTGCCGAGCCCGGCGCGGCTCGCGCAGTAGTGCTGCATGGCTCCCATCGCGAACACGTCGTCGTTGACGTCGATGTTGAGCCGGAACGACCCGGGGGGCATCAGGCGCTTGAGCTGAACGATGTTCAGGAAGATGGAGCCGTCCTGCACGGCGCCGACGAAGATGGGAACCGCGTGTCGATAGGCCGTCGCGAGCAACGAGGGCTCTTTCACGCCGAGCGCGTCTTCGAGCGCCGCCACCTCCCGCCCGAGCAGATAGTGCAGCTCGGGCGTGGTCATCGTCCGCTGGAAATGCGGCTTCGTCATGACGGCGGAGAGCAGCCTGTCGGTCTGCAGGAGCGCGTTCTCCCAGAACCCCAGATCGTAGATGCGGATGATGCGCGAGAGACGCAGCGCGAGGTCACCCGCGTTCGGATCGATCTCGCGGATCTGATGACCAATCACGCGGTGGACGTCGTGATAGAGGTTCGCGCCCGTCGTCGTGATGACGTCCACCAGACCGCGCTCGACCAGGGGAACGAGGCAGCTCGAGTGCAGCCCCGCCGGCGTCATCGCGCCGCTCATGGTCAGGAAGACGACGTAGTCCTCGTCCACCGATCGGCGCATCAGCTCGAACGCCGTGCGCTCCTGCCGACCCACGAACGCAGGGAAACGTCCGAGGATGATCTCCTCGGGCTCCTCGTGGCCGGTGATCGGCGACGGGCGCACGACGCGCGCGCGCCGGAACGACTGCTCGAGCCCTCTCGGTTTGGCCATCGGGATGCTCAGAGGACGAAGACGCCGAGCGCCACCACGGTGGTCCACATGCCGTCTTTGTGGCCTTCGGAGCTCTGCGTGATCGACTTGGTGTGAAGGACCTTGCCGGCCATGCGGTAGACCTCTTTCCGCTGGTCGTAGGCCTTGGCGGGATCGAAATCGAGACCGAGCGTCGTGGCCAGCATCGTGGCCGCGAGGTCTTCGGCGTAGTCACCGGCCTTCTTGCCGGTCTCGCCATAGCTGTGGTGCTCCGAGAGATAGCCATAGAGGCTGCTGTCGGCGGGCCGCGCGAGACCGATGCTCGCCGCGATGAGGCGGTTGGGCTCGTTCGTGTCCTGACGCGCCATCACGCAGAACGTGATCTGTCCCGGCTGGATCAGCTTCACGCCTTCCTTGCGCGGCACGATGCGGCAGTGCGGCGGGAAGATGGACGACACCGTCACGAGATTCGCGGTGGCGACGCCGGCGTCGCGCAGCGAGAGCTCGAACGACGTCAATCGGTCGCGGTGCACCCCCACGCCGTTCGTGAAGAACATCGCCTTCGGGACGAAGGTGCCCGGAGCACCGAGCGGCGACTCCGGCAACGCGCCGTGCTTCTTCCGATGCTTCTTCGAAGCGCCTGCGTCCATCTCGTCGCCGTCGGAATCGCCGTGCTTACGCGCCATCTGGTTCGCCTCCGGAGGCCGCGTCGCTAGCATCCGCGACGGATCGGCGTCAACTGCCTCCGCCGACCGACGCATACGCGCGATCAACGGGAGGGCGCTCCGATGCGCACGGTCACGACGGCGATCACGCGCGCACCGCCGACGACCTCCGCTGCTGCGACGCCGCCTGCGCACACCACGTCGGCGTGCAGCTGCCCGGGCGCTCCCGCACGCCCCGCTCGACGACCCAGCCGGATCTCGCCGGCGCCGTCGTGCGCGATGGCGAGCCGCCAACGCTCGCCTTCGGTGCACCTCGCGACGATGCGCGCGCCCTCCCCCGGCAGGCAACCGCCGCGACACTGCCACGCGCCTTCGACGAGCGCAGCGGGCGCTCGTCGCGCGGCGCGCAGGTCGGCGCCCCACGGCACCTGCCGCAACCCGTCGAGGGCCGCGAGCGCCGCGACTCCGTTGGGCACGGGCTCGGCGATCCCGAGCGCCCCGCGGACGAGCTCCGCCGCACGCCGGTCGCGGAGCGCGACGAGCGCGTCCACGAGCGCGACGCGTGCGGCCGGGTAACGCTCCTGCGCCAGCGCAGCCCGCAACCCGGGCGCGACGCTGCGATCGCCGAGCCGGCCCAGGGTCTCCGCGGTCGCCGTGCGCAAGGTCGGATGCGTCAGCAGCGGCAGCAGCGACTGCGCGGTCGATCTCGCCCTCAGGTCGCCGATCAGACGGATGGCGCGTGTGCGCGCCTCCAGATCGGCCCCCGCATCGAGGGCGAGACCCAAGAGGACCGCGACACCCGACTGGCTGCCCGTTCGCCCGAGGACCAGCGCGGCGCGCCTGCGCTCGTCCATCATCACCGCCGGCGAGACCGCGACGTCCACCACCGTGTCGCGTGCGCCGACGTCACCGAGCGCGAGCGCGGCGATGGCAGCCTCGCGACGCACGCGCTCGTCCGGATCGGTTCGACGCATCCGCGAGAGCACCGCTCGCGACTCGACGTAGCCGGCCTCGCCGAGCAATCGCGCGGCCGATCGCCGCACCTCCGTGCGCTCCGAGCCGAGCAGCGGGACGAGCGCCGGCGTGGCGCGCGCGTCCCCGGTCGCTGCGCGGACGAGGGCGACGGGCCACGACGCCCCGGCATCGCGCTCCACGACCGCGTGCGACTCCGCCCACGCATCGAGCTCCGCCCGGAGGTCGCGAACGAGCTCTCCGCGCTCGCCGGCGAGGTTCGTGCGCTCGACCGGATCGCGCGTCAGGTCGAACAGCCTGCAGCCCTCCTCCACGCGCTGATCGCAGAGCAGCTTCCACGTCACGCCGTCTCGCCGCTCCACGACCGCGCGCAGCTCGCCGATCTCGAGGAACGCGCTGGCCGCGGGCTCGCGCGGCTCACCGGGCCCGATGAGACCGCTCAGGTCGTCGCCGCGCATCCTCGGGTCGGGCGCCACGCCGAGCAGCGGCAACAACGTGGTCGTGAGATCGAGGGTCTCCACGACGGTCGCGACCCGCCGCGACGGCACTCCCGGAGCGCTCAACAGCAGCGGCACGCGGACCTGCTCGTCGTGCAGGGTCGTGCCGTGGAACCTGCCCCCGTGCTCGCCGAACTCCTCGCCGTGGTCGGAGGTCACGACCACCACCGATCGCGGACGTCGCCGGCGGAAGCCGTCCACGAGCGCGCCGATGGTCGCGTCCGTGTCGCGGACCTCGCCGAGGTAGCGTCCGAACGCGTTGGCCTCGCCGAACGGGCGCGACGGGGTGTAGGGCTCGTGCGGCTCGAACAGGTGGACCCACACGAGGACGCGGTCGTCGTCCCCGAGGCCGTCGAGCCATTGCGCGACCGCAGCGGGGCGATCGCGTCCGGGCGCGTCGTCGCGCACGACGTGCTCGAAGCCGAACGCGTTGCGCTCGATCGCGGAGAACCGCGCCGAGTCGACATAGAAGACCGACGGCGAGAAGAACGCCGCCGTCCGGTAGCCCGCGCGACGCAGCAGGGAAGCCAGCGTCGGTCGGGCCGCGAGCGTCGGTCGCCCCCGCAGCTCGTCGAGCGGAGCGAGCGACCGCAGGTACGTCGAGGTCCAGAGGCTCGCCACCGAGTAGGACGTGTGCGGCGTCGGGCAGTACGCGCGCTCGAACACGACGCCGTCTGCGGCCAGCTCGTCGAGCGCAGGCGTCGGAGAAGGGGAGCGGCCGTAGCTGCCGAGGGCGTCTGCGCGCAGCGCGTCCACCGTGATGACGAGGACGTCCGCGCCCGCGAGGTCGAGCGCCGGCGCCGTCGCGGCGTCGGCCGCTTGCACGTGCGCGACGGGCGCGACCGGCGGCCGCGGCACGGGGACCACCTGCGGCGCGCGTGGTCGCCCGCGGTCACGTCGCGCCACGAGCGCGGTGATCTTCCCTGCGAGCGGCGCGTGGTCCAACACGACGAGGCGCGCGTTCGGCCGCAACGCGAGCGCTTTCCACCCGAGCGCCGCCGCGAACGTCGCCACCGAGAGCGCGACCCAGGCGCCCCACGCCCGGTGCAGAGTGCTGGCGTCGGTGCGGCGGAGTCGCCGCGCCCTCGCGGCCGCACCCCACGACGGCACCGCGAGCACGCCCGCCACGAGGAACAGCGTGCAGGCGATGAGCGCGAGCCCGACGTGGTACTCGAGGTACAGGCGGCGCCACGTCGCGACGTCCACCACGAGGGCGGCGGTGGCGACCAACGACGCGAACGCAGCGGCCAGCGCACGCGGACGCTCGTCCTCCGTACGAAACAATCGCAAACACGCCTTGGCGAGCAGCCATGCGCCGGCGACCCCTACGAACGCCGCTCCCGCGATGACCACGAGCCGGAGCGGCAACGCACGCAGGCGCCGCCCCTCGGAGAGCCCCACGGCGATCCAGGTGGCCGCCGACCCCGAGGCCACGATCCCGATCGCGGTCGCAACGGCCTCGCGCGACCACCATGCGCGCGCGACGCGGGCGACCCCGGCCACCAGCAGCCACGCCGCGACGGACGCCCACGACAAGGTCACCCACACGAGTGCCGTGGAGCCCGCCGCAGCCGCTACGGCCTCCGCGGTCGTGGAGAGCTCCAGCCCCCCGGAGAGAAGCGTGATCGCGGCATCGGCCACTCCGCCGACGAAGCCGCCGGCGAGGCCGGCGAGGGCGGCGGCCGACGCGGGCAACGGCGCGTCGGGAACCTCTCGGTCAGCGGGCCGCATCGATCCCGGGGGCGCGACCATCGTGGCAGCTGTCGTCCGGCGGGGTCACCCGGCCTCCTCTTTCACCAGGGCGCCGGCCGCGTCCAACCGATCGAGGGCGGCACGAGCGCCGCGGTGCTCCTCGCGCAGCAGCTGCGGATCGTCGCCCATCATCGCCAGCGCGACCTCGCGGGCCCTCGACAGGAGATCCACGTCTCGTATCAAGTCGCCAAACCGAAAACCAGGCAACCCTGATTGTTTCCGGCCGAACAGCTCGCCCGGTCCCCGCAGGCGGAGGTCCGCCTCGGCGAGCGCGAACCCGTCGGTCGTCTCCGCGACCACGCGCAGGCGCTCCTCGGTCTCCTCCGTGCGCGCGTCGTGCACGAGGAGGCAGGCGCTCGGTTGCCCCGCGCGGCCCACGCGGCCGCGCAGCTGATGGAGCTGCGCGAGACCGAAGCGCTCTGCCCCATCGACGAGCATCACGTTCGCGCGCGGCACGTCGATCCCGACCTCGATCACGGTCGTGGCCACCAGGACGAGCGCATCTCCCTTTCGGAACCGATCGAGCGCGAGGCTCTTCTCCTCGGGAGCGAGCTGACCATGGAGCAAGGCGACGGAGTCGGCGTTCGCGAAGCGAGCTCGCAGCTCGCGGGCGACGTCCACGGCGGCGGTGGGATCCGCCTCGTCGCGGCCGTCGATGGTCGGGCACACGACGAACGCCTGACCTCCGACCGCGAGCCCGCGCTCGAGCTGACGGATGGCCTGCTCGCGCCTGGCGCGTGGATACAGGCGCGTCGTCGGCGGCACTCGGCCGGGCGGCATCTCGTCGATCACCGTGGCATCCAGCTCGCCATGCATCGCGAGAGCGAGCGATCGTGGGATCGGAGTGGCGGTCATGACGAGCAGGTGGGGTGACGCCGGGGCTCCGTCGGCACCGCCTTTCTCCACGAGGCGCAAGCGCTGCGAGACGCCGAACCTGTGCTGCTCGTCCACGACCACCAGACCCAGCCGCGCGAACCGCACGCCCTCCGACAGGAGCGCGTGGGTGCCCACCGCCACGTCGAGCGTCCCGTCCTCGAGGCTCCGCCGCGTCCGCGTTCGATGCGACGCGCGCTCGCCACCGAGCACCAGCGCCGTACGCGCGCCGATGCCCCGCGCCAGCGGCGACAGCGCGTGCAGGTACTGCTGCGCCAGCACCTCCGTGGGCGCCATGATCGCGACCTGGCCGCCCGCGCCGATCGCGTGCGCGGCCGCGAGCATCGCGACCGCCGTCTTGCCGGAGCCGACGTCGCCCTGGAGCAACCGACGCATCGGGATGCTCCGGCCGAGATCCCGCACCACCTCCGAGACGGCTCGCCGCTGCGCGTCCGTCGGCACGAACGGGAGCGCCGCCTCGACGCGCGCCCGCGCGCCCCGATCGTCCACGAACGCCGGAGCGAGATGGCGCGCCTCGTCGAGCCTGCGCCTCGTCAGCCCCAGCTCCAACGTGAGGAACTCCTCGAACGCGAGCGCCCGGTGCCACGGCGACATCCCTTCCCGGAGCTCCGCGAGGCCCGCGTCGTCCAGGTCCGCGGGCGGTGCGTGCAGCGCACGCAGCGCGGTTGCGAGCGGCGGCAACCCGAGGTCGGCAGCGACGCACACCGGCACCGCGCTCGGGACGGCGCTCGCGGCGCGCTCGACCGCTGCCCTCACGGCGCGTGCGAGGATGCGCGGTGCGATGCCGGTCACCTCGGGATAGCGCGGCACGACGCCCTCGGCGTCGAGCGCAGCGTCGGCCGCGAAGAGCTGCGGGTGCACCATCGTGGCCCGACCGCGGTGGATCCGGGCGGTGCCGAAAACGCGGACGCGCGAGCCGCGCGCCAGGCGCCGCGTGGCGTCCGCCATCCCGTGGAAGAAGTAGATTCGCAGCGTCGCGCCCGTCGCGTCGGGGGACTCGACGCGGACCTCGGCCTGGCGGCGTCCGTTGCGAAACCCGACGTTCGCCGACGACACGATGCCTTCGGTGAGCACGGGACCCACGAGCTGCCCCTCGTCGTCACCCTCGATCCCACCGACGCGAGAGGCCTCCGCGACGAGCGCGTCGAGCGAGACGGGGCGGCGCATGTCGTCGTAGCGACGCGGGGCCAGAACCAGCAGGTCTGCGACGGTCTCGAGCCCGCGACCGCGCAGGACCTGCCCGACCGCGGGACCCACGCCGGGCAAGCTCTCGACGGGACGATCGAGCGGATGGAGATCGGAGCCCCGGTCCCGATCGATCGCGACGCGTGCGCGTGAGAGGCGCGCTTCGCGGCGCCGCTCCTCGGCGCGTTCGCGGGCGCGCCGCCGCGATGCGCGACCGCCGTCTGCCGCGTCCTCGCCGGCACGGACCTCCGCCGCTGCGGATGCCAGCGCCGCCTCGGCGGCCACGACCTGACGCAGTGCTCCCGCGCGCGCGACCTCGATCTCGTGCGGGCGGCGGGCCGTTCGAAGCGCCTGCGCAGCCGAGCGCAGCACCGAGGCGCGGCCGGGCACGCGCTCCGCGAGCGCGTCGAGCGCCCGAGCAGTCGCTTCGACCGTGTCGGCGTCCGCAGACCCCGACGCTTCCGCGCGGCGCTGCGCACCGCCGCGCGACGTCTCGACTCGCGCTCGCGGTTCTTGCGCCATGAGCGTGGCGGCTGCGGTTCGCTCTCAGCTTCCCGGGAACCCGCGGAACGAGACGGCGACGACCTCGTAGTCGCGCGTCCCTCCGGGTGCTCGGACCTGGAACTCGTCCCCGGGACGCTTGCCGATCAGCGCGCGCGCCATGGGCGCCGTGATGGAGATCGCGCCTTCGGTGAACTTCACCTCGTCCGGACCGACCAGGCGGAACTGCTGGATCTCGCCCGTATCGCTGTTCTCGATCTTGACGTATGCACCGAACGCGACGCGCTCGCCCGAGAGCTTGGACGTGTCGATGATGTCGGCCCGCGCGAGGTGGTCCTCGAGCTCCAGGATCCGCGCTTCGACCATGCCCTGTTTCTCTTTGGCTGCGTGGTACTCGGCGTTCTCGCGCAAGTCGCCGTGCTCCCGCGCCACCCCGATCTCCTGGCTGATGCGCGGACGCTCGACCTCTTTGAGAGTCCTGAGCTCCTCCTTGAGGCGCGCGAAGCCGTCTGCCGTAACGGGAACTCTCTCCATCGCGCGTCCGTCTACCTCGCGTGCCCGAAACCCGCAACGATCCAGGCCCGCGCTTCGCCGAGCGGACCGCCAGCCGCCCGCGCGCTACTACGACCGTCGTGCCCGCCCGCACGATCTTCGCGCTCACCGCCGCCGCTCTCGCAGCGGTCGTCGGCCGCCAGGCTCCGGTGCGCGCCGACACCCCGCGACCAGCTCCGACGCAGCCGGGGCCGCGGGCTCCGGTCGACGACTCGGCCATGCTGCCGGACGAGGCTCCGGAGGACGGCATCCCGGTCGCGCCGCCGTCCCCGCCGCCGCGGCCGGTGGCCTCGCCCGACGGAAGTCCGACGGCACGGGTGTCACGGGGTATCGGCGTGACGGCCCACGCGATCCGAGCCCGCATCGAAGCCGGCACCGTGTGGGTGACCGAGACCCTCCGCATCCGGGGCGAACGCGCGGGGAGTCGTGCCGGTCACGTGCGGATCCCCGTGACGAGCGGAGCAGTGCCCGTCGGCGCGAGCCCGAGCGGCGCGAGTGTCGTGCTCGACTCGGGCGACCTCGTCGTCCGACCCGGGGCCCTCCGCGGAGGCGAAGAGCGTATCGTCGTGGTCACCTGGATCGCGCGGGCGCGGCGGGTGGGCGCGTCGTGGCGATGGAGCCTCGCGGCCCGCCCCGAGCACATGCGCATGGCCGAGCCCGAGCTGTCGGCCCCCGGGCTCGAGGTCGAAGAGTCACCCGAAGGCGGATGGCTCGTACGCGCCCCGGTGCTCGACGCAGCCTCGGTCCTGCACGCACGCGGGCGGGACGTGCGCTCCACGAGCGTCACCATCGCGCTGCAGCCGGCGCCGATCCCGCCGCGCGACGTCGTCGCGGCGCTCGACGCGTCGGTGTCCATGGACGCGTCGCGTCGCCTGCGCGCGCTGCAGGCGGTGTGGTCGATCGCCGACGCCCTGCCGCGCGGCTCGACGGTCCGAACGATGATGTACGGCGCGACCGCGGAGGCGCTCGACACCGAGGCGCGCGCGCCCGACGCGGGCGACGGACGCTTCGCCGCACGCCGGATCGCCGCGGCGCGCCTCGGCGCGGTCACGCGTCCGGCCGCGGCGCTCGCGCTCGCCCGCGAATGGGCGGCGTCGCGCGCGTCGGTTGCCACCCTGCGGGCGCCGACGCTTCTGGTGCTGCTCACCGACGGTGGCGTCTACGCGGGCGAAGGCGAGATCGACACATTGCGGCAGGCCGCCGCGCGCCTCGAGGGAACCGAGGTCGCCGTGATCGACCTGGCGCGGTCGCCGAACGACGAGCCGTCCGCCGAGCTCGCGCGGATCGTCGCTGCGACGGGCGGCGCCTACGTGTCGGTCGGCCATCTCGAGGACGAGGACGTCGGGCCCGAAGCCCGGCGGATCTTGGCGCCGCTCCGCGCGGGCGCGGGATCGATCTGGATCGACGGCCAGCGATTGCGGACACCCCCGCTCCGGGCAGGCGACACGTGGAGCGCGCGCGTGGACCGACCCGCGAACGAAGCGCTCGGCCGGTTCGAGGCGGGCCCGATAGGCCGTGTGCTCCCGGCGATTCGCGCGTCGTTGGCCCGCATCCCGAGCGCGGGTGGTCGCAGGCCGCTGGCCTCGCTGCCTCCGGAGCCGGGAAGCTCGGCGCGGCGCGTCGAGGCGAGCACCAGCATCCCGCAGGACGTTCTGCGCGACGCCCTGCGCAGCTCGCTGCTCGGCCCGGCCCGACGCTGCTTCCGCGCCGATCGAGCGGGGCGCCGGCGCTACGCGGCCCACGTCCGCATCGACCTGCTGATCGCCGAAGGGGAGCTCCACTCGGTCCGCGTCACCGCACAGACGCCGGAGCGCGCCGCCGCCGGAAACGCAGGGCCCTCGGCGGACCTCCTCTCGTGCCTCGCGCGTGCCGCCACGGCGCTCGACATCCCACGCGCAAACGTCTGGCTGGAGGTCCGCTACCCGCTGGTCGTTCGACCCGAAGCGCCGGACACGGTGCACCCGCTGTCGCCCTCGACCACCGAGGCCCTCGACCGCGTCCTGGGCGACACCGATCCCGACGAGCTGCTGCGCCGACCCGCGCCGTGACCGGGAGGCAACGACCGGCGTGAAATAGCCGGGCCCGATGCCCCGTAGACGGCCATCGATGAGCGCGTTCGCGGCTTCGATCCCCTGGCCACGCTGGACCTCTTCGCAGGTCTCGTCCGTGCGCGCAGAATCCCTGCCCGAGCACCGTGCGCGCACGAGCAGCGGTCCGATGAAGCGCGATCAGCTCGAGGCGCTGCTCAAGGAGCACGCTCAGGCGATCCTCTCGCTCTGCCACCAGGTCGCCGGTCCGGCCGACGCGCGCGACGCCGCCCAGGAATCCCTCGCACGCATCGTCGCGGGCGTCGGGAGCTTCGACTCGGCGAAAGGGTCGTTCCGCGGATGGGCGCTGACGGTCGCCCGCAACGTCTGCCGCGATCGGTTGCGACGCCGCGGCCTGGAGCGCGCGGCGTTCGACGCGCGTGCGACCCCCGACGGCGAGGTCGTCGCGGCGGACGGCGCACCCGATCCGGAACGCGTCGCGCTCGCGCGGATCGACGCCCAGGCGCTCGGCGAGGCGCTCGCGACGTTGCCCGAGCCCATGCGCGCTGCATTGGTGCTCTTCCACGTTCACGAGGCGACCTACGAAGAGATCGCCGCAGCCCTCGGCGTACCGATAGGCACGGTGATGACGTGGCTGCACCGGGGGCGAAAGCGCCTCCGCGAGGCCTTCGCGGCGCGAGGTGCGTCGTGACCCAGTGCCTCGACGACGCCACCCTCGAAGCGCTCGCCCACGGGCGTCGCGACCTCGTCCCGGAAGGTGCGCTCGAGCACGCGCGCGGCTGTGCCCGATGCGCAGCAGAGCTCGAGGACGCGCGCGCGCTCTCGACTGCGTTCGGAGCTCATCTCCCGGACCCTGCAGTGCTCGACGAAGCGGAGCTCTCCGCTCTGGTGTCGCGCGCGCTCGATACCGGGCAGCGCGATTCGCAGGCCGCGCGAGCGCGGCTGCTTCTCTCGACCCTCGCGTGTGCGCTCGCGGCCGGTGCGCTCGGCGTCTCGTCCATCGCGCTCTCGTGGCCGCGAGCGAACGAGCTGCTCACGGCGGCTCGCGATGGGCTCGCAGTGGCCAGCGCGTTCAGACGCGTGCTCGCGCTGCTGCCGGAAGAGACGTCGTTCGTCGCGTTCGGGCTCGCGCTCGTGGTGCTCGCAGCGGGCGCCTTGTGGGCGCGCGCCAACGCTCGCCGCGCCTCGTCGGGCGCCGCGGCGATCGCGTCGCTCGTGGTGCTTTCGGCCGGTCTTTCGTACGCGAGCGATGCGTTCGCGCTGGACCTGCGCGGATCCTGGGACGACGCGCCCCGCGTGTCGGTCGAGCTGGAGCGACGATCGCGCAGCGAGGCGCTGCAAGCCGTCGCCCGCGCCGCGAGCCTCGATCTGGTGGCGTCGTTGCCCGACGAGGGTCCGCCCGTCGAGGTCCACGTGCGCAACGCCCCGCTCGCCGACGTGCTGCGCGCGATCCTCGGCGACGGTCCGTTCGTCGTCGAGCGCACGGGCTCGCTGCTGGTCGTGCGCGTCGCCGAGCCATCCGAGCCGGGCGCGGACGCCGGTTCCGTCACCGCTCTACCGAGAGGTGGAGCTGCGGGTGACCGCGGCACCGAGCCGACCCCGACGCCCAGCTCCGGCCCGATGCCCGACGCAGGCGGCACTCCGCAGGATGTCGCCGGGTCCGCCCCGGGGGCCCCTACGTCGACGACGACCGGACCCGCGGTGCCGTCGGCCCCATCGATCGTTCCGCTTCCCGCGCTGCCGCCAATCCCTCCCATGCCCACCCTCCCCGGGGCGGGGACACCGCCGGCGCCGGTCCCCGCGTGGGTCGGCGACCGCATCGCGCGCGGTGGCGACGTGCTCGT
>JADZFZ010000159.1 GCA_020854145.1 Deltaproteobacteria bacterium | reverse complement strand
TCTGCGCGATCGTCGGATGGGCGACCTGGTACGGCAATGCGCGTGAGGGCGTGGTCGCGATTCGACTGGTGATTGGATTGCTGTTCGCGTGGGCGGGCCTGCACAAGGTGAATCCCGCATTCGTCGCCAACGGCATGGGCGCGATCGTCGCGCAGTGGGGCTGGCCCGCGCCTCCGCCGTGGGTGAATGTCGCGATTGCGGTCATCGAGGTCGCGCTCGGCGTCGGATTGCTGGTGCCACGGACCCGGCGGATCGCTGCCTACGGTCTCGTCGTGTGGTCGCTGACGGTCGCGCTCGGATTGTCGGCGATGGGGCTAAATCGGGCCGTGGTCCCGTGGAACGTGGGACACGCGGTGATGTCGATGTGGCTCGCCCGCGCGCCGTCGTCGCCTGCGCATGAGGGCTGGAGCTGGGCACGGCGACCGAGCCTGCTGGTCGTGGCCACCGTGTTCGGCGCGATGCCCGCGTTGCACGTGCTCGGCTGGCCTCCCTATCTCGCGCTGCGGCTCTACACCGGCAGCTCGCCGATCGCGCTGCTCCACCTGAACGAGCCGGAGGTGTTGCCCGCCGCGGCGCGTCGTGTCGCGCGACGCGAGGAGAGCGGGACGTTTCGCGCGGTCCTCGACGTCCAGCGTTGGGCCCACGAGGCGACGGGAGCGTTCGTTCCCCCGGAGAACGCGGTCTTCGAAGGCGTGCTCGGCCACGTGTGTCGTCGCGTGCGACGACCGCGCGAGGTGCTCCTGGTCGTCGTGGAGCGGGACGAGCACTGGCGCCGAGCGCCCGAGACTCGGTACCTGCGCTGCGCGGACGTGATCGCCGACATCCCCTGACTCGAGGGTCCGCGGCGCCCGCCGCCATTTTCAGAGTGCCTAGACGGACGCGTTGGCGTCGTCCCCGCCCGAGAGAAGGCGGCGCGCGTCGCGCGTTCGACCCGCGAGGAGCTTCATTCACGGTCTGACGACCGAGCAACGCGAGGACCCACGCGCGAGCATCTCGTCGTCCAGCGTGTAGAGCGGCAACCCGCGATCTTCGGCCAGCCAGACGTAGGCCGCATCGGCTGCACGCAGCCGGCACGCGAGCGCAACCTCGGTGATGGCCGACACACGGCGTCCGGTGATGGCCACGATCTCGGTAGCGGTCGAGCGCAACGAAGCGACGAGCTTGCGTACGTCACGTCCGTCCAGACCGCGGCGAACGAGAGCGGAAGCGACCTCGATCGGGAAGATGGCCGGCACCACGATCTCGTCGGCTCCTGTCAGAGCGCGAACCAGGAGCGGGCGCGCCGCGCGGTGGCCCGGCTCACCTGCCCGAACGCCCGCCACCACGATCGAAGCGTCGAGCACGAGCCTCATCGCCGGTCGCGGCGGAGCTGCTCCACGGCGCTGTCGCCGGGCTCGGCAGGTGCGAACGACGCGAGCATCGCTTCGACCGCGCGGCGTGTCGCCTTGGGTCGTACCCTCACCTTGCGTGCCTGCGGCGTCGTGAGATCACCAACCGGCACGATGGCTGCCGCGGGCTTGCCGTGTCGCGTGATCAGCAGCCGAGCTCCACGGTGCTCCACCGAGTCGACGATCTCGGAGAGGTGCGCCTTGACGTCCGCGAGGGGTCGACTTCGCATGTGACCAATCTGACCATCCGTGCACGCGGCGCGCAAGCGCGACCTCGAGCTCACGCTCATGCGCCGACCGACGCAGGACGGACAGAAGCCACGGCCACGAGAACGCGACGAGCCGGCTCTCGCGGCACGCGTCACAGCGCAACGGCGCCAAGCCCCGCGTCAGCAGGCCGCACGCGAGGTCGCCTTCGAGCTCGTCGCGCACGGTGATGCCGCTCGCGACCGAGTCGTGCGCCACGGCAGCAGCTCCGCTGCAACAGTGCGAACGTTCGCACTGTTGAGATCTGCGGTGTTTTCAGGTGAATCCGGTCCCGAGATCCTCGAGGTCGTCCCGGACGGTGCCACGGACTCGGAGAGTTGCCGCCTACGGCCTCGTCGCGCTGCCGCCGCCGAGATCCGCTGACACCGAGGCCGAGGCCTGGTGCGCCGCTCGTCATAGTGCCCAGACGTACGCGTTGCCGTCGTCTCCGCCCGAGAGGAGGCGGCGCGCGTCGGGCGAGAGGTCGAGCGCGGTCACGGCGCCGCGATGACCGCGGAGCTCCCGCGTGACGGTCTTGCCCTTCATCGCGCCGACGACGATGAACGCGTGATGGCCGCCGGCAGCGAAGACGTTGCCGTCGGGCGAGACGGCGAGCGAGACCAGCAGCCCCATGACGTGCACGCGCGTCCGCGACGAGACGCGTTTCATGCCGGGTTGCCACTCGCACAGGTTCCCCGCGTCCGACTGCAGGAGCATGCGCGGCCCCGCGCCGACGAGCGCGGGAGGGCAACGCAGGTGCTCGACGCGAGCCTCGGCGACGAGCGCGCCCGTGCGCAGGTCGCGGACGCGGATCAGGTCGGGCGTGCGGCCTCGCGTCGAGTCGACGCGCACGACGACGTGATCGTGCCCGTCCATGGGTACGGCGTGCGCCCAGGCGTCGTCGATCGCGAAGCGGCGGCCCGCGTCGTCCTCGACGGCCGAGGCGCCGCGCTCGTCGCGCGTCAGCCAGCTGCCGTCCTCGAAGCGTGCGAGCACTGCGCGGAGCTTTCGGCCCTCGAGCAGCTCTGCCGTGATCGCTCCGGTACGGGCGTCTCGTGCATCGATGGCGTGGCCAGCGTCGGGCGGCGCCGCGACGTAGACCGTCTCGCCCGCGGCGTCGAGCGCGAAGCCTTCGGCCTCCGTCGACCACTGGAGCGCTCCGGTGTGCGCGTCGTGGATGCTCAGCGTGCGCGCGCGGACCACCGCCGCGATCTCGCCGCGCGAAAGGAGCTTCACCGGCCTCACCGCGGACGGGGCACCTTCGAGCAGGCAGCGCGGTGCGTCCGGGCCTCCGTCGCGCGCACCGGCACGAGGCTCCCAGACCGAGACACCGTGGCCGGGCTCGGTGGAGAGGAACGCGACCGTCGAGCGGTCGGGCGACCACGCTGGGCTCCGCAGGGCGCCGGAGCTTCCAGGCGATCGGATCACGTGGGACCGGCCGATCTCGGGCTCGGGGTACACCGAGTCGGGACCGACGCCGACGCCGTCGGCCGCGCGCAGGACGCGAAACCAGCGGGCACGCGTCGTCGCGCCGAGCAGGGACGCGTCGTCGCTGAACGCGAGGCCGTCGACGGGTGCCGATCGCTCGTCGTTGACCCACGCGGGCTCGAGCGACGGCAGGCGCCACGCGCGGATCGCGCATCCCGCGTCGCTCGTGACGACGAGCTGCTCGTCCGGCGACATCGCGATGTGATGGAGCGCCGCGATCGGGACGAACCTCGTCTCGCGTCGCTCGAGGTCGACGAGCTCCCAACCGTTCGCGGCGTCGCTCGCGGGCGCGGTCGTCGCCTCGCGTGGTGCGGAGGGCGGCCGCACGACGGCGAAGGCCGCGAAGCGCCCATGGTTGCCGAGGCACAGCACGCCTTCGTTCGTCGTCGGGCGCGCGAGCGGGGCGTCGACGAGCGTCGCGCCCGAGACGACGTCGTGCACGCGCAGACGCGCTGCGCACGCGGCCACCCGCGTGCCGTCGGGCGAGAGCGCCACGGCCGTCACGTCGCTCGGCCAAGCGTGGCGCACCGCGCAGCGGGTGCCGTCCCACACCGAGAAGCCCGATCGATCGGCCGCCACGAGACGCCCGTCGTCACGGAACGCGAGCACGCGACGTCCCTCGGGCGGTCCGGCGTCCGCCGTGCGTGAAGGGGTCGCACCCGGCAGCGGACGAAAGACGAGGAACGGACCTTCGGCCGTGACGATCGTCGGCGTGCGACGGTCGAAGACCACCGCGTCGAAGCGCAAGTCGGCCAGACGTCGTGCGTGCCCGCCCGGCAGCTCGAGCCGACAGACGGCGCTCTCGGGCAGGCCGATCTCGTCGTACCGCGACGTCACTCGGGGATGCCGCAGCAACGCACCTCGAGCTCGCTCCAGGGCGCCTCGTTGCGGTAGCAGCCGTGACCGCACGGGTTCGCCGGCATCTCGAAGACACGAGGCTCGCTGCGGATCGAGATGCCCGCACCGCCCGAGTGCCAGTGGGTGCACGCGCACGCGTCGGGGGCGCTGACGGCGCCGCCTTCGATGCAGCGCAGGTGCACGTCGTTGCCCGTCGGGATCGTGTTGTGCGGGAATGCGAGCGTCACGGCTCTCACGGCGCTGACACAGAGGATGTGCAGCGAGACGATGGGCACGTTTCCGGGACCGAGCTCCCGTCCTTCCAGGTCGCTCCGCGCGACGTTGCGGAGCACGAGGCTGCCGCTCGACCGACTGATCGGGTGGTGGTCGGCGTACGTCTCGGTCTGCGAGTTCTGCACCACCAGGCTCCTCGCCGCGCCCGTCGCGGGGTCGGTCACGAGCCCTGCGAGCGACAACGCGTGACGCCCTTCGGGGAACTGCACCCCGATCATGACGGCACACTCGTTTCGGAGCGCGGCGACGAGCTCGGCGCCAATCGTCGTCGCGCTCATCGGGTCCGTGGGCACCGCCCTGACCTCGCGCACCGACACGGGGATCCCCGTCTCCGCGAGGAACGTCATGATGCCGGGCATGACGTTCGGGCCAGGGACACCCCGCTCCATCGTGTAGCCGAGGCGACCGACTCGGTCGATCTCCCCCTCGAAGAACACGAAGGTCTCCACATCGTTCGCGATCGGGAAGCAGTCGGCGAAGCCTCGAGTCCGTCCGAGCCACGACAGCCCGACCGCGAGGGACGACAGCACACACGCGTTCGCTCCCTGGATCGGGTCCGGCATCCCGGTGCGAGCGAACCCATTCGGTAGCGTGATGGTCCCCGGCATCATCTCGCCGAACGCGTCGGAGTGCTCGGGCGGCGGCTGCTTGATCAGGCCACCCCCGCCGAACGCATCGACCGCCGTGGTCGCGGTCACAGGCGACTCGATGCCGCGCACGACGACGATGCGCTCGAGCGAGTCGACCGCGCTCTCGCCGAGCACCGGAGGAGCGCCGAGTGGGCCCGCGCTCGCGACGGCGCGCACCCGGAGATCGCGGTCGGCGGCGGCGGGATCGACGACCGCGAACCAGTGGCTGAGGGGCGCCGTTCGAATCACCGCGGCTTCGTCCTGAACGATCCATTCCTCCTGCGTTGCGCCGCCGGCGACCGGGTACGGCGCGATCACGCCGTTGCCGTCGACGTCGACGACGACGTTGACGAACAGCACCGCAGGTGTGGCGAGCTCGTAGCGCACGGTCACGCTCGCCGCGGGCAACGGTGCGCCCGCATCCGTCCATCGCGTCATCTCGATCGCGCGGACCGCACCCGTCGGCGGCGGCGGACCCGCGTCCGGCAGGGCCACGTCGGGCGCGGAAGCGTCGCTCGCGGCCGCGTCGGCCGCGGCATCGAGGGGGCTCGACGCGTCGAGCGCGGGGCGCGCGTCCGTCGCCATCGCGTCGTCGGCCGCGGCGTCGTCGCGCCCGGAATCGAGCGCCGTCGCGTCCATCGGCGTCGCATCGGGTCGAGCCCCGTCGGGCGCCGACGCGTCCCGCGGTGCGGCCGCGTCGGACGGTCCGCCGTCGACGTCGACGGCTCCGCCGGGGTCGGGCTCGTCGGCGGCATCGCCGGACGGGGCCGCCCCGTCATCGACTGCGGACGCGTCGCGCGTCGGGCCTCCATCCACGGCTCCGCCCGGACCGTCGTCGTCGCCGCACGACACGAGGCAGACCACCCAGAGTACCGAACCCAGCCATGGTCGCGACGCGCTTCGCATGCCGCATCGTACTGCTGCGCCTACGGGAACGAGAGCGTGAGGGGGACGAGCATCGCGTCGGCCATGCCGCCGTCGTCGTCTTCTGCGAGCGCGATACCGCCGATCACGCCCATCAGGATTCCGTAGACGAGCTGCGTCAGGCCGAAGGCGAGCATGAACGTCCTGATCCAGCCAGCGAGCGCTTCGATGGGCTCGAGGGCCAGACCGAAGCCCGTGATCACCGCGCCGCTGACGACGTTGGCGAACGCGAGCGTGAAGTGGGCGACGGTCAGGGCAGTGGGTGGTCGCTCTTCCGCGCCGAGGCACACCGAGACACCGACGGTGGTCGCAGCGCTGCCGGCGAGCACGAGCACCTCGCCACCGAGGACATAGATGACTTCGGATGCTCGGGCGCGCGCCGGCGCGAGTCCGACGCAGAGCACCGCGAGGAGGACGAGGGCCACGACCGCGCGCACGAGCGTGGCGTCCCTGCGGCGGCCTCCGCTCGGGGCGGCGGGTCGAGGGGAGGGGCGGGCGCTCGGCACGATGCGGCGAGCATGGCACACGCGTACAGTCTCCAGATGGCTCCCGCCGCGCGCATCTGGGTGGCGATCGTCGGTTCAACGGCCCTGATGGCGACCTCGATCGGGTGCGGCGACGACGACGTGGGCCCGCGCGCAGCCGAGGACTCGGGCATCGTGGACGCACCCGCCGCAGACTCGGGCGCGGACGACGACGCCGCCGTCGACGGCGGTAG
>JADZFZ010000158.1 GCA_020854145.1 Deltaproteobacteria bacterium | reverse complement strand
GACTCGTCGAAGAGCGCGTCGCACTCGGGCCGCGCCTCGATCACGTCCTCGGGCGGAGGCCGCGTGATCACGAGCTGCATCCCACCGGTCACGCCCGCCGAGCAGAACGAGAGGCCGCCGCCATCGAGCACGCACGTCTCGCCTTCGCGGCAACCGTCCTCGAACCGTCCGCGCCCGCCGACCGCCCCCGGCAATGCGCCCTGGTAGGTGACCGTCCAGGTCTCCTCGAAGACGAGCCACGGATCGTCGAGCACGCAGACGCCCTCGGACTCGACGTACCCCGCGAGCCCGCCGCACGTGACGCCGTTGCGATCCACCGAGCGCAAGCACGGCACGCTCGTCATCGTCGCTTCTTCGTCGTCGCACTCGTCGCTGCTCTCGAAGCGCGCGCCGCTCGTCAGCTCGGGCCGCGCGGACAGGCCGATCGGGTCGCTCACCTCCACGGCGATCCGCGGACGGTGGCGCCGATAGCGGTACGCGCTGTCGCTCGAGCTGCACTGCGCGCGCGAAGCACGGCACTCCCGGTCGAGATCGTCGACGTCGATGAGGCGGATGCTGCCGTCCGCGAGGCCAGCCACCGCGAACACGCCGTGCAGCGCGAGCGGCTCGCTCTCGACGGGATCACACACGTAGCTCGCGTCGTAGTCGCGCACGAGGAACGACACGTCGCGCACGGGGGTGCGGAACTCCAGCCGATCGGCGGGGGCGAGCACGTCGTCGGTCTCGAGCGGCTCGAGGGCGCCCGGCCCGTTGCTGACATCGACGATGACGAGCGTCGAGGCGATCGTCTCGACCGCGTAGAGCCACTTCGTCCCATCGACCAGGCGCGGCGTGACGTCGAGGCGAACCGTCGGTCGCCCCACGACCGTCGGCTCGAGCTGCGCGAGCGACTCGAGATCGATCCGGTGGATGATCCCGAGCGAGCCATCCGCGACGAAGAGCACGGCAGGCGATTCGTCGTCGCCCGGATCGACGGCCATCCCGCGGGGCTCGGGCATCGCGGCCGGCGGCCCGGCATCCGCGGGCCCAGCGTCCTCGTCCATGCCCGCGTCATCGTCCGCGGGCCCAGCGTCGTCTTCGGGTCCGCCGTCGTCTCCGGGACCTGCGTCCTCATCGGGACCTGCGTCCTCATCGGGACCTGCGTCCTCTTCGGGACCTGCGTCTTCTTCGGGACCCGCGTCCACGGCAGGTGGCGGCGTCGGAGGCGGCGCCTCTCCGCAGGCGCGGCGCCAGTCCGAGCCCTGACGGTCGTAGGGGTTGGGCGGTTGCGGCGCCCCGCCGGCGGACGACAGTGCGATGCGGTCGGTGACCTCGAGGCTCTCGGTCGAGATCACGACGACCTCACCGAGCTCCGGGAGGCTCACGAAGAGGCGCTCCCCGTCGGGCGACAACGCGAGCGCGAACGGCCGCGCCACGAAGTCGTCGGCGCTTCCTTCGGGTGCGAGCCGGATGGGCGAGCCTTCGACCTCGACGCCGCTCGTCTGCTCGCGCACGCGCGAGGTGTCGACGACGCTCAGCATCCCGTCGCCGAGACGCGCGACGTACGCGAATCGCCCGTCCGGCGAGACCACGACGTCCGACGGCAACGGACCGATGTCCACGAACGTGTAGCCCGGGATGCGCCGATCCCCATCGAGGATGCGCGACGAGGTCAGGTCGACCACCGCCAGCGATCCCTCGGTCGACTGCGTGACGAGCGCGTGCAGGCGGAACCCATCGGGTTGCGCGCCGCCGGTGCCGAGCGTGCACGAGTCGAGCGGCGCGCCCACGGGCGTCTCGCCGCTCGTGTCGAGGCAGAGCAACGCGAACCGCTGCGCACGGTCGAACACGCGCGGCGTGACCAGAACCGGGTCGCTGTCGCAGCCCGTGATCGCGAGAGCGACCGCGAGCGCAAGCCACGCGATCTCACCGACGGTGTGCGTCGGGCGCAGGCCGCGTCGAACGCGCACAGGCTCCCTCTCCCCCTCGGGGAGAGGGTCGGGGTGAGGGGAACCGTGCGGCGGCAAGACCGTCAATCGAGGCCTCGCACCGTGCGAATCTCGCCGAGGATCGCGATGACCCGCTCGAAGGTCTCGGGCCGGCTCGGGTCCAGCGAGATCACGCGGATCACCGAGTCCCGGAAGTCCGCCAGATAGGCGCGCGGATGGTCCGCTCGCGGATCGAAGACGAGCTCGTGCGGCCCGCCGCCCGTCCGGATCACGTTGACGACCTCGCCCAGCTCGGGATCCACCACGAAGATCTGCTGCGCGTCGTAACACGTGACGTAGAAGCGCCGGCGCACCGAGCCGTCGGGCAGCTCACCGGTCCGCTCGGTCATCAGCGACGCACCCGGGCAGAGCTCGAGCGCGGACTCGAACCGCGGCGTCCGCAAGTCGATCCGCATCAGCGATCCCGGCGATCGCTGCACGACGTACGCGCGACTGCCGTCGGGCTCGAAGATCATCCCGCGCGCGTCGCGGCCGGTGTTGACCCCTTGCAGCGAGACGTCGCCGCCGCGGAACAGGTAGCTCCGCGCGATGTTCGGATCGTCCGCGATGCCGATGCGCTCGACGACCGGGTTGGCGCGGTTGGCGACCGCGACCAGACCCGTGGCGCGGTCGTACGTCGCCACGGTCGCACCGTCGGACATCCCGTCGAGCACGTGGACGAGCGTCGGGAGCACGCTCTCGCCCTCGGCCTTGCGGTCGAGGAAGAGGCTCGCGCGTCCCCCCGTCGAGTGCGCGACCACGAGCGCCTGGCGTTCGGCCGGCGGCGAGTCGGGGTCGTCGGGATCCTCCGGCTCTCCGTCGCCCGCCAGCGGCACGACCACCAGCGATTGCGGCTCCGCAGGAAGCACGATGCGTCGCTCGGTCTGGTCGGCCGTCTTGCCGCGCAGGTACCTTCCCGAGCATCGCGCCGCTCCGCTGGGCGATCCCGAGAAGCACGACATCGCACGACCATCGCGGTCGAGGTCGATGCTGACGACCGCGCCGTCGCCGCGTACGAGCGCGAACATCCGGCGCCGCTGCGTCGAGAGCGCCAGGTCGATCGCGAAGGCACCCACCTTCACCTCGGCGCCCGGCTGCGCGAGGAGCGGCGCGATGTCCTCGATCGTGCAGGGCGCGGCGCCCGTGCACCCGCTCGACGCATCGGCTTCGTCGATGGCCGCGTCGATGCGGGCCAGCTCGAACGCGCTGATGATCCCGCCGTTGTACCGGAGATCGAAGTCGGAGCTCGCGACGAAGAGCCGCGTGTCGTCGACCTCGAGCGCGATCGGGAAGTGCAGTCGCCCCGACGGCGGGTCCGTGCCCGGGTTGTCCAGCGAGCAAGCCGTCACCGGCGCGACGAGCGCGACGAGCGCGAACAGAGCCCCCCACCCGAAGGTTGGAGACCTCGTGGAGATGCGACCGAGGAGAGCGAGCGGCGAAGGCACGGCGAAAGCCGCGCGTTTCTACTCGGCCAGGTGCGGCGCGGCAAGGAGGTGTGGCCCGGATGCGCGCCGGCACGCCTCGTCGGCGCCACACGCGTCGCATCGCGCCGAGCGAAGCCTCGACGCACGCAACATGTGATCGCGTCGCCGCGACACCCATCGATCGACGGACGCGCGCTCGCGCTCCGGCCACGTGTCGGGCAACGGAATCGGGCGCCCGCATGCGGCGACGGGCTCGATCGAGTGCCGAATCGGCCCGCGGATCACGTGACGCTCGACGAGGTCCCGATCGTGGGCCATCCAGGCCGGCAGGAACGACACCTCGATGCGCGCGCGGGTCCCGACCACGCCCGGCCCGGGCGGCGCGCCGTCGCGCGGCCGGACCTCGATGCGCGCCAGGAGCTGCTCGCGCGAACGCGCCGAGGCCCACTTGTCGTCGCGGGCGTCGGGCGCCCTCGGGCTCGCGTCGTTGCCCATCTCCGTGAGCAGGTTGCCGAGCCCCCACGCGACGAGCACGGGGCGGCCGGCCCGCCGCTCCGTGATCACCGGGCCCACCACGTGCGTCCCATGCGAGATCACCACGTCGGCGCCGGCATCGAGGATCTTCGAGACCAGCCGACGCCAGCCGCGGAGTGGACGTTCGCGGAGCTCGGCGACGAAGTGCAGCACGACGATCACCGCGTCGTGCTGGGCGGCAGCCTGTCGGATCGAGGCGAGCGCGGCGGGATCGCGCGCGATGCCGATCGCGGCGGCGCTCCGCGGCTCGCGTTGGTGCCGATCGAGCAGAGAGATCACGGCGGTGCGCGCGCCCGCCGGCCCGAGCACCATCGGGCGAACCGCCTCGGTGGTGCCCT
>JADZFZ010000157.1 GCA_020854145.1 Deltaproteobacteria bacterium | reverse complement strand
GCACGGCGTCGCGGAGCGATCAGCCCGGGGGCACGGGGACGGGCGCGGGCGCGGGTGCCATCGGGGTCGGTGGCATCGGTGTGGGAGCCACCGGCGCCGGGACGGACGTCGGCAACGGAACGACCGGGCCGCCGGTCGAGCCCCGCACCGTGGGTCCGATGACGGTCTCGATCTCCTGCACGCCGACGTGCGTGCCGTAGCGGCGCTCGGTGCTGCTCCGACCGAAGCTCTCGGTCTCGGGGCACGCGAGAGGCGGCGTTCCGCGTAACGTCGTCGAGACGATGACGCGACCCGTGCGCGCTTCGACGAGGCGCACGTCGCGCCGGTAGCCCCAGCGCTCGAGCGTCGCGTCGCCCCGCAGCACGCGCCCGTACGAACAGCGCTCGACCAGCTCCTGCGTCTCGGGCTCGGCGCAGAGCACGAGGGGCGTCGTCTCGGCGGTCTCGCCGCGCCAGTCCGTGGACACGAGGCTGTAGCTCGAGGTGAACGTCGAGCCGCTCCGCTCGAAGGCGACGACGCGTTGGATCCCGGGCGTCGAGCCCAGCGCCGGCGCGACCGCGACCGCGCTGCCGAGGCACGCGTCCTTCAAAGGCGCGATCTTCGCCGCCTCCCCGCTGCCCCACCACACCGCGGCGATCCCGCTGCCGCAGCAGAGCACCACGAGCCCGAGCACCCCGAAGATCAACCACTTGCCGATCCCGCCGCTCTTGCGCGGCGGCGCGTGCTGCGGCGGAGGGCGATGCTGCGGCTGCGGGCCCGGGCGAACCGGAAACCCCGGAGGCGATCCGCCCTGTGGGCCGCCCCAACCGCCGCCCGGAGGTCCTGACGGCTGGCCCCAGGGCGCGGATCCACCGCCGCCGGGCGGTGATCCGGGAGGAGGCGATCCGGGAGGGGGCGACCAAGGCGGCCGTTGCATCGGCGCATTCTACGTGGCCGCGGTCGCGGCTCTGCCGCGTCTCGTGCGGGACGAGCTCCCTCCTCCCGAACGGGAAGGGTCGGGGCCGACCCTTCGCCCCGAGCGCAGTCGAGGCACGAACGGTCGTTCGTCGATGGACCGCACGAACGGTCGTTCGTCGATGGACCGCGATGCCGCGCTCGCCGCGGGGCGTTCGCGTCGGACGCTCAGGACGCACGCGTGGGAAGCACATTGCCCGACCCGAGCAGCCTGCTGCCCGCGTGGAGGGGCAGCTCCGCGCCGCGCACGACCCGGCTCACGGACCGATCCGCTCGGCACGCTCCCTGCCAATCGCGGGGCCGAGAGGAGGCTCGCGGATGGTCACGAGGACGGCGGCGGTGGTGGCGGTTGGGACCGCGGTGGCGGGGTGCACGTTCGATCCCACGGCGCGAGAGCGGGTCGACACCGAGCGCTTGGCCACGTTCAACGTGGTCACCGTCGACGGCGAGACGCGTTCCGCGACGCTCTCGGATCACGTCGGGCTCGAGCTGAGCTTGTCGCGCGCACGCGGAGCGGCGCGGTGACGCGCGCGCGAACGATCGCCGTGCTGCTGGTGCCGTCTCTCGTCTCCGGTCTCGTGCCGGACGCGCGCGCCCAGGAAGCACCACCCCGCGTGCTCGTGTCGCCCGCGAGCGCGCCCGACGCGGAGACGTCGGCGTTGGTGACCAGCACGATCGTGGGTGTGCTCGAGCGCTCGCGCATGCAGGTCGTGCGCGGAGACACCGTCATCGCGCCCGGAGCGCTTCGGATCCTGTGGAACGCGATGTGGGACGGTGACGCCGCGATGGCCTTCGCGTCCTCGGTCGAGGACGTCGGGTACGACGACGTTCGTCTCCGGCTCGTGCTCGGGCGACGGGACGGTCGCAGACCGTTCCACGGAGACGTCGTCGTGCCGCGCGGCGCTCTGCCCGGCGCGGTGCGTATGCTGCTGCCGCGGCTGATGGGCGGACGTGAGCGCGCCGTCCGGGCGCATCTCGCCCGCCCGCGTGCCGTGCAACCGGCGGCGCAGGCACGCAGCTCCGACTGGCCGTTGATCGCCGGGCTCGTGTTCGGCGGGATCGCCCTCGTCGCGACGATCGTGTTCGTCGGCGTGCAGGTCTACGAGTCGCCGCGCGACCCGGACTGCCTGTTCTCCGAGAGTTGGCTGTCTTGGCTCTGCTAGTAGGCAAAGCCATGTCGCGGATGGCGCCCAGAAGCGCCATCGTGCCGGCGGCTCGGCCACGCGCGTCGCGCCAGCGCCTCCCCGGCGGCGCAGGTCCCCACGTTATCATCGACGTGTGTCGTCGGGGCTGATGTCGCTCGTCGCGGCGCTGGGCATCCTCGCGGTCGCCGCCGTGGTCTTCGCGCGCCCGGGCCGCGAGCCGGGCGCGTGGCCGCTCGCTGCGCTCTGCGCCATCGGGTTCGCGTGGCACCTGGGGGACTTCCTCTTCGCCACCGCGGAGCTGCGAGAAGCACGCGTGCTCTCGGCGGTCGGAGCCGCGTTGATCGTGCCGACGTTCGTACAGTTCCTCCGCACGGTGCTCGGCAGGCCCATTGGTGCGGGTGTGGTCGCGCTGCACGTCATCGGCGGGCTCTTCGCGCTCGTCACGGCCGGTGGCGCGTGGAGCGGTGCGCTCTACGAGGTGGTGATCTCGCCGACGTGGAGCATCGCGTACGTCGTCGTCTTCATCCCGCCTTCGGCCGTCGCGATCTTCGCCGTGGCGCGGAGCGCGCTCGGCCCCGCGGCGCCCGAGCGCGTCCGAGCGCGTGGCCTCTTCCTCGGCGCCAGCGTCGGTCTTCTCGGCGGTCTCACCGACCTCGCCATGCAGAGCGGGCTCACGCTGCCCGCGCTCGGAGCGGTCGGCTCCATCGCGTCGGCGCTGTTCTTCGCATGGGTGCTCGACACGGGTGTGGAGGCCGATCGCGCCTTACCCACCCGCTCCGCGCTGCTCGTCGTCGCGACGACCGCGGCAGCAGCGTACGTGACCGCGAGCGTCGCGTCGCTCGAGGGAGGGCGCGTGGAGGCGGTCGCTGCCGCCGGCGGTGGCACCGCGCTGGTCGGTCTCGCCGTCTTCCGCTACGCGGCGGCACGTATGGAGCGCGAGGCGCTGCGGATGCGCTCGCTCGCGCTGCTCGGCACCTTCGCGGCCGAGGTCGCCCACGAGGTGCGCAACCCTCTCGCAGCCATCCGCGGCGAGATCGATCTCGCAGCCCTGGATCTGCCCGAGGGCAGCGCGGTGCGCGATGCGCTCGCCCGGATCGATCGCGAGGTCGAGCGGCTCGACCGGATCGTCACCGACTATCACGCGCTCGCGCGCGATCGCTCGCAGCATGCCGAGCGTGCGGAGATCGGAGAGCTGCTTCGCGAGATGGTGCGGCTCTATCGCCACCTCGTGCCGCAGGATGTGACATTTCGCCTCGAGGTCCCCGACTCGCCAATCACCGTCACGGCCGATCCGCCGCGGCTGCGTCAGGCGATCCTCAACCTGATGCGCAACTCGGTCGCGGCGATGCCCGAAGGCGGGACGCTCACGTTGCGTGCGACGCCGTGCGAGGTCTCGGGCTCGTCGGAGAGACGGGTTCGCATCGAGGTGGTGGACACGGGGAGAGGGATCTCCGCGCGCGAGCGCAAGCGCGTTCTCGAGCCGTTTCACACGACTCGGCCCGACGGCTCCGGCCTCGGGCTGGCGATCGTCGAGCGGATCGCGCGCGAGCACGGCGGGTCGCTGGAGCTTCGGAGCGAAATCGGGCGCGGGAGCGTCTTCTCCTTGACGATCCCGATGGAGGCCCCGTGAGCGTCTCGACGCTCGGCGCCGGCTCGACGCGCACCGTCCTCGTGGTCGACGACGACGCCGCCGTGCGACGCGTGCTCGAAGAGGCCGTTCGCCGGGCGGGATACGAGGCGATCGGAGCGAGCTGCGCCGAGAATGCGCTCTCGATCCTCGACGCACGCGCCGTCGAGGTCGTGGTCACCGACGTGCGAATGCCCGGCATGAGCGGAACCACCTTCGCCGCCGAGGTGCGTCGCCGGTTCGACGATCTGCCCGTCATCGTGGTGACGGCCTTTCCTTCAGTCGAGTCGGCGGTCGATGCGTTGCGCGCAGGTGCGACGGACTACCTCCAGAAGCCCTTCCGCGCGCAAGACGTCCTCGACTGCATCGAGAAGGCGCTGGTCGCGAGTGGCAGCGCCGCCGGGTCGGCGGTCGGGCCCTCCGAGGGAGACCTGGTGACCTGCTCCGATTCGATGGCGCAGCTGAGCCGCCTCTTGCGGCGGGTCGCGCGTACCGACGCCACGGTGCTGGTCCGCGGTGAGACGGGAGTCGGCAAGGAGGTGGTCGCGCGGGCCATCCACGCCGCGAGCCCACGCGCGCGGGGGCCGTTCCTCAAGGTGCACTGCGCGGCGCTGCCGGAGACGTTGCTCGAGAGCGAGCTCTTCGGCTACGAGCGCGGCGCGTTCACAGGCGCGGTGACGCGCAAGCCGGGACGCCTGGCGCTGGCCGAGGGCGGCACCCTCTTCCTGGACGAGATCGGCGACATCTCGCTCGCGACGCAGGTGAAGCTCCTGCGCGTGCTGCAGAACCGCGAGTACGAACGCGTGGGCGGGACCCAGACGCAGGTTGCGAACGTGCGGATCGTAGCGGCTACACATCGCGACCTCGAAGCCATGTGCGCAGACGGGAGCTTCCGCGACGATCTGTTCTACCGGCTCGCCGTGTTCCCCGTGGTCGTTCCGCCGCTCCGCGAGCGCCCGGAGGACTTGCCCGAGATCGCTCGCCAGCTGCTCGCCCGCTGCTCGGCCTACGCCGAGGGGCCGATCGCGCTCACCGCGGAGGCGCTCGAGGTCCTCGCGGCGCACGCGTGGCCTGGCAACGTGCGCGAGCTGGCCAACGTGATCGAGCGCCTGGTGATCGTGACCGGCCAGGGCCACATCACGGCGGCACAGATCCGAGAGCAGCTCCGTCCTGCCGCTCGCAGCGCGGCCGCCAGAGTGGAGAGAGAGGACGACCCGTCGTCGCCCGAGCGGACGTCGTCTCCCGCGCTCGGCACGGACGGCGAGGTGAAGGCGCTGGCCGCCGCGCGCCTGGCGACGGAGCGCGAGGCGGTGGACCGGGCGATGGCCCAGGCCAAAGGCAACCGCACCCACGCGGCGAAGCTTCTGGGCGTGAGCCGCCGGACGCTCTACACGAAGCTGCACCAGCTCGGCCTCGACGACCGTTGAGCCGGCGTACCGTCGAGGAGCACGAACTATCCATGTCCGGATACCGCTGCACGGGGCGCGTCGTCGGGCTTCAGCGAAGACCCCCCGCCAGGGGTCGACGTCTGCCTCTCAGCGTCGGCGTCTTCCGAGCGTCGGCTTCTTCGCGATCGGCGCGGCGGGCGGCGGGTCGTGGTCGCGTACGGCAGGCTTGAGACGAGATCTGTACGACTCACCCTCGACGACCAGGTCGTGTGCGGCGTCGATGAATCGGTCGACGGCGCAGGCTACGGCACGCGCTCGTGCAGGACCCCGCGAGCATCCGCAGAATCCTGCGCCACCGTCGCGAACCCACCGAGCCGCCTCCATCGCTGCGGTACGCGGCCCCCTTCGAATCGGTTCGCTCCTCGAACGCGCCACCAGCGCGAGGAGCACGGTGAGAGCCAGCGTCTCGGTGGGATCCTGGGACGATCCCGCGACTCTGCATCCACATCCGACGGTATGTTTGCGAGCCTCCTCATCACCGGTGCTCACCGGCTCTCCGTCGGTATCGACCGCGGCGTCGTCATCGACGCGCCGGACGCGTACCCGCACCGTTCCGTAGGGCGGGTCGGGGTCGAGCCGCGTGTAGACCAGGAGCGACGATCCGTCGCGAATGGATGCGAGCGCGACGTTCGACTCGGCCGTCGTGCCGCCGGTGAGGGTGAGCGGCTCCCGGTCGAGCGCGCGACCCGACGTGCCCGCGCGAGCGGCGAGGATCCCTCCGGGGCTCGCTGCGTCCCTTCTGGGGGTCCAGGCGACCAACCACGCCCGTCCGTCGTGCACCACAGCGGGCGGGTTGGGCCGCATGATCGATCGCACGAGCCCGACGGGCGACTCCGTCAGCGCGTTGCCGCCGGCGTCGAGACGCTGGAACTCCAGGTCCACGGGTGAGTCCTCGTCACTTCGGGACTGGCCCAGGAGGAAGAGGAAACCGTCGTCCGATCCCGCGAGCGCCGATACTCCGCCAATGTCCAGCACACGGCGAGGGACCGGGTCGCGCCTCGCGCCGTGCGCATAGAGCACGCCGTACAACCCGCGGCCCGAGCTTGCGACGAGCAGGGCACCGTCGCGGCTCGCGGCGAGGCCGACCAACGCGAGAAGCCACGGCTCCTCGTAGCTCGACCAGTAACCGATCTCGGGAAGGTCGGCGCCGGCCACCGATCCATCCCGGCCCACGTGTCTTCCGCTGGTCCCGTCCAGGTCCATCCCGTAGTAGGTCCAGACGACCAAGTACCGCTCGCCGTCGAAGGCGACGAGCGGGTCGTTCAGCCACGGACCCCAGTCTGCTCCGTGCTCGTCGGTCAGCACGAACGGCGCCTGGTCCTGCACCGAGCCGGCGGCATCGACGCGGACGGCCACCACCTGTTGCTGGTGCCCGCCCCACTCGTCTCGGTCGCGCATCCGCTGCCAGACGACGAGGAAGCCCTCACCATCGGAAGCGATCGCCGGCGCTCCCACGAACCACGACGGTTCGCCGAATCGTGCGGGCGCCACCTCCGAAGGTGAGCCATCGGCGGACACGGCCGTCATCGCGATGACCGGCGCAGCGGAGTAGATGTCCGCTCCACCCTCAGTCCAGGCCACGAGATAACGCTCATGACCCGCGGCGACGGCGGGTCGGAACTGGGCGGCCGCCGCCGCACCGAGCTCCAGCGCCGACTCGTCTAGCGGGGCAGCGTCGAGCGTGAGGCGAGCGCCCTGCACACGCGCCGGGTAGGCGCCCCACGCGAGCAGCGCGCCGTCTGCCCACGTGCCCAGCGCGCAATCGTTCTGCCCGTCCGCTCCGACCCCGATACGGACCTCGGGGCCGACCGCGCGGCCGTCCGTCTGGGCGACGCGGACACCGAATGCGAAGCGCCGCCAGTCGGACCCCTCACCGTCGGACGGGTCGAGCTCGTCGGTCCACACGATCAGCCACGCGTTCCCGAGCTCCGAGACTGCGTCCAGCCACGGACGCCCGTTCCCCGATGCCTCCACCGGCGCGTCGTCGAGCAGCCTGCCATCGCGAGCGATCCGCCGGGTCATCAGCGTGGAGCGGTCTCCGTGATCTTCGCTCCACACGATCAGCGAGCTCTCACGGCCCTCGCCCGCGAGCAAGGCAGGAGCATCGTAGGCACCGGTGGTGCCCAGCTCGATCGGAGCGCCACCCGAGAGGGAGAGATCCGGACCGAAGTGGACCGCGCGTATCGCATGGCGCCGCTCACCGAGACCGTGGCTGCAGACGAGCCAGTGTCCCTCGCCGTCGAAGGCAGGCGGCGCACAAGCCTCGACGTCGTCGGTCGACGTCCATACCACCGGGCCCAACACGGTGGTCGTCCCCGCGACGAGCGCCGCCTGGAGCAGGATCCTTCCTACCGACGACCCGCGTCGCCACACGACGAGCGCTCCGTCACGCGCGCGCACCACGTCCGGCTGCCCATCCCCCGCTACGCGAGAGATGGCGCGCGTAGCGAGCACGCGACCCTCCTCGCTCACGTGCGTCACCACGACGCCGGCGCTCGCGCCTGCAGGGCGTTCCTCCGACCACACGACGACGAAACCATCGCCGTCGAAGGCCACACTCGGGTGCGTCTGCCGACCCGGTTCGAGCGCCAACGCGATGCCGACGGGATCCAGCACCCGGCCACCGTTGCGGTCGACCCGGGTTGCCCAGATGTCACTCGCCCCTTCGCCCGCGCGTCCGTCCGACCAGACGACGAGGCATACGACGTCACCGCAAGCTACCGCGGGATCCCGCTGGTCGCCGGGCCCAGCACCCCGAGCCGGCGCCGCGAGATCGTGCTCCGGACCGGCGGCGACGTCGGCGAATGCGGGCGCGCTGCCCGCCAGCCAGGTCAGGACGACGACGACGGCGCACGTCGCGACGCTACGTGGTCCCCGGTCGCCCACGTGACGCCGTGTAGCGATCTCCGCGCCACTGCTGTCCCCGCGCGCCTGCCGACAGGCGGAACGCGAGACCGCGACATCCACGTCCGCGTCGCGCCCGGCAGCGGATCGTCGTTCGGCCCGCCCACGGATTCGCTTCGAAGTCGTGAAGGATCCTCGATGCGATGACCGACGAGATCCTCAACCGTCGGCCTAGCGCGGGATCGCGGCATCCACGCGGCCGCGGTCGTGGCTCTGCCGCGCGCCCTCCACGTCCGGCGGACGGACGCCCACGTCCGGCGGACGGACGTCCGCGTCCGGCGGCCCCTACCGGCGCTTCGGTCGCGCGAGCGGTCCGAGGGCCTCGGCGCGTGCGCGTACGACGATCCACGCCGCGCCATCGTCGTCGAGCTCGGCCGTGCACGTGGCCCCGTGCGCGCCGCCGTCGCGCAGCCACGCAGCGATCCGCGTCGCGACATCCTTCGCGGCCCGGAGGGCCGGGCTCTTGCGCGCAGCGGTCGCGGCGCGGGCCGCCGCGCGGAGCCCGAGGATCCGCTTGGCCGCGAGCCCGTCGAGCGAACGCCCGTACAGGGTCCCCGACTC
>JADZFZ010000156.1 GCA_020854145.1 Deltaproteobacteria bacterium | reverse complement strand
CGACCCTCCGCGAGACGAGCCCCAGCGGGATCGGCGGGCGCTGCTGGGCGATCTGATCGTCGGCGCGTTCTTCGCGCACGAGTCACGCAGAGCGCGCCAGCGCGAGCTCGTGGCGCGCCTGCGTGCGTTCGAGCAAGCGAGCACGATGGGGAGCTCGGTCGCCCACGCTGCGCTCGCCTCTTGGCAGCGCGAGATCCGTGACGCCGTCCCCGTCCACCACTGGCCGCTCGCCTTCCCGTGCGACGCCGACCGAGGGCTCGACGGTCTCATGCACGCGTTCGTCGGCAACCCGCCGTTCGTCGACGGCAAGCGGGTCTCGTCGGTCCTCGGCCACCGATACTCCGATTGGATCACGACGGTGCACGCGTGCCGGAAGACGGCGGATCTCTCCGGCCACTTCGTCCGTCGCTGCTTCGAGCTGCTGCGAGCGTCTGCGACGCTCGGGATGATCGCGACGAACAGCGTCTCCGAAGGCGAGACTCGCCGCGTCGGCCTCGCGCACGTGGTCGCGCACGGCGGGGTGCTCTACGACGCGACGCGCAGCATGCCTTGGCCCGGCGACGCCGCGGTCCACGTCGCGCTGCTCCACTGCGCGCGGGGCGCCGCCGCCGCGCACACGGGTGCGCCCGTGCTCGACGGGCGCGAGGTCGAGCGCATCCGCACGTCGTTGACCGCGGGCGCCGAGCGCGCCGAGCCGAAGCGTCTGTCGTCGAACGTCGCGCTCAGCTTCCACGGATACAAACCGTACGGCGACGGCTTCCAGATCGGTGCTGCGGAGCGCGACGAGCTCGTCCGGCGCGACCCTCGCAACGCCGAGCGCCTGCGACCGTATGCAGGGGGGACCGAGCTCAATCGCAACCCGGAGCTCACCACCGATCGATGGGTCATCCATTTCGGCGACCTCTCGCTCGACGAAGCCCGCAGGTGGCCGGACCTCCTGCGCATCCTCGAGGAGCGCGTGCGTCCGGCGCGCTCGAGCGCGGACGACGGGACCGACGACGGCCGGCGACTCCGGACCTTCTGGTGGCAGTTCTTCCGCGAGCGCCCCGAGATGCAGCGCGCGTTGCGCGGGTTCGACACGTGTCTCGCGCTCGCACGCGTGTCCAAGCACGTCGTCGTGCAGACGCCGCCCGCCGATTGGGTCCTCGACGAGGACGTCATCGTGTTCGCGTTGTCGGGTTGGAGCCCGTTCGCCGTCCTGCAGTCGCGCTTCCACGAGACGTGGGCGCGGGCACACTCGTCCACCTTCGGCGAGGGCCTCCGCTACAGCTCGTCGCGCGTCTTCGACACCTTCCCGTTTCCCGAGCCCGATCCGCGCGCGACCTCGCCCGCGCTCGAGCCGCTGGGCCGCGACCTCCACGAGATGCGTCTCTCCTATCAGCGCGCAGCGCGCGCCGGAGCGACGACGACCTACAACCGGATGCACGACCCGGCCTGCGACGACGCGAGGATCGCCGCGCTGCGCGAAGCGCACGAGGCGCTCGACCGTGGCGTCGCGCGCGCGTACGGGCTCGATTGCGTCGTCCCGCCGTTTCGTGCGTGCGACGCCGCGTCGCGTGCGGCCGCTCGCGCCTTCACCGAACGCGTGCTCGACCACCTCCACGCCCTCAACGCCGAACGCTCCGGCGCCCGCTGACACTCGCCTCATCGACAACGCGCGCGGAGCGTCGCCATGTCCGAGTGACACTGGCGGCACGCGCGCGCGCCGCGGTCGACCAGCCCCGCGCATTGGCGCGCGAAGCCCGGCGGGTGCGGCGAGATGCCTCCGCCGAGGCCGAGCTCCGCGTGGCACGACACGCAGTCGCGCTCCACGTGACACGATGCGCACGCGCTCAGGTTCCGCGCGGCGACGATCGCGTGGTGCTGCGGCCCGCGCACGCGCGAAGCGAAGCCTGCGGGATGGAAGCGCGCCGGCGAGCGCGGGTCGCTCGGACCCGACTGCGAGACCCCGATTCGGTCGTGGCAGACCGCACAGAAGTCCTGTTGCTGGTGGCACGTCGTGCAGCGAGACGCGTCGCGCATCGCCGCCGCGCCGTGCGTCGTCAGGAAGTCGCCGGGGTGGACGCGCCGCGGCCGGACGGATCCATCGTGGCAGGCGACGCACTCGCTCTCGCGATGGCACGTGCCGCAAAAGCCCGAGCGGTCCGCCGCGACCCAGCGGTGGCGCACGATCCAGTCGGCTCCGTGATGCGAGTCGCGCATCCACGGCGGCGGCAGGAGCGACCCCGACGAGAGCTCCGTCGTCAGGACTCCGTCGGGCTGCGCCAGGTGGCACGTGTCGCAGCCAGACGGCCCCGCGAGCGCCGACGTCCCCGGCGGCAGCGCGACCGCGTGGCGGCGCAGGTCGCGCGGCGCGTGACACGCGAAGCACTGCCGCATCGACGGCAGCGCGGAACGGCTCGTCGCCGTCGAGGTCGCGACGCCGACGTGACACGCGACGCACGCGATCCCGAGACCGTCGTGCAGCGCGTGCGAGAAACGAAGGTTGGTCCGCGGCGTGACCGTCGAGGCGAGCGTCGCCATCCACGGGCTCGTCGCGCGCTCGTGACAAGGCAGGCAGGTGGACACCGTCGGGCCCAGGTCGTCGCGTGCGCTGCGGCTGCGGCCCGCGTTCGCGTGGCACTCGACACATCGCATCCCGCGATCGACCACGTGCGTCCGGTGCTCGAACCCGGCGACGCGCGTGTCGCGAGGCGGGTAGACAGCCGTCGAACGACGCGGCGACGCCCCGCGCGCCCGCGACTGCGGCGATGCCGGCATCGGCATCGACAGCGACGCGCCGGCTCCGAGCACCAGCGCGACGAGCGTGGCCGCCGCTGCGCTCGTGCAGGTTCGCGGCGCCTTGCTCCGCGCGCTCACAGCCAACCCTCCACGTGCGCGACGCCGAGACCTCGCAGCCGCAGCCCCGCCGGCTCGCTCGCCGCCCCCTCGATCTCGAACGAGAGCTTCGCGAAGCCGACGCGCCAGCTCACGCCCATCACGCCGGAGACGACGGCGCCCGACATCCCCGAGCGGAGCTCGTCGTCGAAGTGCCACAACGAAGCCCGACCCTCGAGCTCGATGGCGCGCGACAGGACGATCGTGGAATGGAGGTCGAGACCCGCGAGCGGCGCCGACATCCCGGTACCCACGAACGCCGAGGCCCCGAGCCGCAAGCGCTCGCCCAGGCGCCACGACGCGTCCGCATCGAGGCTCGGCGCGAGCTCCGACGCATCGTCGCCGTTCGAGAGCGCGCCATGGACGTGGCGCAGCCGACCCCCTCCGTGAAGGGACCACCGCGGCCGGATCCACCCCGCGCGCAGACCGACCGCGTCCGACGGGAGCGACGTGAAATACGCGAACACGCTGGTGACGTCGAACACCGGCTCGTCGTGCGTGCCGAACGCGACGAGCTCCACCGTGCTCTCTTCCAGGTCCCCGAGCCGCAGCGTCGCGCGCACCTCCGCGTTGGTGATCCGATCGACGCCGAGGTCGAGCACCCCACGCGACGTCACGGCGAAGCGCTCGAGCGTGAGGCGCGCCTGTGCCCCCACCGCCTCCCACGGGACGTCTCCGTCCTCGCGCGTGTACCGCCTCCACAGAAACCGCAGCGCCCCCGCCTCCCCTTCGACGCCCGCCGACGCGCCGGTCACCGCCGTGAGCGCGAGGTCGTCCACGTGCGTCGCGAGCGCGTCGTCCCACCCGTCGCGGTCGGCGCGGCGGATCCCGAGCGGCTCCCAGCGTCCGGTCCCCAGCGGCGACGCGGCGGACACGAGCGCCCCACCCAGGAGCTCGAGCGCCAGCCAAGGCTCCGGCGCGGCGCCGATCGCGACGCCGTCGAGCGCCAGCATCCCCAGCGGATCGAGGACGAGCTGTCGCCCGATGCGTGCCGACGTGCCGAGCGGAAGGCGTGTCGCTTCCACGTACACGAGGGGAGCGTCGACGCGATTGGGCTCCCAACCCGGGACGAAGTCGGTGGGGATGTCCGGGCTCGTCTCGCGGAAGCACAGGTCCTCGACCACCAGGCTGCAGGCGCTACCGAGCTCCTGCTCCAGACGAACGCGCACGACCGCGCGCAGCCGAGGGCCGGTCAGGGGACGGGCGCGATCGAGCGGTCTCGTCCAGATGCCGCCGAGCACGACCGTCAGACGGCGACGCACGAGCAGGGCCGCGCCGTCCGCGGTGCGCACCTCGTAGCTCTGCCCCACCACGTCGGTGTCGAGGCGCCAGTCGTCGCCACGAGCGTCCGCGCTCCACAGCGACGCGCACGAAGTCAGCACGGCCGCGAGCTGCACCGCCACGTGCTTCGATCGACGCTGCGTCCCCCCATCCGCGGTCCGAGCAGACGATCGTCGAGAAGGATGGGCGCGGCTCGTCACCCGACGTCGGAGATGCGGACGGCCCCGAACTGCGCCGCGAGCTCGTCGTCGTACCGATCGGCGACGTCCGCGACCACGGCGAGCAACGCGTCGGTCTCCGACGCATCGAGGTCCACGATGGATCGCTCGGCGACGACCACGACGTCGCCTCCGAGCAGCCCGAACGCTGCGCCGGTCAGCTCGGAGCCGTTGAGCTCGAGCAGCCTGCGGAACAGACGCGACTGCCCGGCAGGATCTGCAGGGGGCGTCAGGATCGGCGCGAGCACGCGCAGGGTGCCTTCGCGTCCGTCGCCCTTCGCGACGACCGAGATCACCACCGTCGCGGAGCCCCGCTGGATCGCCCACAATCCAGGGCTTCCGTCCTCGCGCGCACGGACCGCGACCGGATCGAGACCCAGGTCTGCGATGGCGCGCTCGACGAGCTTGACCGCGATGGTCCACGCCGTCTCGGTTCCGTCTTCGAAGAGCGCCATCGCGCGGAGGCTCGCCCGGCGAGGGAGAGAGATCAAGCACCCTGCGGTACGATGCGGCGTGCTCCGCGTCGCTCCGTTCGGTTGGCTGCTCGTGGTCGCGCTCGTCCTCGTGGGCTGCGAGCGCGGTGATGCCTCGCGCAACAGCTGCGACCCCGCGAGCCCCGGGAGCTGCCCGGAGGGCTTCCTCTGCCGGGGCGGCGTCTGCATCCGGTTCAGCACTCCCATCGAGCCGCCGACCGATCCGGTTCCGCCACCCGCCCCTCCACCGCCTGCCGCGCCCGACGCCGGCGCCGAGGACCTCGACGGCGGCGCGATGACCGACGGCGCCGCGACCGATGCGGCGAGCTCCGACGGAGGCACGGGATGAGCGGCGACGAGATGGACGACTACCTCGCTGGGCCCGTGCCCGAGGGCCTCGAGCTCGACGTCAAGCCGCAGGCGTCCTCCGTCGCGCCCACGCATCTCTCGCGCGCCGCGCTCGGCGAAGCGCTGGCCGCGGAGCTCGAGGGGCCGTCACCCGAGGAGCTCGCGGACGCCGAGGCCCGGGCCGACTTCGGCGCCGAGCCGACGTGGTTCCTCGGCTCGGTCCCCTACGCCGTGCGCGTCGTGTCTCGTCTGATCGTGCTCCGCGCCGAGCGTCGCACGCTCTCTCGCACGCGGGCGCAGCGCGAGGCGGACTTCCGCGATGCGCTGGCCGATCTCGGGCGCCACGCGTTCAAGGCGCTGCCTCCCGACGCGCTGCGCGGCCCCCTCGGCGAGCAGCTCGCCCGCGTGCAGACGATCCGGCGCGAGTCCGGGACCGCCGCGCGTCGCGCCGAAGCGGCCCGCGAGGTGGGGCATCGTCGCGTGAACGTGCTCGGCGATCGCATCAGCGACCTGCGCGGCGAGCAGAACCCAGTCCTGCGCGAGGCCGAGGAGCGCGGCAGCGCGGCGGCCGCCCTCTCGGACATCGCCGCGCGCGCGGCGGCGCGACGCGCGGCCGCCGAGCGCGCGTTGGGCGCGGTCCTCGAAGCCGTCACGAATCTCGAGGCCCAGGCGCAAGGAGGCCTCGAGCCCGCGGCGCTTCCGGAACGGCGCGTTGCGCTCGAGGCGGCCCGTCAAGAGCTCGAGAGAGCGCGCGCTGCCGAGGCCGAGGCCCAGCAGCGCGCAGCGCAAGCCGAGTCGATCGCGACGGCGCGCGCCCGCGACGCCAGCCAGCTCCGCATCCAGATCGAGCGCACCGAGGCGGAGCGCGAGGCCTTGATGCGCAACGCGAACGCGTCTCTCCGCAAGAAGGATCCGGCCGTGGCGATGCTCGACGACGCGTTCGCCGAGCTCGGCGACCGAGTGATTCGCATCGGTGCATCGGTGCCCGACTCGGCCTCGCTCCTTTCCGACATCCGCAGGCGCAGCGCGTCGCTCGACGAGGTCACGAAGGAGCTCACCCTCGTGACGCTCGCCCCACGTACGATGAACAAACGCGCCTTCACGATCGGCACGTCCGTGCTCGGCGCGTTGCTCGCGCTGGTGCTCTTCGTCGTCGTGTTCGAGCTGGTGCGCTGAAGCGGCGACGCGCGTTACTCGGGCGCCGAGCCGCCGGGCGGCTGCGTGTCGGGGCCGAGGGTCACGGTCTTGAAATGCAGGAAGAACGACTGGCAGATGCTCAGCACCGGCACGGCCAGCAGCGCGCCCAGGATGCCGAAGGCCCATTCCCCGGCCAACAGCGAGAACACCACGAGCACGGGGTGGATCTTCGCGGCGTCCCCCATGATCTTGGGGTTCAGCACGTTCGCCTCGACCTGGTGGATCCCGATGATCCACAGCAACGTGAACGCGAAGCTGCCGAAGCCGTCGCCGATGGCCACGGCACACGCCGGGATGGACGAGAGGATGGCGCCGAAGATCGGGATGATGCTGAACGCGGTCGCGATCAGCGTCAGCACGGGCCAGTACTTCAGGTCCGCGATGTAGAAACCGATGCCCGACAGGACGCCGTTGACGAGGCAGATGACCAGCTGACCGCGCACCACACCCGAGAGGCCACGGTCGAGCCGCTTCATCAGCGAGTCGAACGACTCGCGGCTCGGGGGCGCGACGAGGCTGCGGAAGAAGTCGTAGATCCGGTCCCACGAGATGATCACGTAGGCCGCGAGCATCAGCGTCAGGAAGAACGTGAAGACGCCTTTGACGACGTCGGTCACGACCCTTCGAACGATGTCGAGGACCGCCGCCGCCTGGCCCTGGCCCATCGCGAGCGCGCGCTCGACGAGCTCGTCGACGGGGATCACCGACTCGCCCGGGTCACGCAGCCGCGGGGCCGCCGGCGCGACGCGCCAGTGGCCTTCGTCGAGCTCCTGGATCTCGACGCCTTCCTCGGAGACCACCACGTCGTAGCCGCCGCCGTCGCGCGGCACGATGCGCGCCTGGCCCGGGTGCTCGTCGCGGGCTGCGCCCGGCGTTCGCGTCGCACCCGCGTTCGCGTCGCCGGGAACCAGGTCCTGGACCTGCCGCGACCAGTGCTCGATCGTCGGCATCAGGTCGCGCTTCAGATCGCGCACGAGCCCTGGCAGCTCACGTCCGAGTCGCGAGAGCTCCGCCTTCATCCGAGGCGCGATCGCGAGCCCGCCGCCCGCCACCACGCCGAACAGCAGCAGGTAGATCACGATGATCGCGATCCAGCGCGGAAACGGCTTCCCACGCACTCGAACGCGTTCTGCCGCGCGCACCGCCGGATACAGGACGTACGCGACGACGCCCGCGAGCACGAAGGGCGTCAGCACCGAGCGGAACGCGATCAGCACCGCCACCACGAACGCAGCCGAGATCGAGAAGAAGACGATCCGGCGCGCGCGACTTCGTCGCTCGCTCGTCGGCTCCGAGGCCGACCCGCTCTCGGGCGTGGCCTCCCTGACGTCGGTGGGGCTCGGGCGTTCTTCGGTCGGCTCGGGCTCGTCCGCCATCGGTCGCGATTCGTAGCACGACACCCGGGCCGTCCGGGCTCGCGCTACGCATCGTGCGCGACGGGCTCCTCGGCCGGCACCGGCAATCCGGCGCGGCGCATCAATCGCAGCGCGTTTCGCGTCCGCACGATGCCGTCGCGCAGTCGGTAGTCGAACGTCATCTCGTCCGCGGTGACCTGCTCCTCGAAGTGGACGAGCCGCGTCTGCCGCGGCAGCTCGTCCACGAGCGCGGCCAGCGCCAGGTCGTGCGTCGAGACCGCGCCGATCGCACCGCGCTCGATGAGCTCGCGAACGATCGCGCGCGCCCCCGCGTGCCGCTCCGCCGAGTTGGTCCCGCTGAGGATCTCGTCCAGCAGGAACAGCACGCGAGGGTTCGGCGCGACGCGGCCCGATCCCGACTCCGCGCCCTCGGCGGGCCGGTCGGTGCCGTCGATCACGCGTCGCAGCTTCAGCACCTCCGCGTAGAACCGAGAGACGCCCTCTTCCACGCTGTCGCGTACGCGCATCGACGTCCGCACGTCGAGCGGCGTCATCACCAGTCGCGTCGCGCACGACGGGCCGCCCGCCTGCGCCATCACCGCCGCCAGCCCGATGCTGCGCAACATCGTGCTCTTGCCGCTCATGTTCGACCCGGTCACGAGCAGCGCGCCCTGCGGAAGCTCGACGTCGTTGGCGACCGCCGTGCTCGCCGCGATCAACGGATGCGCGAGGCCCTCGGCCGCGAAGCGCGCCTCGTTGCCGCTCCCGATCTCGGCGAAGCACCAGCGCGGATGATCGAACGCGACACCCGCGAGCGATGCCAGCGCCTCGACCTCCGCGACCGTCTCGAGCCACACCGACACGCGCGCCCCCGATCGTCCTCGCCACCGGTCGAGCGCGAGGCACCAGTGCACGTCCCACATCAACAGCGGCCCGATCACCAGACGGAAGATGTCGTTGCGACGCGCATCGAGGAATCCGACGATCGATGCGAGCTCGCGCACTTGCGCCGCCGGCCCTCGGCCTTCGGGATCGCGCATCGCTTCCTTTCGCGCCGCCAGCAACCCGGCCTTCATCTCGGCTTGCTCGATGCGCGCGAGCACCGCTCCGAATCGCTCGAGCGCGTCGCGCAGACCCGACGCCGTCTCGATCGTGTCGGCCAGCCGCTTCGCGTACGCGAGGCTCGTCGCGAACGTGAGCGCGGCCGTGACCGTCACCGACCACGCGGGAAAGCCAACGATCGGCGACGCGATGGCCAGCCCTGCCGTCGCGACCGGCAGGACCCATGCGAGCACGGCCAACCCCGGCGCCGCCCAGGTGGGTCGCGGGCTTCCCGCCCACCGGACCAGCCGCTCCACGTCGGCGCGCGCGGCGCTCGTCTCGCGTCGATCGGCCTCGTCCACCGACATCCCGTCGAGCATCAGCTCGATGCGCCACGCGAGCCGCGGCGACAGCTCCTTCACGGCCTCCTGCCGCGCGCGCACGACGTCCGGCGGCGCGGCGGCGAGCAGCCAGCTCGCGAGCCGTCTCTCGCCCATCGCGGTCGTCGTTCGATCGAACAGCTGGAACACCGACGCCCCGCCGAAGAGGTCGAGGTCGTCGGAGTACGGGTGCGCCTCCGACGCGAACGAAGCCCCGCGCGGCGGCAGCTCCGACAATCGACCCGCCACGCGCGTCAGGCCGTCGTTGCACGCACGTGCTCCCGCGAGCGCGCGCTCGCGCCGCGCGATGACCCTGGCGTGCACCACGACGAGCACGAAGAAGGCGATCACGCACGCCGCCGCCGCTCCGCCCGTCAGGGCGGCGTGCCCCGACGCCCGCCACCACGCCGCCTCGACCGCGAGCGCGACCGCCGCGACGAAGCTCACGCCTCGGAGCACCGACAACCATCGCGAACGCTTCTCTTCGTCCGCGGCCCGCGCCTGATGCTCGGCCCGCAGCTTCTCGTACGCGCCGGTCGTCTCGTCCGCGGCCGCCATGGGCTCGCAGTGGTAGCAGGCCTTCCCGGTTCACGGGGCGCGATGCGCGTCGATCCGGGCGCGCGACCGGCCCACGGACGACCTCCGGAGCGCGATGTACGACGGCGTGGGGAACACGCCGTTGACACGTCATTGCCCGCACGCTAAAGGGTCGCGGCTTTTCGGAGCGATCGCTGTAGTCAACACCAAGAGCCTGCCGCACCGAGCCTCCGGGCGCGGGCGCGGGCTGAGCCGGCGCCCGGATCACACGTCGTGATCCGGCGACCCCCCGGGAAACCGGGCGCGTCGGAACTGCGGAAACGAAACGCCTCGCGAGAGGCGAGCGGCCGATCTCTCTCCGAGCGGCAAATCCCTATGGAAGGAGTCACACAACACACCCAATGAGCACCGACATCGTCAGCAGCACCCCCGCAGGCGGCGGGCAGAGTTTCGCGGAGCTCTTCGAGGCGTCCCAGACAGCCCAGAGCGGTCTTCGAGAAGGCGAGATCGTCACCGGTCGCGTCGTCAAGGTCGGCAAAGACTCGGTCGTCGTCGACATCGGCTTCAAGAGCGAGGGAGTGATCTCGGTCGCGGAGTTCGTCGGAACGAACGGCCAGGTCGAGGTCAAGCCGGGCGACACGGTCGACGTCCTCGTGGAGAGCAAAGAGAACGACGATGGCCTCGTCGCGCTCTCCAAAGAGAAGGCCGACAAGATGAAGGTCTGGGACGAGATCTCGGCCGCGTGCGAGCGCGACGAGATCATCGAGGGCACCGTGAGCGCGCGCGTCAAGGGCGGGCTGTCGGTGACCATCCGAGGCGGTGTGAAGGCCTTCCTACCGGGATCGCAGGTCGACCTCAGGCCGATTCGCAATCTCGATAAGCTGATCGGCCAGACCTATCAGTACAAGGTCATCAAGTTCAACAAGAAGCGCGGCAACATCGTCCTGTCCCGCCGTGCGCTCCTCGAGAAGGAGCGCGACGAGCAGAAGGCCAAGACGCTCTCCGCGCTGAAAGAGGGCCAGGTCGTCACCGGGACGATCAAGAACCTCACCGAGTACGGCGCCTTCGTCGACCTCGGCGGCATCGACGGCCTGTTGCACATCACCGACATGAGCTGGGGTCGGGTCAATCACCCGAGCGAAGTCTTCAAGGTCGGCGACGCGGTCACCGTCAAGGTGCTCAAGTACAACGCCGAGACGGAGCGCGTCTCGCTCGGCCTCAAGCAGACGATGGAAGACCCGTGGACGCACGCCGAGGAGGCCTACCCGCCCGGCAAGCGCATCCGCGGCAAGGTCGTCTCGATCACGGACTACGGCGCGTTCGTCGAGCTCGAAGAGGGCATCGAAGGCCTCATCCACGTCTCCGAGATGTCGTGGAAGAAGCCGAAGCACCCGTCGAAGGTCCTGGAGATCGGCCAAGAGGTCGAGTGCCAGATCCTCGACGTCGACTCGCGCAACAAGCGCATCTCGCTCGGCCTCAAGCAGCTCGAGCCGGACCCGTGGACGCTCTTCACCCAGAAGTACAACCCGGGCGACATCATCAAGGGCAAGGTCCGCAGCATCACGGACTACGGCGTCTTCATCGGCATCGAAGAGGGCGTCGACGGCATGGTGCACAAGAGCGACCTCTCGTGGACCCAGCGGGTCAACAACCCCGCCGAGCTCTACAAGAAGGGCGACGAAGTCGAAGCGATCGTGCTCTCCATCAATCACGAGGAGCGCAAGGTCTCGCTCGGCATCAAGCAGCTCTCCGAGGACCCGTGGGCGCGCATCCCGCGCGAGTACCCGCCCGGGGCCGTCGTGCCGCAGGCCAAGGTCATCTCGGTCACCGACTTCGGTGCCTTCGTCGAGCTCGAGAAGGGCGTCGAAGGTCTCGTGCACATCAGCGAGATGAGCGACGAGCGCGTGGAAGACCCGCGCGCGGTCGTGAAGGTCGGCGACGCGGTGAAGGTCGAGGTCCTTTCGGTCGACTCCGCCGAACGTCGCATCGCGCTCTCGATGAAGTCCGTCGCGGGCCGCGAAGAGACCGCTGCCGCCATGCAAGAGATGGCCGATCGTCGCGAAGCCGCACGCAAGGCTACCGGCGGTGCCGGCACGCTCGGAGCTCTCATCAAAGAGAAGCTCGGCGACAAGCTCGATCTCGGGAACGAGTAAGCTCGGCTCCCGAAGACGGGCGGCGAGGAGCCGCCATGCAGTTCAGCGACGCCCCCGCGCCCACGAGGCTCGGGGGCGTCGTGCT
>JADZFZ010000155.1 GCA_020854145.1 Deltaproteobacteria bacterium | reverse complement strand
GGGCCGAAGGAGGAACTGCCGCTGCGTGCAGCGGCGGGTGAACATCTGGACGCCACCGGGTCGGACGGGTCGCGGGAGGGTCACGATGCCGGCCTTGTCGCCGCGGGCCGTGCCCGGTTGCCTGCGAGGTCAACCTGGCAGGGTCTTCGGCGAGGGGCGGGTCTTCGGGGAGGTCAACCTGGGAGGGGAGGTGGGAGGTCAACCTGGGAGGGGCATCTGGGGGGGAGGACGGTCAACCTGGGAGGTGGGAGGTCAACCTGGGAGGGGCATCTGGGGGAGGAGGACAACCTGGGAGGGGCGTCTGGGGCAGGGAGGGGCGTCTGGGGCAGGGGCGTCTGGGAGGGGCGTCTGGCTAACACGCACGAGACGCGCGCGATGGCGCGCGCCCGGTTCGTCGGGCCGCTCGAAGCGCTCCTCGACGTGGCGGGCATCGGCAACGTCTCCGAGATCTTCGATGGGGAGCCGCCGCACACGCCTCGCGGCTGTCCGTTCCAGGCGTGGTCGGTGGGTGAGCCACTGCGCCGCCGTCGATTGCTCGCTACGGAGTGAACGAGAGCGCCAGGTCGGCGCGCCGGTCGGTGTCGGATGCGTCGGACATCAACGCGTGCACCTCGTCGTAGGCGAGCGAGAGGGCGAAGCCGGAGCCGAGGTCGAATCGCAGCGACGCGCGGGCGAGCACGATGGGCGCGCTGCTCGCGGAGACGAGCCGGGCGATCCCTCCGGTGGTCAGGGCGAGGTGCACACCGAGCGCGATCGTGCCGACGACGCGTCTCGATCCGAAGGGGGCGTCGAGGACGGCCATCGCGATGGGCCCGAGGTACGACGTGCTCGGCACCGCGGCCGGGCGAGCGAGCTCGAACGCGGCCCAACGTACACCGACGTCGGCGCCGAACGAGACGGCGCGTTCGCTCGACGTCACGCGGTAGCGCAGGCCGACCGTCGCCACGAGATCGTGCGCACGCGAGTCGATGGAGCGCAGGCTGCCGTCCTGGTCGGGCTCCTCGGTCACGAGGCCGACGCTCGTGCGGTATGTCGCGTCGAGCCGGAGCACGAGCCGGCCGCGGGCGATCCCGTCGTGGCGTGCGCCGAGGCCGATCGAGACCGTCGGGAAGAACGACGCGCCGAGCGTGAGCGGGCCCCGACCGTCGCGCGTGATCTCCAGGTCCCGCAGGCCCACGCCCACGGCGGCCGCGGCGTAGGTCGAGAGAGCGCCCGCCGGGGCGTCGTCGTCCCCCTCGTCGTCGGTGGGCGCCTCCTGCTCGGGGAGGTCGGTGTCCGATCCGGGCGCGTCGCCCACGTCGCCGCCTTCGGCGACCGCGGCACCCGCTGCCACCGCGTCCTGCATGACCTGCGCGAGCTCGAGGCTCGCGTCCTCCGGCAGATGGCCGCCGCGCGCGAGCACGACGCGGTGGGCCAGGAACTCGCTGCCCGCGGCCGGCTCGTGGAACGTGAGCTCGAGACGTCGCCGTGCGCCGACTCGTGCGCGCACGAGGAGGGCGACGTCGAGCGCGTGGATGAGCTCTCCGGTCGACTCGACGGCATCGAGCTCGATCGCCGCGTCGTCCGCTGCGACCCGCACCTGGTCGTCGGGCATGACGTCGGCGTGCTCGGACAACGTGCTCACCAGCACGCGCACCGTCTCCGGCGGGACGCGGTCGTGCGCGATCAGGGCCGCGCGCGGTCGCTCTTGCGCGTGTGCGGCGCTCGTCAGACAAAACGATGAAACGATTAGAAGCGCGCCCCAGCGGGTCATCGCTCCACCTGCACGGAGAAGCCGACCGTCAGCGCGTTCAGCGCATCGAACGAGCCGAAGCCGTCGTAGTCGAAGCGCGTCGCCCCGCCCTCGAGCGCCAGGCGCAGATCGACCTCGCCGACGTGGAACGTCTTGACCACCTCGAGCATCAGACGGTGAGAAACCTGGGAGAAGAGCTCGCGGTCGCTCGAGCGGACCGACGGGATGCCGAACTGGTCGGCGGCGTCGGTGAAGTCGGCGGCGCCCTGGACGTAGAGCCGGTAACGCAGGCCCAGGAGCAGCCCCTCGGTCGCGCCCCACCGCACGTTGGCCTCGATCGTGTGCGAGACGATGCCCCAGTCATCCAGGTAAAACCGATAGCCAGCGCCGAGAGCGAGCCCGTGCGGGAGCGCGTAGCGTCCACGCGCCGCGATCGAGTGGCGGACACGGAGGTCCGGATGGCGCTCGGGTGCGCACGCGATGGCGGCGGGCGCGCAGAGCGGCCCATCGCCGCCGCCGCCCAACGCGACCCAGCGGTACGGGCTCGACTGGAAGCCGGCGAGACGCTCGATCTCGTAGCCGAGCTGCACGAGCGCACGCGCAGTCAGCACCTGCGTCCACGACAAGCGTCCCCCGATGCCGAACAGCGACCGCGAGAACGTCGGATCCCCGGAGCGCCCGACGTCGGAGATCGAGAGGTTGACGCGACCCTCGACGGTCGCTGCGCCGTCCGCGAGATCGCGGGCGACGGATGCGGAGCCGCCGTGCGAGACGTAGTCGGTCTCGGCGGAGAGGCGGTAGCCCGCCGACAAGGTCGTGTCCTCGAGCTCCAGCGTGCCGGAGGCGAAGAGCTCGTCTCGTTGCTCGGTGATCGCTTCGGTCGCCGCAGTGGTCACGTCGATGGACGCGCTGGTCCAGACGTCGGCCGCGTAGCCCGCCGAGAGGCTCGCCTCGCCGATCGTCTTGTCGAGCTGGACTCGCGGCGTGACGACCTGCGTGTCGTCGTCGTCGACGTACACCATCGTCGAAGCGGTGACGCCGTCGGCGCTCGCGTGCGCCGGCGCCAGGGCCAGCAGCAGCAGCACGACGGTCGGACCGGTTCGGCGCGCCTTCGTCTCGAACGGTCGGCCGCGCTCTTCGTGGGTCCGAGACGCTCCATCGCGAGTCACGGCCCCAGGGTCGGCCGGTTCGACGATGGGATCAATTGCAGCCGCAGCCGCCGCCCGCGCCGCCGAAGCCGCCGGTCGATGCCTCGCGCACGGCGACGGAGTGATCGAGCAGCTCCGACAGACCCGTGCCGCTCTCCATCTGCATCTCCGGACGCGCGAGCGCCTCGCGCTCGTACGGCGCGATGGTCGCGCAGCCCGATGCGACGACGACTCCGACGAGAGCGATCAGGGCGGCCCACCTTCGATCCATCTCTTGGTCCTCCACGAGGCCGGTACACTCGCGCCTCGGAAGTGCACTTTGCAGAGGCCGGGCCACGGTCGGCCTCCACGGAGCCATGCGAGATTCCCGCGAAAATGCGCGCGTCGGTGAGGGGGCGCCCCGGAAGTGAGGTCACGCGTCTCCATGCGCTGGCGCAAGTACGCGGCGATCGCGGGCCTCTTGTCCCCACTCGGCATGTGGGCGCCCGGATGCACCGCGAGCTCGGTGGAGCCACCGCCGGCTGCGCCCGATCGCGCACGCTTCGCGACCGACGTGTTGCCGATCCTGGCGCGTGATTGTGCGTTCCCGGACTGTCACGGCGACGCGCGGAGGTTCCTGCGCGTCTACGTGCCGGGCCGGACGCGGCTCGACCCGAGCACGGCGCTGCTCGCGCCGATCACCGAGCTGGAGATCGATGCGAGCTACGAGCGGGCCCGCTCGATGCTGCAGGCGAGCGAGGACGATCCGGTCGGCGAGGCGCCTCTCTTGCGCAAGCCGCTCGACGTCGCAGCGGGAGGTGCGTCGCACCGCGGCCTCGACCGTTACGGGCGTGACGTGTTCTCGAGCACGGACGACCCGCGATATCAGGCGATCGCGGCCTGGATCGAGGGGCGATGACGCGAGCCGAACACCTCGGGATGGTGGTCGTCGCCGTCTCGTTCTTCGCGGGCGTGCCGGTCGCGCGTGCGTTCATCGAGGCCGATCGTTTCGATGCGCCCGCCGTCGAAGGGGGAGGAGGGGGCCTGCGGTTCACGGGCTCTCGCCGCGATCCACGGACGTGCGGCGTCTGTCATCGCGGCGGGGCGCAGCACGAGGTGTCGGTGTCGGGGCTTCCGCGCGGCGACGCCGAGCCCGGTCTGACCTACGAGCTGGTCGTCGATGCGAGCGCGGCGGCCCGGTCGGCGTTCGTGCTCGAGCTCGAAGGGCGCGACCTCGCGGGGCTCGGGACGCTCGACGTGCCCGAAGAGAGCACGCTCGCGCCCGAGGAGCAGTGCTCGAACGGCGTGCCGGCGACGCGCATCGTCGATGCGGAGGGTGGGCGTCGCGTCGCGGTCGCGGATGCGTGCGGTGCGCGTCGCTACCGCGTGCTCTGGACGGCGCCGGCCGCGAGCGCGATGGATCCGGCGTTGACGCTGCACGGCGGCGTCGTGCTCGCAGACGACTCCGGCGGGCCGACGGGGGACGGTGCCGTGGTGCTCGAGTCGCCCATCGGCAGCGAAGCGCGCGCTCGCACGACGCCTGCGCAGGCAGGCTGCAGCGTCGCGGAGCGTCGCCGTGGGTCGGGTCGTGCGACCGTGCTCGCGACCGCGATCGCTTGGCTGATCGCGCTCAGGTTCCGACGGGACCGATGCGCTCGTCGGGGTTCTCGAACGCGTCGCGCAGGATGACCGACATGCGGCCGAGCTGGTAACCGTCCGAGACGCGATGGTCGAAGGTGCAGCCGACGGTGACCATCGGCCGCACGGCGGGCGCTCCGTCCACCGCGACGACGCGCTCCTTGATCGCGCCGACCGTGAGCAGCGCCGGCACGCGAGACAGGGGCAGGAGCGGCGCGAGGCCGCGTTCGATGCCGAGCACGCCGACGTTGGTGACCATCACCGTGCCGAACGCGTCGAACGGCACGCCGAGCCGCGTCAGATCGAGCCCGAGGTCGTACGTCGCCATCTCGCTGAGGCGGAGCGCGGGCCCCATCAACACGGTGGGCAGCCGCATCATCATCGACTGGGTCTTCTGCAGCGCCGTGTCGCCCTTCTGGCGGATGCGCTCGGTCCGCTCGCCGAGCTTGCGTGCGATGTCGGCGATCGAGAGCTCGTCGCATCGCTCGACCTTCGCGCCCGACAGGTTGGCGCCCCCTCCGACGTCGACCTGGAAGAAGACGTCGACCGTGTCGCGACGCTTCAGGCGCCCGAAGGACACGACGGCGTTGCACTCGGGGTTGGCCGCGAAGGCGAGCGCGACGGCCTTGCCGATGACGTGGGTCACGGTCGCCTTGACGCCCGTCGCCTCGCGCACGCGCCGCACGTAGTCGATCGCCCGCGTCGCATCGAGATCGAGGAAGCCGTAGATGGTCGGGTCGTTCGCGCGGCCCCACGCCGAGAGCGCGACCTTCCGCCACGTCGAGAGCCTGGGCTCCACCTGGAATCGCGACATGGCGCCTCCTTACCGCACGTCGCGCCGCTTTGCCCGCGAGCAAGGCGCCGCAGGCGCGCCGGCGTATGCTCGCCGCGGAGGTGGCCATGACACGCGCGTGCGTCCTTCTGGCAGACGGTTTCGAAGAGACGGAGGCGGTGACGCTGATCGACGTGCTGCGCAGAGCGCGGGTCGACGTCGTGACGGCGGGCATCCGAGCGCGCCGCGTCACGGGCTCCCATGCGATCCCGATCGAGGCCGACGCGACGCTCGCCGACGTGGCGCACGAGACGTTCGACGCCGTCGTGCTGCCCGGCGGGATGCCCGGCGCGACGCATCTGCGCGACGATGCCGGCGTGCGCGCGCTCGTCACGGCGCAACACGCCGCGGGTCGGTGGGTCGCGGCCATCTGCGCGGCGCCGATCGTGCTCGGGGCGGCGGGGTTGCTGCGCGGCAAGCGCGCGACGTGTTACCCCGGCTTCGAGTCGCAGCTCGAGGGCGCCTCGGTCTCGACCGATCCCGTCGTGATCGATCATCGCATCATGACGAGCCGCGGCGTCGGCACCGCGCTCGAGATGTCGCTCGCGCTCGTCCGCGAGCTCGTCGACGCCACGACCGCTCGGAAGCTGGGAAGCGCCATGCTCGTCGCCGGGTGAGGCAACGCCGCATCGGCGGCCGTCGTATCATCGCGGAGTTGCACCCGGGGAGGAGACGCAATGTCGGGCGACGACGGCACCCTGAACGACTCGACGCTCGAGATCGACGCGGTCACGGCGGAAGCTGCGGCCGAGGCCGACCTCGTCGACGGTCGCTACGAGATCGAAGCAGAGATGGACCGCGGGACCTTCGGGCTCGTCTACCGTGCTCGCGACGTGTGGCTCGAACGGCCCGCGTGCGTGAAGACCATCGCTCCGGAGTTCCTCTCGGACGAGTCGACCCGACGACGCTTCAAGCGCGAGGCCGCCGCGCTCGCGGCCGTGCGCAGCGAGAACGTCGTGCAGGTGTACTCGTTCGGCCCGCACATGGAGGGGTTCTTCCTGGCGATGGAGTACGTGCGGGGCAAGAGCCTGCAGGCCCTGCTCGACGAGCACGAGCGTCACGGCGCGCGGGTGCCGCTCGTCCGGGCGCTGTCGATCCTGCGGCAGGTGACCGAAGGCGTGGCCGCCGTGCACCGCGCCGGCGTGGTCCATCGCGACCTCAAGCCGAGCAACATCGTCATCGAGGAGCTGACGGGTCGACCGGTCGTCGTCGACTTCGGGCTCGCCGTGAAGGCGAACGACGTGCGGCTCGGGATGAGCTGGAACGCGGTCATCGGCACGCCCGAGTACATGGCGCCCGAGCAGATCGATCCCGACGGGCTCGGTCCGCCGACGTTCGCGACCGACGTGTACGGCCTCGGCTGCACGGCGTACGAGATGTTCACGGGTCACATGCCCTTCGAGGACAACAACCCGATCAAGCTCCTCGAGCGACAGATGCGGGAGCTGCCGAAGGCGCCGTCGTCGTTCTCGGCGGAGCTGGCGCCGCTCGATCCGATCCTCGCGCGTGCGCTCGCGAAGCGGCCGTCGGATCGGTTCGCCAACGCCGACGAGCTGTCGCGTGCGCTCGCGGCCGTCAGCCGGCGCGTGATGCCGCCGCTGCCGGAGCCGATCGAGGACCTCGACGGGATGTCGGTCGCGTTCCGGATCTCGGCCGTGTCGGATCCCGGGGAAGACGCGGCGCCGGCGGCCCGCCGCATCGTCCTGGTGGACGACGACGCCGAGTTCCGCACCAACGCGGCGCACGCGGCGCAGCTCGCCTGCTTCGGAGTCACCGTCCGCATCAAGTCGCTCCGAAGCGGAGCGCACGCGATTCGTGACATCCGCGACAAGCTGCCGGATCTGGTCATCCTGTCGGCGGACATGATCGAGCCGGACGGGGTCGAGACCCTCGCGCGCATCCGCGATCTCGCGAACGGGCGCGCCGCGCACGTGCTCGTGGTCGGGAAGTCGCTCGGCCCCGACGAGCGATGGAAGTTCTCGATCCTCGGTGTGGAGTCGTTCCTGGAGAAGCCCGTCGACGTGGTGAAGCTGGTCGAGGTGATCGGCGAGACGGCGTCGCGTGCAGGCTGGCTCCCCAAGAAGCGCCCGACCGAAGAGGTCGCGGGCTGACGGCGCGCCGGCTCGAGGACGAACGCGGACCGAGGCCCTTGGCGCAGCGACGGTGATCGACTAGGCATCGCGCCGATGCGGTGGTTGCTCGCGTGGACGACGGCGCTGGGGCTCGCGGCGTGCGGCGCGTCCTGCGGGAGCTCGCCTCCTGCGCCGAGCGCGCAGACGACGCCCGAAGGGAGGGTGCGCCACGTGCGCGATCTCGCGCAGCCGCGGTGCGGGCCGGCCACCGACGAGCCGCCCGATCCCGCGACGGCGCAGCCGTCCGAGCCCGGCGGACCCTCCGAGCCCGGCGCGCCGACGCCGACGACCTCGCCGCCCGGCGAGCCCGTGGCGACGCCGGAGCCGTCTCCCGGCGGGGACGCGACCGACGCGCCACCGGCGATGGGTGGCCCGACGGACCCGCGGCGCTTCGTTCCGCGCATCGACGCGGCGACCAAGACGAGGTTGCGACAGGTGCTGGCGCAAGGCGCGCGAGCGGGGCTCAGGTCCGACGTGTTCTCGAAGGTCGGCGACTCGATCAGCGAGTCGTGGAGCTTCGGGCGCGACCTCGGGATGGGCTGGGTCGAGTGGGGTCGGTGGGGGTTCCTGCGGCCGACGCTGGAGCGGTTTCGCCGTGTCGTGCTCGCGCGCGACGGCAACGACGCGCTCAACGCCTTCTCGGTGCAGTCGCTCGCGGCCACCGCAGGATGGGAAGCGAGCGACGCGGTGACGCCGAGCCCGGATCGCGGAGGGCGAACGCCCATCGTGGCCGAGGTCGCGCGGACCCGTGGTGCGTTCGCCATCGTGATGTTCGGGACCAACGACCTCGAGCGCCGCAGCGACGCGCACTTCGGAGCGAGCCTCCGCCGCGTGGTCGACGAGCTCGCACGACGGCACGTCATCGTCGTGCTCTCGACGATCCCGCCGCGGCGCGACGATCCGCGGCGCGGGGCGCAGGTGGGTCCCTTCAACGCGCAGGTGCGGGCGGTGGCGCAGGCGACCGGCGTGTTGCTGACCGACTACCACGGTGCCATCGCGCGGCTGCCCAATCAGGGCATGTCGGACGACGGCGTGCACCCCTCGACGTTCCGCAACGACTCGGCCGGCGTGCTCACCGACGAGGGACTGCGGCACGGCTACAACGTCCGCAACCTGCTGTGGTTGCTGACGCTCGAGAAGCTCACGCGCATCGTCGTCGAGGACGGTGCGCCGGACTGACCGATCACGAACATCGCCCCGAGCGAAGTCGAGGGCGTGACCGCGCTGGAGACGACGAATGACGATCGACATCTCGCCCGAGCTTCGGAAGAAGTGCGTCGACACGATCCGCACCCTCGCCATGGACGGTGTCGAGGCCGCCAAGAGCGGGCACCCGGGCATGCCGATGGGCATGGCGGACCTGGCGTTCGTCTTGTGGACCGAGACGCTGCGCGTCGACGCGCGCGATCCCGCGTGGCCGAACCGCGATCGTTTCGTGGTCTCGAACGGGCACGGCTCGATGTTGCTCTACGCGCTGCTGCACCTCGGCGGGTTCGACCTGCCGATGAGCGAGCTGAGGCGCTTCCGCCAGCTCGGCTCGCGCACGCCGGGTCATCCGGAGCACGGGCACGCGCCGGGAGTCGAGACGACGACGGGCCCGCTCGGGCAGGGAATCGGCAACGCGGTCGGCATGGCGCTCGGCGCACGCATGGCCGCCGCGCGCTTCCCCGCGGAGGGCGGCTTCTCCCCGATCGATCATCGCGTCGTGTGCCTCGCGGGCGACGGCTGCATGATGGAGGGCGTCGCGTCGGAGGCGGCGTCGCTCGCAGGCCATCTCGGCCTCGGCAACCTCGTCGTCGTCTACGACGACAACCTCATCACGATCGACGGCGCGACGAAGCTCGCGTTCACCGAGGACGTCTGCAAGCGCTACGAGGCGTACGGCTGGCACACGCAGCGCGTCGATGGGCACGACGCCGGGGCCGTGAGCGCGGCCGTGTCCGCGGCGATCGCAGTCGGCGACAGGCCGTCGCTCATCGCAGCGCGGACGACCATCGGCTTCGGCAGCCCGGGCAAGGCCGGCAGTCACAAGTCCCACGGTGCGCCGCTCGGACCCGACGAGGTGCGTCGTACGAAAGAGGCGCTCGGCTGGCCCGTCGAGCCGGCGTTCCTCGTGCCCGACGAGGTCCGCGCGGTGTTCGACGCGCGGCGTCGCGAAGGCGAGCGCGCGCACGACGCGTGGCGCTCGCGCATGGAACCGTGGCGGGCGGCTCATCCGGAGCTCGCGGCTCGGTGGGACGCGATGCTCGCCCGACGTGCCCCGGACGACCTCGACGAGCGACTCGTTCGTGCGGTGCCCGTGGCCGACGACCTCGCGACGCGCGCGCAGTCGGGCAAGGCGATCCAGGTCGTCGCGCGCGAGGTGCCGTCGCTCGTCTCGGGCTCGGCCGATCTCGCCGAGTCGAACAACAACCTCGTCGAGGGCGCATCGTACGTGACGAGCGCCGACGCGAGCGGTCGCAACATCGCGTTCGGCGTGCGCGAGCACGGGATGGGAGCGCTCGTGAACGGGCTGGCGCTTCACGGCTTCTGGCTGCCGATCGGCGCGACGTTCCTCGTGTTCAGCGACTACATGCGCCCGAGCATCCGGCTCGCCGCGCTGATGAAGCAGCGCAGCGTCTTCGTGTTCACGCACGACAGCGTGCTGCTCGGCGAGGACGGCCCGACGCACCAGCCGATCGAGCACCTCTGGGCGCTGCGGGTCATCCCGGATCTCGACGTGTGGCGGCCGGCCGACGGCCTCGAGACCGCGATGATGTGGGCGTGGATCGCGATGCGCGCGCAAGGCCCGGTGGCCACCGCGCTGACGCGCCAGAAGGCGCCCGCCCTCGCGCGCCGCGAGGGCTTCGATCGGCGCGACGTCTGGCGCGGCGGCTACGTCGTGACCGACCCGCAGGAGCGCGCGGACGCGGTGCTGATCGCGACCGGCAGCGAGGTCGCCGTCGCGATGGAGGCGCGCAAGGAGCTCGCGGCGCGCGAGGTCACCCTGCGCGTCGTCTCGATGCCGAGCGTCAACAGGTTCCTCGCGGAGGACGCGGCCTATCGCGAGCAGGTGCTGCCGAAGGGACTGCCGCGTGCGTCGCTCGAAGCGGGCGTGACGTTGCCCTGGCGCGGGATCGTCGGCTCCGACGGGCTCGCCCTCGGCATCGACACGTTCGGCGCGAGCGCGCCCGAGAAGCAGCTCCGCGAGGCCTTCGGCCTGAACGGCAAAGCCGTCGCGGAGAGGGTCGCCGACTGGCTCGGTCGCTGAGACTCGCGCGGGGCCCTCGCAGGAGGGGTCGCTCTCGTAGCGCGACGCCCTCCTCCTACCGGCCCGGGGCCGCGGGGGCGGCGTGAGCCCCCGCCAGTCACTCAGCCGGGCGTGATGCAGGTGTTGGCGACGTCGATCGAGAACACCCGCGGCGCGGCTCCGCGATCGCTCGTGCTCAACCGGACCTCGACCTCGAGGAATCGCCCGTCGGGCACGGGCCCCGGCGCGGCCTGCAGGTTCGCCGGGTTGCCCGTGAAGGGGCCGATCCACGCCTCGCCGGCGAGCCCCGCCATGGTGCTCGACGAGCGCACGTAGAACTCGACGCTCGTCATCGGAGGCACCTCGCCCGTGAACCGGATGCCCTGCCAGCGCGTCGCCTGCGCGGGGTCGCAACCGGTGACCACGTAGCGGTAGTAGCCGCGAGGCTCCGCGAACGTGTTGAGCCCGAAGCCGATGAAGTCGCTGTACGTGTACGGGTGGAGGCCGACGGGATGGCTCGTGGTCACGCCGGTGCCCGCCACCGGGTCGGTGACGGCGATGCGCACGGCGCGGCTCTGCGGTTGGCTGATGGCCCACACCGAGCCGTCGAACGACACGCCGGTCCCGATCGCGCCGGTGATGCCGGCGGGTAGCGGCCAGCAGTTCATCGTGGCGTTGTCCGAGATACGGATCTGCCACACGACGTTTCGATCGAAGTCCGCGCTCCAGATGTACGTCGCGTCCGCCGACACGCCTCGTGGCAGCGACGACGCTGGACACCCGGCGCGCGATGGCAAGACGTCGATCCACGTGTCGGTCGGCACGTCGTAGCGCTTGAGCTCGGTCGAGTGCGCGCCGGCGACCCACACGTGATCGTTGCCGTCGACGGCCATGCCGTACGAGCCGCCGCCGACGGGCGCGACCGCGTTCGACGCCCAGCCGGTCGTCATGGTCGTCGGGTTGACCCACGCGAGGATGTCGGTCGGTCGATCGCTGCCCCAGCCGAGGCGCGTGAAGAAGATGCGCCCGTCGCGGTAGGCCGCGGCGCCGTAGACGTAGAACGTGCTTCCTCCCGGGCGCGTCAGCGAGACGCACCCGATGAGCGCGCCCGTGGCCGGGCTGAGGCGGCACGCTTGCGCGGTGTTGTAGAGGCCGACCCAGACGTCGCCGACGAAGGCCGTGTCGAAGGCCGTGCCGACCGCGAGCGCGCGCGGCACGGCGTTGCTCCCGCCGACGGCGGCCGTCCAGACGATGCACTCGTCGGTGAGGCCCACGAACTCCGCCGTGCCGCGATCGATCACGCCGTTGCCGTTGAGGTCGCGGCTCGTGTCGATGACGCCGTTGAGATTGCGATCGACGCAGTCGCGTTCCGCGTTCGCGTACTTCGTGACCGTGCCCTGGCTGCCGAAGGCGCGGTTGGCGACGTACGCATCGAAGTTCTGATCGACGGCCGTACGCGAGGGGCAGTTGCCCCGATTGCTCCAGTTACAGGCCTCGTTCCAGGGCCGCGAGCCGGCCGGGGCCATGTTGTTGACCGTCGGGTAGAGCGCGATCTCCTGGCCCGTGCGCGAGTCGAGCTTCGAGACGGTGCCCTCGTCCATGTTGGCGATCCACACCGCATACGACTCCGACATCCGTCGTCCCAGGGTCAGCGCGCCGCCCATGTCGACGATGACGCCCGACGAGTTGGTCGGTCCGGGCGTCCAGCCGGTGGGCGGCGGCGCCGAGCCCACGGTGCACGACGGGTTGCACTCGAAGCAGATGTCGCGGAGCCCTTCGTCGATCATCCCGTTGCAGTTGTCGTCCATCCCGTTGCACGTCTCGGCCACCGTCGGGCGCGTCATCGACTGACAGGTGCTCGTGCAATACGTCGGCGACGCGCAGCTCGGCATGCTCGGCGGATCGCACGTCTCGCCCACGTCGATCGCGCCGTTGCCGCAGTTGAGCGAGCACGTGCACGT
>JADZFZ010000154.1 GCA_020854145.1 Deltaproteobacteria bacterium | reverse complement strand
GCGAGCCCGGTCGAGCCCACGTGACCGATGGTCTCGCCCCGACGCACGCGCTGACCCGCGAACACCAGCGTGCGCTCGCAGTGCGCGTAGAGCGTCACCCAGCCTCCGCGATGGACGAGGATGATGACGTTGCCGTAGCCGCGCAGCCCATTGTCGCTGTAGGCGACGAGGCCATCGGCGGCCGCGCGGATCGGCGTGCCGGGTGGTGCTCCGATGTCGACGCCCGCGTGTTGGCGTCGCCGCCCGGCGCCCACGCCACGGCCCATGTGACCGTTGCGCACCGGGTAGAGCAACGAGCCGAGCGGGCCGCCGGGGGCGGCGGCCACCCAAGAGCCTCGAGGCGCGCGCGTGAGCAGCAGGCCGGCCGCGTTGCGCGTCCCGAGACCGAGGCGCGAGGCGAGCCGATCGGGCTCGCCCACGGGATCGGGAACGGCGCGAGGCCCGTCGCACCAGGGCACCGACGCGAGGCACGCCATCGGCTCGATGCCCTCGAAGCTCGCGGTCTCGACGATCTCGACGCCGTTCTCGTCGAGCAGCGGCAGGTCCGCGTCGCCGAACGACGACCAGGCGTCGCTCGCGTCCTCCTCCTCCGGCTCGACCGAGGTCTCCCACGCGGCGATGTCCTCGCTGCCCTCGCCTTCGTGCTCGTCGTCCTGCGCGCGCGCGACAGACCCCGCCGCGAGGCACGCAGCGACAGCACACGCGACGGCCGCGGCACGCACGGCCCCGATCGTCCCTTCGCACAGCAGCGCCGTCAATGGCCGTCTCGAGCCCACAACGACGCGGCATCCGCGCGCATTCCCTTCGGCGCTCCGCGCGCGGCTGCGCGAACGGCTTGCGGCTTGCCGCCCTCGACGCGGGGCGCGCACGCCCCGGGTCGCCGAGCCGCTCGAGCACGCCCGTGCTCCCGCGGCGCGCGGCCCGCACATTGCTGCTATGGTCCGACCGTCGTGATCCCGACCAATCTTTCCGAGTTCGGGACGCTCGTCCTCTACCTCGTCCTCATCGGCACCGCCTACACGTTCGCGGTGTCGCTCGCGGCGGGTCGAGGCCGGCCCCGGCTGCTCGTCGCCGCCCGCTCGAGCATCCTGGGCACGTGCGCGCTGATCGCTCTGGCGACCTTCGCGCTCGCATACGCGTTCCAGACCCACGACTTCCGAATCCGCTACGTCGCGCGGTACAGCGACCGATCGATGCCCTGGTACTACCTGGTCACCTCGCTCTGGGGTGGACAGGACGGGTCGCTCCTCTGGTGGCTCTTCATCCTCGGCGGCTACACGACCGCATGCGTGGTCTGGTTACGTAACCGCTATCAGCAGCTGCAGCCGTACATCATCGCGACCATCGCCGCGATCATGGCGTTCTTCACCGTGATGATGCTCTTCGCGGCCAACCCCTTCGCGATGAGCGTCAGCGGCGCGCCGGCCGACGGCGAAGGGCTCAACCCGCTGCTCCAGAACTACTGGATGGTGATCCATCCGCCGAACCTCTACATGGGCATGATCGGCCCGACGATCCCCTTCGCGTTCGTCATCGCGGCGCTCGTCACGGGCCGCTTGAACGAGGAGTGGATCTACGCCGTGCGCACCTGGGCGATCGTCGCCTGGATGTTCCTCTCGACGGGGAACCTCCTCGGCTCGATCTGGGCGTACGAGGAGCTCGGCTGGGGCGGTTACTGGGCCTGGGATCCCGTGGAGAACGCGTCGTTCATGCCGTGGCTCACGGCCACCGCGTTCCTGCACTCGGTGATGATCCAGGAGCGCCGAGGGATGCTGAAGGTCTGGAACGTGAGCCTCGTGATCATCACGTTCCTCATGACGATCTTCGGCACGTTCCTGACGCGCAGCGGCCTCATCGCGAGCGTCCACTCGTTCGCGCGCAGCGACCTGGGCAGCTACTTCCTCGTCTTCCTCGGCATCGCGATCGTGTTCTGCATCGTGCTCGTGGTCGTGCGGCTGCCGAAGCTGCGCTCGGAGAGCCGGCTCGACTCGGTGCTCTCGCGCGAGTTCGCGTTCATGGTGAACAACTGGATCCTGCTCGGCTCCATGTTGTTCGTCGCGGGCGCCACCACCTACCCGCTCATCAGCGAGCTCATCCGGGGCGAGCCCGTCTCGGTCGGGCCCGCCTTCTACAACAAGTGGATGGCGCCGCTCGGCCTCATCCTGCTCTTCCTGACGGGCGTCGGGCCGCTGATCGCGTGGCGCAAGGCGACCGGCAAGAACCTCCTGCGCGCCTTCGCGATCCCCGCCGGGAGCGGACTGCTCGTGGGCGTGCTGCACCTGGTCTTCGGCGACGCGATCGGCTTCCCGGCCGTCGTGCCCGGCGAGGACATCTACGACACGACGGTGGGTCGCGCGCTCGCCGGCATCGCGTCGGTGCTGCCGCTCGTCGCGTTCTCGCTCTGCGGGTTCGTCGTGGCGACGGTCACGCAGGAGTTCGTCCAAGGCGTCCGCACGCGCATGAAGAGCACGAAGGAGAACCCCGCCCTCGCGCTCGTGAACCTCGTGCGCAAGGCCCGCCGCCGCTACGGCGGCTACGTCGTGCACATCGGCATCGTGCTCATGTTCATCGGCTGGACGGGCGGCGTCTACGGCTCGAAGACGGAGGCTTCGCTCGACCGCGGCGAGCGCATGCGCGTGCACGACTACGACATCCGCTACGACAACGCGTCCGAGCGCGTCGACCCGAACAAGCGCATGACGTTCGCGAACGTGACGGTCTTCCGCGACGGACGCGAGGTGGGGCGGCTTCACCCGGCGAAGTTCCAGTACCGCACGCACCCCGAGAGCCCGACCACCGAGGTCGACATCCTCACGAGCGCGCGCGACGACCTGTACGTCGTGCTCGGGGCCATCGACCGCGAGACGGGCCGCGCCACGCTGCGCGCGCACTTCAACCCGCTCGTCGTGTGGATCTGGATCGGCGGGCTCGTGCTGCTGCTCGGCACCGCGATCAGTGCCTTCCCGAGCGTGACGGAGGTGCTCGCGTGGCTCGAGCGGGGCTCGCCCGATCGCGGACGCTCCCGAAAGACCACGGTCGCCGCGGTCGCGGGCGCGCTCGTCGTGCTCGGCGTGCTCGGCTGGGCGGCCGCGTCGCGCGCCGACGACTCGAGCTCGCTCCACGCCGGCCACGTCGAGATCCACAACGACGAGGAGCACCGGCTCTTCGACCAGCTCAACTGCATGTGCGGCACGTGCGCGCGCCTGTCGCTCTCGACTTGCGCGTGCGGCTGGGCGGAGGAGGGTCGCGCGGAGGTCCGCCGGATGCTCGCGTCCGGCATGAGCGTCGGCGAGATCCGCGGCACGTGGCGCGGGCGTCACGGCGCCAAGGCGCTCACGGTCCCGGAGGACAAGGGCATCGACCGGATCATCTACGTCGTGCCCATCGCCGCCATCGCGGCGGGTGCGGTCGGCGTCGGGCTGCTGGCGCGCAAGTGGCTGCGGCGCAGCGCCGTGGCCAACGCGGCCGAGGCGAAGGCGAGCACCCCGGCTGCGGGCGGAAGCGAAGACCGGCGGATCGACGACGAGCTCTCCCGCATGCTCGAGGACGACAAGTGACCGACACGCTGCCGCTGGTCTTCATGGCGCTCTGCGGCGCGTCGCTCGTGACGGCCGTGTTCCTCTTCTCGCGCAGCTTCGCCGCGGTCTTCGGCGATGCGAGCGTGGACGACACCGTGCCGCACGTGTTGCCCGAGGACCAGCAGACGCTCCTCGACGAGAAGCGCGCGCTCCTCGTCGCGCTCCGCGATCTCGAGGCCGAGCGACAGCACGGCAAGGTCAGCGAAGAGGACTACAAGCGTCTCGAGGCGCAGTACCGCGGCCGCGCACGGCGCGTGCTGCAGCAGCTCGACGGCAGCGTCGCGCCCTACCGCGAGGACGCAGAGCGTTTGGTGGCCGCGCACCTGAGGAAGCGCGGCGTGACGCCGACCGGCCCTTCGGAGGACGCGCCGTCGGGCGTGACGGCAGATACGGAGTCGAGCGCGACGGCCGAGACGCCCGCGTCGCCGGAGCCCGCGACGACCGCGTCGTCGGAGCCCGAGACGACCGCGTCGTCGGAGCCCGAGACGACCGCGTCGCCGGAGCCCGAGGCGACCGCGTCGCCGGAGCCCGAGGCCCGCCCCTCGTCGACTCCCGCCGTTCGCCCCGAGCCCGACGAGCGCAGCAAGACCGTCGGCGAGGGACGGGGCGTGGGCGCAGAGTCGTCGAAAGCAACGAGCGCAAAGTCCGCGGCTCGCGCGTGCGAGAGCTGCTCGACGGTCAACGACGAGGACGCCGCGTTCTGCAAGAAGTGCGGTACGCGTCTCGAGGCGGCCAATGCGTGAGAGCGCAGTGACGAAAGCCCTTCGGCGCCGGTCGATTCGCGCCATCGTGATCGCCTCCGTCGCGTTCGTGATGGCGGGCGGCGTGCTCGCACAGGCACCGAGCGGCTCGCCGAGCGCGCCGGAGCGGCCGGCGGGCACCCCCGGCCGAACCGACAGAGCGCAAAAGGCGCCGCCGGCCCCGGACGAGCCCGAGCCGGTCCCTCCGGGCCATCCCTCGGTCGCGCCCGGCGACGAGGCACCCGGCGGCGAGGCCCCGCCCGGCGACCACGAAGAGCCGCTCCCTCCGGGGCATCCGCCGATCGGCGGCGCCGGCCCTGCGCCCACGGGCGACTCGAATGACGACCACGAAGAGCCGCTCCCTCCGGGGCACCCCCCGATCGGCGGCGGTGGCGGCGCACCTCCTTCCGACGACGGCGCCGCTGGGGGCGCGCAAGGCGGTGACCCTCACGGCGGTGGAGGCGGCGGCCGCGGCGAAGGGCTCGCGTTGCCCCAGCCGCCTCCGTCCTCGGCCATGCCCGATCGCGCCATCCCCGCGGGCGTCGTGCGCATCACCGTGGTCGACGCCGAAGGCCGGCCCCTCGCGAACGAACGCGTGGAGCTCGGCACGCTCGGCGGCATGGAGCGCCGCGAGCGGGTGAGCGGCACCACGCGCGCGGACGGCACCTTCGAGTGGCGCGGCCTCGCCACGGGCAGCGAGCAAGCCTACCGGGCGAGCGTGCTCTACCAGGGCGCACGTTTCGGCGCCGAGCCGTTCCAGCTTCCTCCGGATCGCGGCTATCGCGTCCGCATCGCACGCACGGGCGTCACGCGCTCGGGCCAGAAGGTGCTCCTCTTCGCGGGACGGACGACCATCGAGGTCCGCGACGAGCGTCTCGTGGTCTCGCAGTCCATGCAGCTCGTCAACTTCGACGAGCAGACGTGGGTGCTGCCCGCGCGCGGCGTGCGGATCGGCTTCCCGCCCGGCTTCACCGCCTTCCAGAACGAGCCGACGATGTCGGACCTGCGCGTGTCGGCCGACGAGCACGGCGCGATCATCGCGGGCTCCATGCCGCCGGGCGAGTCGCGCGTCGTCTACGGGTTCCACGTGCCGTACTCGGGCAGCGACTTCACGCTGCGCACCGACGTCCCGTTCCGGACCGTGATCTACGAGGTGCTGATCGAGGCTGCGCGCGGCATGACCGCCGAGGTCGAGGGCTTCCCGCCGCTGCAGGAGATGGAGGACGACGGCAGGCGAATCCTGGGTAGCCGGCTGTCGCGACGGCCGGGCGCGCCGGAGTTCGACGTGCTGGAGATCCGGCTCACCGGCATCCCCGGCCCCGGCGGCGGTCGGTGGATCGCGCTCCTCGTGGCGCTCCTCGTGGTGGCGGGCGGGTTCGCCTATCTCTTCTTCGGCTCGACGAAGGATCCGCGGGCCCGTGCGGCGACCTTCGCGCGCGAGAAGTCCGTGCTGCTCGATCAGATCGAAGCGCTCGAGCGCGCGCACGCGTCGAACGACGTAGGCCCCAAGACCTATCGCCGCCGCCGCGACGAGCTGATGCGCGAGCTGGCCTCCCTGCTCCGCGAAGAGCGATCCAGCGGCCGCGCCTGAGACGCCCCTCAGCGACCGACGCTCCACCCAGGCGGGATTCTGTCGGGCACTGCGTGCGCGCCGCCGAGGCATGGCAGGATCTCGTCGGATGCGAGTCGATCCGCATGCG
>JADZFZ010000153.1 GCA_020854145.1 Deltaproteobacteria bacterium | reverse complement strand
TGGGGCAGCTCACCCGGGTCGTAGTTGTACGGGCTTGCGTCGAGGCGGGCGCCCCAGCAGACGAGCGCACCGTCGTCGATCGCGCACGCATGCCCGTGCCCCACCGCGATCGTCGGGATCGACGGTGGACAGCTCCCGAGGGGGCACGTCTCGCCGGCGTCGGTCTCGACGCGTGCTGCGTCGGGCGGGTCGGCGGGGCCGGAGTCGGCGCCCCCCTCGCTCGTGGAAGCGTCGCGATCGATCGGCCCTGCCTCGCGCGGGTCCTGGGGCCCGTCGAGGGCGGCGTCGTCGTCACGCGCGGCCGAGTCGCTGCACGCAACGAGCATGATCACCCACGGCGCGAAGGCGCGAGCCACGGACCACCCCGACATGCGACGCCCGCCAAGCGCGCGTCGTGCCATCGCGCGAAGTCGGGCACGAGCATCGATCGCACGTCCTGCCCGCGACGTCTTCACGACATCCGTGTCGTGCTCGCGATGGGCGTGGCGGGTGCGCCTGGCGGTCGAGCTCGTGGCCTCGCCTCTGGAGCGCGCGCCCACCGGATCAAGGTGCCGACGAGCGGGATAGGCGCGCGAGCGCCGCAGCGATCGATACGCCGGGGCCGAGCAGCGGGCGCGCGAGGTCGCCCACGCGATCGAGCCGACGGGCGAGCGTGCGCAACGTGAACGCGCCCGGGTCGAGCCGCGGGGTCACCTCGTCCCACGCGAGCGGCGTCGAGACCGGCGCTCCGTCGAGATCACGGAGCGCGTACGGGAGCACCAGCGTCTTGCCGGGGTAACCCTGCTGGTGATCCAGATAGAGACGACCGCGCCGCTCCTCGGGCTCTGCCGAGAGGCACACGACGTCGGGCGCGAGACGCGCGACGAGCGACGCCACGTGACGCGCGAGCGACTGCGCCGACGCCATGTCGTGGCCCGGGGCGAGCGGCACGAGCACGTGCAGGCCCTTCTTGCCGCTCGTCTTCGGCACGCTCGGCAGGTCGAGCAGCTCGAGCAGCCGGCGCACGGCGAGCGCGACCTCGATCGTCTGCTCCCACCGCGTCGCTTCGCCGGGATCGAGATCGAGGATCGCCCAGTCGGGCTCGTGCACCGAGCGCGTGCGGCTCGTCCAGCCGTGGAACGTGAGCGCCGCTTGGTTGACCATCCAGAGCAGCGCCTCGCGGTCCTCGAGCAAGAGACGTCGATCGCCGTCGAACGAGAAGCCGCGCACGTAGTCCGGCGCGCGCGGCGGCGGACGGTGCTGGTACCACGTGAACGCGTCGATGCCGTCGGGCCAACGCTGCGCGACGACGCCGCGATCGCGCAGGTACGGCAGCAGGACGGGCGCGACGTGCGCGTAGTACGCGACCACGTCCGCCTTCGTGAGCCCGTCGCGCGGATAGAGCACCTTGTCCCGGTTCGTCACCGACGCGGCTGGCGAGAGGCTGCGATCCCACCGCACCGGCTTCTGCGCATCCGTCGAGAGGCACCACCACTGGAGCGGGCTCGTCGCGGCCGGACCGAGCGACGCCCGCGGGCGTGCCACGAGACCCCGCACCCCGATCGCGCGCAGGCGCCCGAGCAGCGCGCGCGGGTCTCCGTCGAGCGACTCGGAGAGCAGAAGCGACGGCGACGCCGCCGCCAGGATCGTCGCGAGACGCGCACGTCGCGCTTCGAGCGGCTGCGCGCCGAGGTCGTCGGCTCCGACGACGAAGACGTCCCAGGCCGCGAGCACCACCGGACCGTGCTTCGGATCGGAGACGCACCTGCGCAGCGCATCGAACGACGGTCGTCCGCTCTCGTCGAGCGCGCACAGATGGCCTTCCATCACCAGCGGGCTCGTGGGCAGCGCGCAGAGCGCGCGCACGAGCGCGGGAAACGTCGCGCTCCAATCGCGACCGTCGGCCGACACGATGCGCACGTCGTCGTCCACGCGCGCGACGGTGACGCGATGGCCGTCCCACGCGAGCTCGAAGATCCATGCCTCGCGCTCCTCGCAGAGGCGATCGATCCGAGCCTCGTCGGCCTCCACGATCGGTGTCGGCCGATGGGTGCGCGCGAGCGAGAACGCGCTCGGGCCGCGCGACGGATCACGTCCCGGGCGTGCCGCGCGGCGTCCCCGAGCCTTCGATCGAGCGCGATCCACCACGCGCAACGGAGACTGCCACGCGGGTCCGCGACCGCGCAGCTCGATCGACGCCACCCTCCGCTTCGGCGTAGCGTGGCGTCGTGAGCGCGATCAAGACGCTGTGCTTCGACCCTGCCGACGACGTTCTTCTCGCACGTGGGTACCCGCACCTCGCGCGCCTCGTCGACGGACACGCCGACGATCGCAAGCCCGCTGCGGCGGCGCTCAAGGTGGTCAACAGGCCCGCCTCCATCCACGCGCGTTACCGCATCGACTGGCCGCGCAAGGTGGCTGAGCACTTCGTCCGCGCCGCACGCTCGAAGGAGTTCCAGGCGTGGACGAACATGGAGGTGCCTGCGGCAGCCGTGGCGCAAGGCGGGCCCGTCCTCGCGGACGAAGCGCGCGAGCTGCTCCACCGGACGGTCGCGACTCCGGGCTGCACCTTCCTCGCGCGCTTCGAGTCGCTCGTCTACGTCCTCGAGGCGATGGTCGGCACGGAGGTCGTGGTGGAGGCGATCCTCGAGGCCCTCGAGGCGCTGCCCGACGCGCGCTGGCTCGTCGAGACGAGCGGCCCCGACCGCAAGGGAGGCGGCATGGCGTTCGTGCTGGGCTTCCTGTTCCTTCGCCTCGCGCCGGAGCGTGCAGCCGACCAGCGCGACCGGCTGCGCAGGCTCTACGAGCGCGTGCGTGTGGCGATCGCCGCCGTGGGCAAGTCGGAGAGCTGGGAGCTGACGAACGGCGTCGAGATGGTCTGCGAGGGCAGCAAGGCGCGGAAGTGCCAGAGCCCCGGCCCGTACACGTACCTCGACCGCTACGTCTTCGCCGACGACGACCTCGACCTCTTGCGTCGCGTCCTCGGCAGCAAGGACACGGTCTACTCGACGCTCGACGTTCGCTTCGTCTACCACCTCGGCCCCGAGGCGCTGACGCTCATGAAGAAGGCGCCGATGGCCGCATACGTGCCCGCCTTCCTCACCGACATCGGGATGATTCGCGCCCCCGAGGTGC
>JADZFZ010000152.1 GCA_020854145.1 Deltaproteobacteria bacterium | reverse complement strand
TGCGCATCTTCTCGCCCCCGAGGTGCTCGTAGTACTTGCCCAGATAGGCCTCGCCCTTCGCGTTGATCTGCTTGGCCTTGAGCCACTGCGCGATCTCGCCCGTCGGCGCGATGGAGTCCTTGATGCGGAGCGGGATGAACCGATTCTCGAAAGACGTCATCTCGGCGCCGCGGCGAACGCCCATCGCGAGGCCCGCGCCCGTGTTGTAGGGCGAGTACCACATGCGGCTTCTGGCCGCGCCGGGATTGTTGGGACGATAGAGCCCGGCCGCGCCGCCGGTGCACACCAGCACCGCACGCGCGCGCACCGCGTAGAACTGCGCGTCGCGGACCGAGAATCCGTAGGCGCCGATCACGCGGCCGCGACGGACGGCCAATCCCGTCGCATTGACGCGATTGAGGATCCGCGCGCCGCTCGCCTCGGCGCGTCGGCCGAGAATGGGCTTCAATCGCTCGCCGAAGATCTTGATGCTCGCGCGCCCGCGTTTGAGGTAACGACCGACCTCGTCGCGCGGGATGGGCAACCCCCAGCTCTCGACGCGGTGCACCTGCGTGTTCAGCTCCCGCGCCATCGTGAGCACGAGGTCGTCGCGCACGACGTCGCAGCTGTCGCGAATCACGTATCGGAGGAAGGACTCGGCCGTCTCGCCCTCGGTGAGGTACGCATTGAGCGCGCTGATGCCGGCCGCGAGGCACCCCGAGCGATAGACGTGCGCCTTCTCCATGACGACCACGTCGAGGTCCGGCGCCAGCTCCTTGGCCTCGACCGCAGCCACACAACCGGCCGCGCCACCGCCCAGGATCAGAAGGTCACAGCGGATGTCCTCGATGTCGGCCATCAGTCGTCCACGATCTCGAGCCCGGCCTCGACGAACCGCTGCTCGGTCTGCGACCAGGCCCACAACGTGTGATCGGCGACGACTCCGCTCTTCACGCTCACCACGAGAAACGACGTGGGCCACATGAGCTGTCGCGGCCCGCCGTCGGGAGGCGGCGACGCGAAGGTGTCCGCGTCCTCCTGGCTGAAGTAGCTGCCCGCGTCGCAATGGGAGTGATAGATGACCTTGATGGGCTCAGCCGCCTTCTCGCGGTCGTCGAAGGCGCGACCCAGCCGCAGCTCGTTCATCTTGAAGTAGGTCCGGCTCGTCCGCGGGAACGTGACCGGATCGAGCGCGTGATAGCGGTCGGCTTCGTTCCGCTCGCGCACGGCGCCGGCGAGCGCAGGGGGATCATCCGCGGGCCCGAAGAGATACCCGCACGCTTCGCTCGGGTACTCCGCGAGCACGTGCGCCTGCACCTCGCGGAGCACGCTGCGGGGCAATCGGAGGCCGCCCCGAACCCACGCGGCCGCGAATGGCGACGTCTCTACCATTCGTAGAACTTCTCCCAACGCATCGGTGCGAAGTACCGGTCGCCGCGGTCGCAGAGCACGGTGGCGACGCACCCTTCGCCGATGCGCTTCGCGACCTGCAGCGCGGCGAACACGTTGGCCCCCGACGAATGGCCCACGTGCAGGGCCTCGTCGTGGGCGAGCCGGTCGGCCATGTTCCAGCCGTCCTCCGTGCCGATGGGCATGATCTCGTCCGGCACGCCGGGATCCCAGATTGCGGGGACGATGCTGGACGCCATGTGCTTGAGCCCCTCGAGGCCGTGCAGCGCCTCGGCCGGCTCGGCGGCGATGCAGTGCACGCGCGGCGTACGCTCGTGGAGCCGCCGCGTGGTTCCCATGATCGTCCCGCTCGTTCCGACCCCCGTCACGAAGTGCGTGAGCTTGTCGCCGAGCTGCTCGAGGAGCTCCACTCCGGTGCCGAGGTAATGCGCCCGCCAGTTGGAGTCGTTCGAATACTGGTCGGCGTAGAAATAGCGGTCGGGATTCTCCTCGACGAGCTTCTTGCACAATCGAATCGCGCCGTCCGATCCCTCCATCGGCGAGCTCGACACGATCTGCGTGCCGAAGGCGCGGGTCACGAGCTTGCGCGCCTGCGTGACGTTCGACGGCATGACGAGCGTCACGGGAAATCCCATCGCCGCGCCGAGCAGGGAGTATGCGACGCCCGTGTTCCCGCTGGTCGCGTCGATGAGGATCTTGTCCTTCGTGAGCCGACCGCTCGCGAGCGCGTCCTGCACGATCTGCAGCGCGGGCCGGTCTTTCACGGAGCCGCCGGGATTGCGGTACTCGAGCTTCGCGTAGAGCTCGACACCGGGGCACTCTTTCTCGAGACGACGCAATCGGACGAGCGGCGTCTGGCCAATCGTCTCGACCACCGAGTCGACGCGCCGGAACCCGGGGCGACGGACGATGACCTCGGTCATCGGGGCTTCTCCGTCGGCGCCGCGTCACTCCTCACCCCGGCCCCCTCGGCGGAGCTCGGGGCAGGCCTGTCCCCGACGAGGGGAGAGAGGGGCTGCCGCCTTCGAGTCTCCCAGCCGACCACGCCGCGCACCACTTCGAGCGCGGCCAGCGTCCCTGCGAGCGCGGCCTCCACCCGCTCGAGCTCGCTGCGCGTGGCGCGCGCAGTGATCTCGCCCGGCGACGCGAGGAGCACGGGGAAGGCGCACCGTCCGGATTCGGCGACCGTGACGCCCGAGGCCGCGAGATAACGCCCGGCGACCTCTGCCGCGAACGGGTGTGCGGTCGGGGCGAGGCGGACGGTGGTCGCCAGCAGGCGCTCCTGTCCCGATTCGCCCAGCTCGGCGATTGCCAGGTGCCGCGCGTAGCGGCGCCGATCGTGCTCCCCGAGCGACAATGTCTATCGGCCGCCCGCGATGGCCGGGACGATGGAGATCGAGTCGCCGTCCTTCAGCGCGGTCTTGAGATTGTCGAGGAAGCGAATGTCCTCGTCGTTCGCGAAGACGTTGATGAACCGGCGGACGCTGCCTTTCTCGTCGCAGATTCGGTCCTTGATCCCGGGGTGCGCCTTGTCGAGATTGTCGAGCACCTCGGCCACCGTGGTGCCGGTGACGGCGATCTCGTCTTTCCCGCCGGTCAACGTGCGGAGGGGCGTGGGGATGCGAACTTGGACGGTCGTCATGCGGGCAATCCTCTTGGCTCGTGAGTCGGGGCCGATGCGGCGAGCCCGACGTCGGCGACGTCGGCCGTGCAGCCGGAGAGATAGCGGTCTTCGCGGATCGAAGCGATGTCGTGGGTGCCGCAGAGCGGGCAATCCCGTCGCGCGCGGACGCGGGTGGTGCGCGGCTCGCGATCGCGGCCGAGGTCGAACGCATGAAGCGTCCCGGCGACGTCATCGCCCAGGAGCGCCCGCAACGCCAACCGGGCCTGCAGCGCGGCGATCACGCCCACGAGCGGTCCGACCACTCCGGCCTCCGAGCACGTGTCCGCGTGGCGGGGCACGTCTTCGAAGAGGCAGCGGAGGCACGCGTGCGCGCCCGCCCCATCGGCCAGCAGCGCCCAACCCGAGCGCCGCACGACGCCCGCCTGTGCGCAGGGGACGCGCGCGATGCCGCAAGCGTCGGCGACCAGGAACTTGGTCGCGAAGTTGTCCGCGCCCTCCACGACGAGGTCGTGGTCCGAGACGGCGGCAGCCGCGGTCTCCGGGACGACTCGGCCCATCGTCTCGACGTCGGTGGCTCCCGCCGTGCGAAGACGACGCGCGAGGACCTCGACCTTCGGCAGCCCGACGTCCTCGTCGCGATAGAGGATTTGCCGGTGGAGATTGTCGAGCGCGACCACGTCGTCGTCCGCGAGGGTGAATCGGCGGACGCCCGATTGCGCGAGCAACCACGCGACGGGCGAGCCGAGCCCTCCGGCTCCCACGAT
>JADZFZ010000151.1 GCA_020854145.1 Deltaproteobacteria bacterium | reverse complement strand
GATGGGCCGATTGGTCAATCTCCATTCGCCGGGCCTCGCGACCTTCCGGAACAACGCGCTCGAGGTCGCGTTCGGATTCCCGGGTGCGGAACGGATCCTCGACGGCCTCGTCCGCCACGATCCCGAACGGTGGGTCTTTCGCAACGTGCACTATTACGACGAGTCGCTGAAATCGCGCGAAGAGACCCGCGAGTACGCGGCACCGCTCTGCACCCCGGCCGGTCGAAAGGCATTCGCCCATTACCTGGCCGACACGCTGGCAGCTTCGGAGATGCGCGTCTTCGAGCGCGCGCTCGCGGACCTCGACGGACGATTCCCGATTCCCTTGCGCCTCGTGTACGCGCGTCGCGATCCCATGGTCCCGCCGGTCGTCGGCGAGCGGCTCGCGCGGTTGTTGCCGTCGGCCGACATGGTCTGGCTCGAGGCCGCGAGCCACTTCGCGCACGTGGACGCGACCGATGCATTCGTGCACGCCGTCCTTCCGTTCCTCGACCGCGCCTGACGAGCAGCCCCATTCTGCACCGCACGCGTGCTCGTCCGATCGTCGACGACCGGGTCCGACTGGACTAAGCTCGGATCGTGGCGCTCGTCGTCAACATCCATGCAGCCAAGACGCACCTCTCGCGCTTGGTGGACCAAGCCGCGCGTGGAGAGGAGATCGTGATCGCCCGTGCTGGCCGGCCGGTCGCGCGCCTCGCTCCCCTCGTCGAGGCCAGGCCCAAGATTCGCTTCGGCATCCTCGCCGGGAAGGTTCACTACGCGCCCGATTGGGACGCTCCGATGGACCGCGCGGAGCTCGCACGGTGGTACGAGGCGCCGATCGAGCCTCCGAAGAAGCGCCGCCGACCTTGAAGCTCCTCCTCGACACCCACGCTTTCCTCTGGGCCGTCGAAGGGAGCGCTCGTCTGGGTCGCGCCGCGAGACGACGTATGCAGCGCGCCGACGCCGTGTACGTGAGCGCGGCCTCGCTGCTCGAGATCGCGCTGAAGATGTCCGCCGGGAAGCTGCGGCTGAAGCTCGCATCGGGACAGTCTCTGGACACGCTCGTCACCGACGCCGGCTTCGAAGAGCTCGCCGTGCGTGGAGTCCACGCAACCGCCGTGCTCGGGCTCCCGCTCGTCCATGGCGATCCGTACGATCGCCTCCTGGTCGCGCAGGCACGCGTCGAGGGGCTCACCCTCGTCACGGCCGACGAGGTGCTGCATTCGTTCGGTGTGCCCGTGCTGGATGCTTCGATCTGACGCTCGCGGACCGCCCGAGCGTCCAGCGAAGGGCGTGAACGTTCAGCGCGACATGCAGACGAGCGCCTCCACCACGGCGGGACGACCGTCATGGGTGCATGGCAATGCGAGCGCGTCGATCGCGTCGGCGACACAACGGGACAATCGGTCCGGGTCGGAGACTCCGTCCATCGCGCGCGGCTCGATTCGGACCTCGCTCGTGTCGCCGGTCGGCGAGACGGCGAATCGGACACCCACGGTCGCCAGGCCGTTTCCGATCAGACACGCAGTGAGGGCCTCCTCGGCGTCGTTCAGCGTGGGGCCGACTCGTAGCCACGGATCGTCGTCGGACGCGCCCCGGACGCTGAATCGCGTATAGCCGCCGCCGCGGCCCATCAACATCCCCAGCAGGCCGACGCTCGACGGCCGCGCGACCCCGAGCGTCTCCGCGGCGCGCAGCCACGCCTCGGCGCCGCCCGATTCGCCGTTCGGCACGTCCACGCTGGTGCCTTCCGGTAACCCGGTCCGATCGGAGCTGCCCGCGCGGCGCACGTCGATCTGCAGCGTGCATTGTCGACCGAGCTCCCCTCCGCGGAGTGAATCCGCGTAGAAACAGATGGGATCCACCTCGGCGAGCCACAGATGGGGATGTCGCTCGGCGAGGATGGCGGCCAGCGGCGGCGCCTGACCGCAGACGGGTCCGCCCTCGCGCAGTCGTCGCTCGGATCGGAGGCGCTCGGCACGACGAACGTCGTCGCGCGGCAGCACGCGGCGGCCGCGGAGCCACCGCCGCACGCCGACCGTGAGCAGCTCGAGCAATCGGTCCCGCTCTTGCGGGGTGAACCGAATCTCTTCCGGATCGTCGCCGTGAGTCACCGCCACGACCGGTCGTGCGCCCATTCGCGGCGGCGGTGCCTCGATGCTCCGCCACGTCTCTTCCACCGTGCACTCCGCGGGCAGCTCCGGGGGTTGCCGCCGCGTGGGACGCGAGCCATCGGGCGTCTGGGTCTCGGCCGCCGCGAGCAGCTCCATCTCCGCGCGTCGCGACCGGCAGGGCTCGATCCACGGCGTGGCCCACGGCGCCTCGCCCGCCGTCGCGACGCAGATGCCCCAGAGGTCGCGCGCGCGCGCTGCGTTCGGCGCGATCGCTCGATCGAGCGTCGCGCGGTACTCGACGACGGTCGTCGCCATACGCGCGATGACCTCGGGCGGCGGCAGCTGACGAACGGAGACCACCGTGTCCGTCTCGAGGCTCGCGAGGACGAGCGCGGAGAACAATCGGAGCCGCGGATCGGGTGCCGTCGTCCAGGGAGCGACGCGCGTGCGCAGCGCGGCCAATCCCGTCCGACGTCGCTCGACCCACGGCACGAAGACGTCCGCGAGGAATTGCCGGTGCTCGGCCTCGTCGCGCACCCCGCGACTCGGCAATCGGTCGGAGAGGATGCGCGCGTGCTCGGTCCACACCGCCTCGGCCTCCGGATGGAGCGCACGCAGCGCGACGTCGCTCACGGGTCGGCCGTCGAGCAACGGCGGTGTGGGCGCCGCTTCGACGGCCGGAGGCGCCGTCGGCGCGGGCGAAACCACGACGTTGCTGCCGCACGCAGCGACCGAGCAGAGGAGCGCCAGGATCGTGATTCGCATCGTCACGACGGTCGCCTACGCGCGCAGCGCACACCGTGCAACCGGCTCGCGTAACATGCCGCCGCGATGAGCGGCCCCGTCGAGATCCACGCCCGCGCCGAGCCGATGTCGCGCGAGAAGTCGGTCCCGCCCGCATTCCGTGCTCTCGCGGCGCGATTCGGCATTCACGATCCCTGCGAGAGAATCCACTTCCGCGTTCGCAACGCGGAGCTGACGGTCTCGTTCAGCTGGAGCACCGGCAAGCACGGAACCAGCGTGTCCGGCTTCGCGATCACGCGCTCCGTCTCTCCTCGACCCGCGATCATCCTGCGGCGCGAGGGCAGCGCCGATCAGGACGGCAAGTCGATGGGGCTCAATCGCGAGCTCCAGACGGGCGACCCGACCTTCGACGGGCACGTGTACGTCGAATCGCGGGCCAGCGAGCGCGCCATGGCCGAGACGCTCGCTTCGCCGGGGCTCCGGCAGGCCGTCGTGGAGCTCCTGGCCCTCGGCGCGACGAACGTCACCGTGGGCCCCAAGTCGATCGACGCGCAATTCTCCCGACCCATCGGCGGCACGGCCGAGTTCGAGCCCGACGTCATCCTGGCGACCCTCGAGCCGTTCGCGCGGCTCCTGGAGTCCCTGCCGAAGGCCACGCTGGAGATCCCGCGCGACGCCGACGGCAAGACCTCGACGCTCGGCTGCATCCTCGTGGTCGGCGTCGCCGCCGGCCTGCCCATCGCGTCGATCGTCGCCTACATCCTGAGCTGGACCCTCCGCGACGTGACCGGCCTCGTCGGTTACCAGCCGTTCATCCTCGGCGCGGGCTGCGGGCTCGTGCTCTCGGTGATCGGGACGATGCTCTCGTACCTCTCGGTGCGAATCCGGCCGACGTCCACGGGCTTTCGCACCTTCGTCGGACGCACCGTGCTCTCGTTCCTCGTGTGCCTCCCCGGCGGCACGCCGCTCTTGCTGATGGTCGATCGCGCGACGATCACGCAGTCTCCCGCCCGCGTCGTGGAGACCACCATCGTCGATTACTCGGTCAGCGAAGGAGAATGGGAGCTCGACGTCGCCTCGTGGGATCGCCCCGGCGAGACGGAGGTCTTCGAGGTCGGCGACTATCCCGGTGTCTCGACGGGAGGGCGTCTGCGTCTGACCGTGTCCCGAGGCATCCTCGGGTTCCAGTGGGTGCGAAGCTACGTGTCGCTCGGCAATTGACCTTGGGCGAACGCTCGCCCTCACCCCGGCCCTGTCCCCATTCGGGGCAGAGGGAGCGTTGCGGCGGCGAGTCGAGCTAGCGCGGTCCGTACGTCGGCAACGCGTCGCCGAGCTCGTAGGCGCCGAGGTCGGGCGCGCCGCCACGGAACGTGTCGTTCAAGCCCGCGATGACGACGCCCACGTCGAGCGCGGCGCTGCCCGGCGCCAGGCGCAGATCCGCGACCTCGCGCTCGGGAAAGGGATTGTCCGGATAGGCGACGCTCGCGGCGAACACCGAGAGATCCACCTGGACGCCGTGGACCTCGGTCGTCATTGCGCGCATCTCCTCGAGCGAGGAGAATCGCACGTCGCCGATTCGCCCTTCGAACGTACCGAGCGTGGAGCCGAGCCCGTCGTAATCGAGGTCGCAGCTCGGGTCGGCCGCGCCGAGATCCATCACGCGCCCGCTGCCGCTGGAATAGCCGTTGTAATCGCCGCCCGGTCCGCCGATGAGGAGATTGTTGCGGAAGAGCTGCCGCGAGAAGACGTCGGACGTGTAGATGCCGAGCGCGTCGCCATTCTTGACGACGGTGTTGTGCAGGACCACGTCGCCGACGCTGCCACGCTGCAGCTTGAAGGCGCTCAGGATCACGTTGTAGGCGACGTTGCGGATGAACCACGTCGGGCCGCCGAGGCCGGGCTGCGACGACAATGCGATGAACACGTTGGTCATCCGATTGCCGATGATGCGACAATTGTGAAAGCAGAAATCGGCCTCGATCCCGTCGTCGGCACATTCGGACAGATCGTTGCCGAGAATGTCGACGCTGAATTGCTCGGTCGCCTGATCGTCTTCCATCGTGGAGATACAATCGCGAAACCCGCGCACGCGATTGTGCTCGATGACGATTCCCGGACCGGTGAGCTGGATTCCCTCGCCGAGATTGTCGCCGTCGGCGCCGACGGCCGGCTCGTTCCAGGCGGATGGCCCCGAGATGACGTTGTCGGCGACGTAGGCGTCGCGCGCGGGTGAGTACGCGACGATGCCGTCCATCGGCGTCTCGATCGTGGAGCGCACGATCGCCACGCCCGTGCTGTCGTCGATGCGGATCCGCCCACCCCGCAGCGTGATGCCGACCAGGTGCACGTGGCTGCGATCACGGAGCGAGATGTCGCTGCCGAAGACCGCGCCGCCGCCCGAGGAGCGGATCACGATCGGTCGTCCGGGCTCGCCGTCGCGCTCCATCGAGAATCCCGCGTAATCGCCGTCCGCGAGCTCGATCACGTCTCCGGGGCTCGCGGCGCCGAGCACGTCCTCGAGATCGGCGGGCGACGCGCTCCTCACGGGCGCGCCCGGCATCGGAGCGGGCACCGGACGCGTGCTCACGGTGAGTGTGCGCAGGTCGCAACCGCCGTCGGGATCGTTCAGGAAGAGCTCGATCTCGTAGGTCGTGCCCGGCTCGAGGCCGAAGAGGCTACCCGAGTGGCGATTGGCCCACGAGAATCCCTCGACCGTGCCGGCGGGGATCCGCTGCAGCGGAGTGCCCGCCCGCCATTCGCCGCCGCCGGTCCGATGACGGACGGTCACGACGCCGTCGAGATCGGCGTCGCCGCCGATCGCCCATTCGAGCGTGACGTGGCGCAGGGTCGGCGAAGGCGCGCTGAGCTCGCCGGGAGTCGTCGCGTCCGGGCCGCTTCCGGCGGGCGGCGGGCACCCGGGAGGAGGAGGCGCCGGCGGCGGCGGCGGCGTCGGTGGGGTCGGTGGGGTCGGCGGCGTCGGCGGCGTCGGCGGTGTCGGTGGGATCACCTCGCCGTCCGGACCCCGCGCATCGACGGAGCCGTCGAGCGCGGGCGGCTCCGAGTCGCCCCGTGCGTCGCGCCCGGGCCCAGCGTCTGCGGGAGACGCGTCGTCGTCGCCGCAAGACGCAGCCGTCCATAGGACGAAGGAGAGGGCCAGCCACCGATTGTGCTTGGGCATGGCGGAACTCTCTCGCGGCGTGCGGCGAGTGTCGAGACGACATCCGAGCGAAACGCGGGCGACATCTTGATGGGTTATGCAGGCACGACTTGATGCGTCGCCGGCGAGAGTCGACTTATCCTCGCGCGACGCCTCGGGGAGGAACCAATGACGACGACGACACGAACGTGGCTCCTGGCGGTGGCAATCGGGATGGTGGCAGTCGGCTCGGCCCGATCCGCGCGCGCGCAGCCGTCCGACGCGGGCGCCGGCACGGGTTGGGGCGATCTGCAGCCGAGCACGACGGCGGATGCCGGCGTCCCGACGGTCACCCCCGAATCGGAGCCCGAGACGACGGTCAGGCCGGAGACGCCCGTGTCCCGCGAGGAGACGACCGGGGGCGAGGCCACGAGTGCCGAGCCCACGATGCAGGGCGGTGGCGCCCCTTCCGGCGAAGGGTCGGCCGATGGCGACGGCGAGGCCGACGGCGAGGGTGAAGAAGGCGAATCGGACGATTCCGACGACTCGGAGGATTCCGACGATTCTCTGTGGCCGGACAATCTCCAGGTCGCGGGCTTCGTGGACGCGTACACGATGCTGCACTTGCAGGCCCTCGGAGAGGACCGGGCGCGACTGCGCGCGTTCGACGTGCGTACGTCGGAGATCGCGCTGAGCTACGCGGAGCTCGCCGTGTGGATGGCGCCCGAGCCCCTGGGGTTCCGGATCGACCTCGGGTTCGGCCCGACCGCCGCGATCGTGTCGAGCCTCGATCCGATCAACGACGGGCCCGAGACCTCGCGCACCGTGGTGCCCACGCTCGTGCAGCTCGTGCAGCAGGTCTACGGATCGGCTCACTTCGACGTGGGAGGGGGTCTCACGCTCGACGTCGGGAAGTTCGTCACGCCGTTCGGCCAGGAGGTGATCGAGGCCCGCGACAATTGGGCCTACTCCCGGTCACTGCTCTTCACGTTGGCGATCCCGTTCTATCACTTCGGCCTTCGAGCCAATTACGTGTTCGGCGACGCGTTCAACGTGACCCTCCTGGCCGTCAATGGCTGGGACAATGTCGCCGACAACAACGACGGCAAGAGCTTCGGATTGTCGTTGGCGATTCGCCCCATCGAGTCGCTCCAGATCTACGCCAACTACATGATCGGACCCGAGCAGTCCGACCGTCGCGTCGCCGAGGACAGCGAAGACGACGGAGACGAGGACGGCGACCTGCGACACATGATGGATCTCGTGGTCCTGTTCACGCCGATCCCGATGTTGCAGCTGGGCATCAACGTGGACCTCGGGCTCGAGTCCGGCCTGCCGTGCAGCGGGAGCGTCACCACGTGCGCGGAGACCGAGCAGGAGGGCGACGCGATGTGGATGGGCGGCGCGCTCTCGGTGCGCGTCAATCCGCTCGATTGGCTCTCGATCGCCGCGCGAGGCGAATGGTTCCGCGATGCCGACGGCTTTCGCACCGGCGCCGAGCAGAGCCTCTTCGAAGGCACGTTGACGGTCGAAGCACGTTACGCGACGAACATGATCGTTCGTCTCGAGTACCGGCACGACCAGTCCACGGAAGCGGTGTTCTCGAGCGGCGAGGTGGTCGAAGACGGCACCGAGCCCGAGGACTCCCTCGAAGAAGGACAGGACACGATCTCCCTCGCGGCGATCATCGGGTTCTGATCGCCGTCACGCGCGCATCGCGCGCATCCCGTGGCGACCCGCTCCGCGCGTGACCAACCGTTCGGGCGGAAGGGGTGACGAACGAGCGCTCGTGCCGAGCTCGTCGAAGCACGGGATCGCGCCCCTCGACTGCGCTCGGGGCGATCGCTCGGGGCTTGTCGTCACCCCCTTCAGCCGAGCACGAAGGCTTCCGTCTCGCGCAGGATGACGGGCAACGCGGCGACCAGCTCGTGACCATCGTCGACCTCGACGAGGCGCACGTGTGGCCGCGCTTCGGCCCATCGGCGCGAGCCCTCGATCGGCACCACCTCGTCGGCGCGGCCGTGGATGACGAGCGTCGGGACGTGAACCTCGGGGGTGGCGCCGAGCTTCGCTTCGAGCGCCTCGAGGTCTTCGACGAACCCGAAGTCGACGCGCCCCGGCCGGTGGGTCGAGTAGTCCTCGACCGCGAGCCAGCCACGCTCGCGCCATGCCGCCCATCCGCCCTCGCCGAGACGTTCGCGCCAACGAGCGAGCAAGCCGAACGCGGGCGCGAGCAGCACGAGCTTCACGATCCGCGCGTCGAGCGCCGCGGCACGTGCGGCCGTGTACGCGCCGAGGCTCGAGCCCATCACGACGGCGCGATCGGCGTCGCCTCCGATCGCGCTGCGCACGACGTCGATCATGGCGCTCGTGCGGAGGTGCTCGAACGACGGCACGCGCAGATCGAGCCGCGTCACGTCGCGACCGAGCTGGGCGAAACGTGCCGCGACCGCGCGGCCCTTGGTCGACTCGGGGCCGGACGCGAAGCCGTGCAGATAGAGGAAACGCGTGCTCACCATCGGATGCGCTCCAGCATCGCACGCAGTCGCGCTCCGCGTGCCGGGTGCACCGACGCGACCCACGCGACCTTGCCCGCGAGCCACGCTCGGAAGTCGGCGCGCCCGTCCCGGTTCTGCGAGGCGGGTCCGTGCGCGACGCAGTTGTGGAGCGTGGCCTTCAGGCGATCGAGCTCGTCGCGCGGCAGGCTGGGCTTCGCGTTGACCACGAGGCCCGTGATCTGCTGCCGCGAGCTCGCGCGCATGATGCGTGTCTTGCGCGGGTTCGGGGCGAAGCTTTCCTCGATCACGATGGCGCACGCCAGCACGTGGAACGCCGCCGCGGAACGCGCGAAGCCGGTGCCGCCCGAGAACGCGAGGTCGTCCGCGTAACGCGTGTAGGCTGCGCCTGCCTTCGACGCGAGCGCGGCGAGGCGCACGTCGAGCCCGAACGCTGCGAGGTTCGCGAGCGCCGGAGAGGTGGGCGCGCCCTGCGGCAGATGGCGCTCGCGCAGGCGAGACCACGCGGCGTGATCGGTCGAGGCGTGGCGCACGAACATCGACGTGCGGTGCGTGCAGAGTCCCGTGAGCAGGCTGCTCACGGCAGCCGGGTACCCGAGCGCCACGAAGATCGCGTGCACGCGCGTCGCGGCGACGGACGCGAAGAAGTCTCCGAGGTCCATGCGGAGCACGACCGCAGCGCCTGCGTGCGCGCTCGCGTGATCGAGCACGTTCCGACCCTTGCGGAAGCCGACTGCGCTCGCGTGCGGCGGCACGCGGTCGAGCAGCTCGCGCAGGATCTTGCGTTGTGCCGCGGCGAGATCGGGCTTCGGGATCTCGAGCAGGCGTGCTCCGCCGCTGCGCTTGGGCACCCAGCGGTACCGGTAGTGGACGAGCGGCCCGTCGTGCGTGCGGCGCGACAGCCCGCGCACGTCCGCCAGCCACGCGAGCCGATCTCGATCGAGCCCCAGCCACGCTGCCAGCTCGCCGGGCGTGGCCACCTCGGGCAGACCGCGCTCGCGCAACACGGGCGCGGCCGCGGTGCCCATGCGCGCGGGCACGAGGCACGGATGGACCAGGGCGGGACGTCGCGCGATCCCCGCACGGCGCAGGGGGCGCAAGCGAGGGGCGATGAGCGCGGCGATCCTTCCGTCGCGTCCGTGGGGCGGGTCGGGCCCGAAGACGCGCACCACCTCGCGTGCGAGCGTGCTCAACCAACGAGGGGAGCGCGGCAGACCGAAGCTCGCGGCCGCTCGGCGCGCCATCTCGCGCCGCTCCCACGGCCCCGCGAGGAACGTCGCGGCCAGGTCGCGGGCGAGCGAGGTGCGGTCGGAACGGTTCATCGGAGCGAAGAGCGGCGGGGTCGTCCCGACGATTCTCGTGAAGCGCGAGCAGCTCCGCGTCGTGGCGCGGCTCCGCTCGTGCGATGGAGCCTTCTGCCGTGGTCGTGTCCTCGGGGTGACCCCGAAGAGGTGCGCTCGCCGTCTCCGGCGAACGAACACCTGCTCGGGACGACCCGCCGCGAGGTCGTTGTACACGCGTTGACGACCGACGCGCGAGCGGCGAGCATCGCGCGCCATGAGCATCCCCGACGATCCCGTCGAGTTCCTGCGCGAGACCGTTCCATCGCTGGCCGCCAAGGGCGTCGAAGAGCTGGCCAAGGACGCCGAGAAGGCGGCCGATCTCGACAAGGCGGACCGCCTCTTTCGTGTGCGCTACGCCGGCGAGGACGGCACGGACGTCTATCTGCGCTTCGCCGGACGCAAGCTCACGGTGCTCGAAGCCCCCGATCGCGGGACGCCGCTCGCGGCGATCAGCCTGCCGATCGAGACCGCCCGCGATCTGCACGAGCGCGCGCTCGACGCGGGCACGCTCGCACGCCCGCAGATCCCCGCCCGCCTCGCACGGGCGCTGTCGCACCCGCGACTGGCGCGCATCGAGGGCGAACGGATCCGCCTGCAGCTCGTCGTCGCCGACGGCCCGAGCGGGGACGACATCGTCGTGGACGTCGCGCTCGGCGGCGCCGACCTCGACGCCAAGCCCGAATGCGTCGCCAAGATCGTCTACGACGATCTCGAAGAAGCGCGCAAAGCGGGCCGCAGCCCGAAGGACTTGCTGACCGGCGGCAAGGTCAAGCTGACCGGCGACGCGACCCGCGTGATGCAGCTCGGCATGAAGATGATGAGCTGATCGCAGGGAGAGGCCGGGGCCGGAGCTCGCGACGCGCGCACGGGGATTCGCAGCACATCGCCGCTCGTGACGAACGGCGGCCACCAACTTGCGGCGACCTGTGCTCAATCCCCGGCGGGACGGCCGCCCTTGCGCGGGTCGCTCACGGGGTAGAGCCGTCGGTCCGCGCCGCTGCCGACCATACGGATGGCTTGCACGTAACCGCTCGGCCACGTGGACGGAGCGATCGCGTGGCCGCGGGCGCGGAGCGCCTCGATCACGTCGGGCGAGAGCTCGTCCTCGATGGTCAGCCGATCGGGCGTGCCCTGGTGGTGGATGCGCGGCGCGCTCACGGCGACGTTCGGCGGCCGATCGTAGGCGAGCATGGCGAGCATCACCTGCAGGACGGCGGTGATGATGCGCGAGCCGCCCGAGCCGCCGACGCAGAGCACGGGCGCGCCGTCGCCGAGGACGATCGTCGGGCTCATCGAGCTGACGGGGCGCCGCCCGGGCGCGACCAGGTTCGCTGCGCTGCCGGGAAGCTCGAAGCCGTTCGGCGTCCCCACGGCGGCGGCGAAGTCGTCCATCTCGTCGTTGAGCAGGATGCCGGTCGAGCCCGCGACGAGCATCGCGCCGAAGGGCATGTTGATCGTGGTCGTGAGCGCCACGACGTTGCCCTCTTCGTCGGCCGTGCACAGGTGCGACGTGCCGTGATCGCGCGGCGGCTCGCCCTGCCCATAGCGTGTGGCAGGCACCGTGCGCCGTGGATCGAACCAGCGCGCACGAGCGCGGATGCGCTCGTCCGAGAGCAGCTGGTCCATCGGGATCGTGACGAACGCGGGATCGCCGAGGTGCGCGGTGCGGTCCGCGTAGACGCCCTTCATCGACTCGGCGATCGCGTGCAGGTACGCGCTCGAGCCGAACGGCGAGCCGAACGCCCGCACGTGCTCGAGGAAGCGGAGCGACTGCGCGAGCGCGATGCCTCCGGCCGAGGGCGGCGGCGCGCTCGCGATCTCGTAGCTGCGCCACGCGAAGCGGACCGGCGTGCGCTCGACGACGCGATAGCCGGCGAGGTCGTCGGCGGTGAGGGAGCCACCCGCCGCGCCGACGGTCGCGACGATCGCGCGCGCGATCGCGCCTCGATAGAAGGGGGTCGCTCCCTGCCTCCCGAAGGTGGCCAAGGTGCGCGCGAGCTCCGGTCGCACGAGCCGCGCCGCGCCGCCGATCGGCCGCCCGCCGGGTGCGAACGTGGCCGCGAGCGGGGACGCGCGAAGCAGCTCTGCCACCTGTCCCGCGCTCCACGACGTGTGGCTCGACACGGGAAACCCGGACCGTGCGAGGCGCACGGCCGGTGCGGCCACGCGTGCGAGCGGCAACCGCCCGAAGCGACGCGACAGCTCGAAGAGCCCGGCCGGCTCGCCGGGCACGGCGACCGCGCGACCGCCGATCGTGGATGCGCCCGGCACGACGCGTCCGTCGCGTACGAACATCATCGGGCTCGCACCGGTCGGGGCCGTCTCGCGAAAATCGAGGAGCACGAGGGAACGATCGCGTGCGCGCCACACGAGCGCGAAGCCACCGCCGCCGAGCCCGCTCGCTTGCGGCGCGACGACGCCGAGCGCGAGCGCCGCGGTGATCGCCGCATCGGCCGCGTTGCCCCCCGCGCGCAGCGTCGCGAGCGCCGCGTCGGAGGCGAGCGCGTGATCGGTCGCGACCGCGTGGCGGCGCGCGACGACGGGATCGGCCCACCACGCGGGCGCACGCGCCGCGAAGCCGAGACAGACGACGACGGCCACCGCGAGCGCGATCCACGGCCTGCGACCGGATGGGAGGGGCATGGGGATCGGGTTCTAGGATCGTCACGCGCGTGCGGCCACGTCCCTCGGCGAAGTGCGTTCGCCAGGGGCGCCCGAACGCGCTTTGTCGTCGCGCATCGCTTGCGCGTCCACGACCACGGGTCGAGCGCGTCCGAACGATGTCGCTGCGGTGGCATGGCGCGTGATCCGTGCTGCGGGCTGGAGGAGCGCATGACCACAGCGACGATGCATCCATGGGCGCTCGTGACGCGACGAAGCGGGGCGTCTCCGGTGCCGCGGATCGCCGCCGCGCTCCTCGCGCGAGGCGTTCGGGTCGCCGGCTTCACCCAGGATCCGATCGACGAGGAAGGCGAACGCACCGGCTACGAGCTGCGCAGGCTGGAGCACGGCGATCGTCGGCCGATCGCCCGCAGGGCGACGGGAGAGCCGAGCTCCACCGAGTGCTCGTTCTGCGCGATGCACTTCGACGAGTCGGCCTTCGCCGCCGCGCGCGACTGGCTGCGCGAGGACGCCGGGCGCGCGGAGATCGTCCTGGTGGACGCGGTCAGCAAGCTCGAGGCGGCAGGACGCGGTCACGCCGGTGCGGTCGCGGACTCGCTGCGTCACTCCGCGCTCGTGGTGCTGGCCGTGCCGCCCGAGCAGCTCTTCGCGGTCATGGAGCGGTTCCAGCTGCCCGAGCCGCTGGCCACGCTCGAGGATCCGTCCGAGAGCGCGTTCGAGTCGTTCGTCGAGGCCGTCGTCGAGGCCGTCCCGCGCTCCGAGCTCATCAGCTGAAGGGGTGTCTCTCGTCAGGCGCCGAGCGCGCTCGATCGACCGGCGTCACGTAGCCGTTGCGCGAAACGAACCGGGGCGGTTAGCTCCGGGAACGATGCGCATCGCCTTCATCATGGACCCCCTCGCGAACGTGGCCATCGACAAGGACACGACCTTCGCGCTCATGCTCGAAGCGCAGCACCGCGGGCACGAGAGCTTCCACCTCGGGCCGCGCGATCTGCACCTCGACGGCGGCCGGCTCTTCGCCACGGTGCGCCGCGCCACGGTGCGTCGGGAGGTCGGACGGCACTTCGAGCTCGGCGATGCGGAGGACCACCCCATCGGTCACTTCGACGTCGTCATGCAGCGCAAGGATCCGCCCTTCGACGACACCTATCTCTACAGCACGCTGCTGCTCGAGCGGGGCGTCGAGCACACGTTCGTCGTCAACGATCCACGCGGCCTGCGCGACGCGAACGAGAAGCTCTACACGTGCCACTTCGCCGACGTGATGACCGACACCATCGTCGACTGCGACCGCGCGCGTATCGCCGCGTTCGTGGATCGCGTGGGCGGCCACGCGATCGTCAAGCCGCTCCACGGCGCGGGCGGGCTCGGCGTGTTGCGCCTGTCGCGCGGGGACCAGAACTTCCACGCGATCCTGGAGCTGCTCACCGAGGACGGGCGCCGCCTCGTGATGGTGCAGCGTTACCTGCCCGACGTGCGCAAGGGCGACAAGCGCATCCTGCTCCTCGATGGCGAGCCGCTCGGCGCGATCCTCCGGGTGCCGCGCGCCGACGAGGCACGGAGCAACATCCACGTCGGCGGCAGCGTCGTGGCGACCGAGCTCGACGACGACGACCTCCGGATCTGCGCGCGCCTTCGCGATCCGCTGCGGCACGACGGGCTCTGGTTCGTCGGCCTCGACGTCATCGGGGGCAAGCTCACCGAGGTCAACGTCACGAGCCCGACGGGCATCCAGGAGATGGGACGCCTCGACGGCAAGCCACGAGAGCCCGCGGTGCTCGACTGGCTCGAGGGACGCGCCAAGAGCCGCAAGCGGCGAGGGCCGCACGGACGCCACGCGTGATCCCGCTGCGGGACATCCAGCCACGTCTGGGACGTCCCTGGGTCACCTGGGCGCTCATCGCGCTCAACATTGGCATATTTGCGTTTCAGCTCGTCCTGCCGGCGGAGCTCCGCCCGCTCTTCCTCAGGCGCTGGGGCCTCATCCCGGCGTACCTGCTCCAGCACGAAGATCCCGGCCCGTGGATCACGCCCATCAGCAGCATGTTCCTGCACGGCGGGTTGCTGCACTTGCTCGGAAACCTGTGGTTTCTGCAGGTATTCGGCGACAATGTCGAAGACGCGCTCGGCCACGTGCGGTACGTGGCGTTCTACCTCGCGTGTGGTCTCGGGGCCGCGGCCGCGCAGGTCGCCGTCGATCCGGAGGCGACCGTGCCGATGGTCGGCGCGTCGGGCGCCATCGCCGGCGTTCTCGGTGCGTACTTGACTCTTTTTCCGCGTGCTCGGGTGTTGACGCTGACGCCCATCTTCCTGCTGATCGAGATCCCGGCGTGGGTCTTCCTGATGCTCTGGTTCGTCCTGCAGGCCGTGCAGGGGCTGACGCGCGCGCCTGGTGAGTCGGGCGTCGCGTGGTGGGCGCACATCGGTGGCTTCTGCGCGGGGCTCTTGCTCGTGCGCGTGATGGTCAGCCGCAGGCGCCTGGAGGAGCGGCTGGCGCTGGCGCAACGCGCGAGCATCGAAGTCGACGAGTGAAGGGGTGACGAGCGACCGCCAGCCGTTCGCCCCGAGCGCAGTCGAGAGGGGCGCGATTGCGTGCATCGACAGGCCCGGCACGTGCGGTTGTTCGTCACGCACCGAGCGCCCGCTCGACACCGCGCGATTCAGGAGGAAGCGAGCCAGGCCGCGACCACGACCAACGTGATCGCGAGCACGACCGCGCCGAGCAGGAACCACGCTTCCTTCGCGCGACGGCGCAGGGCCGCCGATCGGCTGAGCGACTCGAGCGTGCTCGCCTCGATCACGAGGTTGTCGCCGGCGAAGGACCACACGTTGTCGGCGGTCGGGCGCTCGGTGGGCTCGGTGTCTCTCTCGGGCTCGCGACGGCGAACCAGATCGATCGGCCGGGTCGCCTTCGCCCCGCTCCCCTCGCGCGCCACCGTGGTGAGCGCTGCCGCGAACGCACCCGCGGAGGTGAATCGCTCGTTCGGCCGGCGCGCGAGGCCCTGCGCGATCAGCGCCTCGAGATCGCGGTGGAAGTCGAAGCCGGCCGCCTCGGACAGCGATCGGTGCCTGCCGCGGAGCTTCGCCGCGAGCAGCTTCTTCATCGACTCGGCTTCGTAGGGCATCGCTCCGGAGAGGAGCTCGAACGCCACCACCGCGAGCGAGTACACGTCCGCCCGACGGTCGGGCAGCACGTGGTCGAGCTCGAGCGCCTCGGGCGCGACGAAGTCCGGGGTGCCGACCACGAAACCCTTCTTCGTGAGGCGGTGGCGGTCCGCGAGCGCCACGAGCCCGAAGTCGATGAGCTTCACGATGGGCTGACCATCCGGCAGCTCGGCGAGCACGAGGTTCTCGCTCTTGACGTCTCGATGGACGACGCCGATCGAGTGCAGCGCGTCGAGGGCGCTCGCCGCCTGACGGATCAGGTCCGCGACCTTGCTGAGGGGCAGTGGGCCGTCGCGCACGACGACCTCGGCGAAGCTGAGGCCGACGAGGTGCTCCATCGCGAGGTAGGGACGACCGTCGGGCAGCAGACCGAAGTCGTAGACCGACACGATGTTCGGGTGGTTGAGCGCGCTCGCGCCCTCGGCTTCGCGCACGAAGCGCTCCTGGTGCAGCGGATCGCCGTCCCACGCCTTGCCCGCGAGGAGCACCTTGAGGGCAACGGGTCGGCCGAGCCCTTCCTGCACGGCTGCGTACACGCGGCCCATGCCGCCGGTGCCGAGCACACCGGTCACGCGGTAGCGGCCGCCCACCAGCGTGCCGATCAGCGGATCGGGAGCCTGGGAGCCCTGTGGGAGAAGGACCATGGGGCGCCTGCGCCCGGGTCCGCTGGGTCTCGTGGACACGCGCGCCCTCGGCCTGCTCTCGGAGCGGTCGGAGCCTTGTGACGGCGGCGCGCAGCGTCAAGGCGGCAAGAGCGACACGCGCGCCGGATGGACCGCGTCGGCGATCTCGCGTGCGAACCCCAGATCGGCCAGGACGCGCGCCCAGGGGCCGATGGCCGACTCGGGCAGAGGCACGCGCGGCTCGACGAGCCGGTCCCACGCGAGGTTCTGCGCGTCGGTCGGATCGAGCCCGATCTGGCGGCCCACGTCGAGCAGCTCGTGCAGCGTCGTGGTGAGCGCGTCGCTCGGCACTGCACCGGCCGTCAGCTCGTCGATCGCGGCGCCGAGCGCGCTGTCGAGCAGCTCCGCGAAGACCGGGCCGACCTTGGCGCGATCGAGCGGGTAACCGTGCGAGACCGCCTCGCGGGCCATGGCGATGGCGCGCGCGTAGCCGCGGACGTCCTGGCTCTTGCGGTGCTGCTCGATCTCGGCGAGCAGCCGGCGTCCGAGGATGTGCGCGGCCACGAGCGACAGCTCCGGGGGCAACGCGAGCCCGGCGCTCGCGAGCTCCTCGAGCGTCGTGTGGTGGTCCTCGTAGAGGCGCGCGAAAGAGAGCGCGAAGCGTTCGACGAGGTCACGGTGGACGAGCTCGAGGATCTGCGCGCGTCCCTCGCCGATCACGTCCGCGAACCCGAGCTCCTCGCCGCCGAGCGTGCGCGACACGTTGAGCAGCAGAAGCGGCAGCGATCGTTTCCCGAAGTCGATCCAGAGCGCCTCGAGCAGCTGCGCGTCGAACGACTCGCCGTTGGCTCGACGCACGACTGCGTACGTGTCGGCTCCGCCGAGGTGGAGCGCCGCGAAGGCGAACGTCTCTTCGCGCAAGGTGCGTGCGCGCTCGAGCCGCACGCGGCCCGTGACCATCGCGAGACGCCCTGCGCGGCCCGTGTGGTGACCGCTCATCGTGTAGCGAGCGCCGTGGGCCATCCCCACGTCGGGCACGTCGCGTCCCAGCACGGCACGCCTCATCGCGATGTCGCCGACGACGCGCACGCCGCGGTAACGCGCCGGATCGGCGAGCTTCCGGTAGACGTCGGCGCCGGAGCCTTTGCCCGGCTGGTTCGACCGCGCACGCGAGAGCTCGTCGAGGAACCGCTCGACCGGGGGCGCACCTCCGGCTTCCTCGCACGCGTCGAGCGCGCGCGCGGCGTACTGGAGCACCTGGACGGCCTCGATGCCCGCGATGTCGTCGAAGAACCAGCCGCAGCTCGTGAACATCAGGAACGCGTGGCGCTGCATCTCGAGCAGCGCGAGCGCACGCGATGCCTCGGAGCGCGACGGCGCCCGGATCGTCTCGGCGGCGAGGAACGCGTCGCGGCTCGTGGGCGAGAGGACGACCTCGATGTAGCGCTCGCGTGCGCCCCACGGATCGCGCAACAGCGTCGAGCCGACGTCCTCGTGAACGCACGCCAGATCGTCGCGCAGGCCGTCGAGCGCGCGGCGCAGGGGTCCGCGCCAGGCCTGGTTCCACGAGGGGTCGCTGCCCACGTTGCACCCGCAGTCGCGGCACCAGCGGCCGAGCCCGTGCGAGCAGCTCCATGCGGTGCCCTCGCCACCGGGGCCCATCGCGAGCTCGGCCTCGACGCGCGGCGGGAACCGATCGAGCAGCTCGGCGTAGTTGGTGAGGCGATAGCCGCGCTCGCGCGCCGGAGGGCCGAGCGCCCACGCGATCGTCCGCTCGCCGAAGCGCACGTGATGCCCGAACGTCTCGCCGTCGGCAGCGCAGTGGACGAGCACCGGACGATCGAACGGCGGAGTCGCCATGCCGATGCGGTCGAGCAGCAACGTGCCCCAGCCGAGCGCGCCCTGGAACGCGATGGCCTGCGAGAGAGGGCCGTCGTACGCGAAGAGCGCGAGCGACCGCTTGCCGTCCGGGTGTCTCCACAGGTACGGCTGCGTCGGATCCACGCGACCGCCGGCGACGTCCTTCCACGGGCCGCCGGGCTCGCGTACCCGTGCGATCTGGTGTGGCGCCAGGATGGCGAAGCGCATCCCGGCATCGACGAGATCCGACGCCGTCGCGTCGTCGATGGCGGTCTCCGGCAGCCACATCGCCTCGGCCGGCCGCCCGAAACGGTGCTCGAAGTCGCGCAGGCCCCAGGCGATCTGCGTGCGCCGGTCACGCGCGGAGCAGAGCGGGAGGATCGGATGGTTGTAGGCCTGCGCGATGGCGTTGCCGTGCCCGCCGCGCGCGCGCACCGAGCGTCGGTCGCCCTCGAGGATGCGTTCGTAGGTCGAGCGTGCGTGCTCGGCGAGCCACGACATGAGCGTCGGTCCGACGTTGAAGCTCAGCAGCTCGAAGTTGTTCTGGAGGCGGACGATGCGCCCGGTCGCGTCGACGACGCGCGCGTACGCGTTGGCGAGGTAGCACTCGCGGTGGATGCGCGCGTTCCAGTCGCGAAACGGCGCGGCGCTCGGCTGCGGATCGATGGACTCGGTCCACGCGTTCTCGCGCGGCGGTTGGTAGAAGTGCCCGTGCACGACGAGGTAGCGCTCGCGGCCGATCATCCGAGCCAGATCCAGGCGGCGAACGCCATCGCGACGGCGAGCATCGCGCCGAGCAGACCGGCCACGATCCACAGCAACATCGGTGTGCCGCTCGTCTGGACGCTGCTCGACGACGCCGTCGAGCGATCGGCGGGCACCCACGTCTCCGCCGAGCGCGCGGGGTCGGCGGCGCGCGCGTGCGGTGTACGTCCCGACACGGGGCGCTCGGGGTTCGTGGGCCGATCGAGGCTCGGACGGTCGCCGCCGAGCGACGCGCGCGCGATCGGGACGCTGCCCGACAGACGCGCCGGAACGGGAGCCCCGCCCATCGCAGCGGCGAGCTCGGCTTCGGTCGCCGCCGCGAGGTGCTCGAGCGGCCACGCGACACCGAGCGCCGCGCCGATCTGCTCCGCGAGCGCGCGCGCGCTGCCGGTGCGCTGATCGCGCTCGCGCACGAGCGCTCGCTCGATCGCGTCGTCGAGCGCAGGGGGTGAGTCGGGCCGGAGCGTGCTGGCCCAGGGCGGGCTCTCGCTCATGATGCGCACGAGCACCTTCGCGGGGTTCGGCGCGTCGAACGCGATCTTGCCCGTGACCATCTCGTAGACGATCGTGCCGAGCGCCCACACGTCGCTCCGTCGATCGAGCTGCGTGCCCATCGCCTGCTCGGGGCTCATGTAGAACGGCGATCCGAGCGTCGTCCCCCAAGCGGTGAGCTTCGCGCCTTGCTCGTCCTCGCGCTTGACCGAGCCGAAATCGAGGATCTTCACGACGTCGCCGTCGGTCCCTCGCACGATGTAGAGGTTGTCGGGCTTCAGGTCGCGATGGAAGACGCCCGCGCCGTGCGCGTGCTCGAGCGCGAGGGCGGTCTGCGCGGCGATCCGGAGAAGGCGCGGAAACGGCAGCTTCGGCTCGCGACGCAGGAGGACCGAGAGCTCCTCGCCCTCGAGGTACTCCATCACCATGACGTGCGCGCCGTCCGGCTGCTCCGTGAAGCTCTTGATCTCGACCACGTGCGGGTGCGCGAGCGTCGTGGCGGTCTCGGCCTCGCGCTTGAAGCGTTCCACCGACACGCGCTCCTCGCGCACGTGCGGGTGCAGGATCTTGATCGCGGCCCTCTCGCGCGTCGCCACGTGCCGCGCCTCGTAGACACGCCCCATCGCGCCGTCCGCGACGACGGCGGTGATCATCCACTCCCGGGAGACCACGCTCCCGAGCCGCGGATCGACTTCGTCTCCAGGGGGCTGCACCTCGACCAAGATGGACGCGTCGTTGCCGCAGAACGCGGTCTGATCGGGAAACTCAGCGCCGCACGTCAGGCAGCGTCTCGACACGGCGCCATGCTACACGGCGCGCGCGCGTTTCGCGACCGGCTCCGGACGCCGCCCGGCGCGTCGAGATGCGCGCGTCGAGCGCGCGGGGCGTCCACCGATCCCGACGGAGGGTGACGGTCACCGGCGGCGCTCCCACAGCCCGCTCGCGGAGTCGTGGGTCAACGTCAGCTCCTCGCCGTCCTCCGTGCGTACGCGGAAGCACACGACCACGGGCTCTCTTTCGGATCCCCCTTCGAGCCAGCGACCGAGCACGCTCGCGACCGAGCGCTCGCGCCCGTCGTCGACGAGGGCGCTCGGCGCGTATCCCCACGCGGCGGAGGTCCGCACGTCGACCGACAGCTCGGGCGGCTCACCGGGCGGCGGCGTCAAGCCCGAGGCGATGCGCAGCTGGTGCATCGCGCGCGTCGCCGCTTCGAGCGCGCGCGCGTCGGTGCCCTCCGAGGTCGGCGCCACCACCGCGATGTCGTAGCCGTCGGCGACGCTGCGCACGGCATAGGTGCGGTGCGAGAAGACGAGCGTCATCGCGCGCACGCGGCCCGTGACGGGTCGATGCAGGTCCGCGAGCAGCACGCGCAACGTCGCGCCGGCGATCTTCGCTTCGTACGGATCGACGCTCGAGCAGTAGTCGACCGACTCTCCGTCGCCGTCGAAGAAGGAGGCCGCGAGCGCGCCCGGCACGTCGGCCAGGCAGCGGCGCAGCGCCGGCGTGAAATCGGTCGCGTCCTGATCGCGTGCGTGCTCGCCCGCGCCCGCTTCGTCCGACGCGCGCGTCACGGTGGCGGGCCGGCGCGCGGCTCGGGAGGCGCGAGCGG
>JADZFZ010000150.1 GCA_020854145.1 Deltaproteobacteria bacterium | reverse complement strand
TCGCCCCTTCGTCCCCATGTTGCCGCGAGCGCGCACCTTCATCGCGATCTGCTTGGCCGCCGCGTTCGTCGCGTGCGGCTCCGGCCCCAGCGAGGCCGACGTGGTGCGCAGCCAACGGGAGTACGAGCTCGGCGCGTCGCTCGTCTCGACCAACCCGCCGCAGGCTTTCGATCACCTGCTCGACTCGGTGCGCCTCGATCCGAACAACTACGAAGCGCATTTCCTGCTCGGGACGTTGTTCATGGTGCGCCGAAACCACCCGGACGCCGAGAGGCACCTGCGTCGCGCGCTCGCGATCCGCGGTCGCTACCCCGAGGCTCGCAACAGCCTCGGCATGCTCTACATCTCGATGCACCGCTACGACGACGCCATCCGCGAGCTTCGCGTCGCCACCCGGGACATCCGCTATCACACGCCCTGGCTCGCGTGGGGCAACCTGGGCTGGGCCTACCTCGAGCGAGGCCGCAACCAGGACGCCATCGAGGCGCTTCTGCAGGCCGTGCGTAGCCAGCCTGCGTACTGCTTTGGATTTTATCTTCTTGGCCAAGCGTACTTCCGTTCCGAGCAGCTCGAGCGGGCCGACGAGGCGCTGACCCAGGCCGTCGAGGTCGACCAGGACGAGTGCCGCGGCGCGGGGATGCAGGATGCGTGGCTGCTTCGCGCGCGCGTTCGCCTGCAGATCGGCGAGGCGGCGGCGGCCGTGAGCGACCTGCAGCGATGCGTCGAGATCTCGGAGCGCACGCCGATCGGGATCCGCTGCCAACGTCTGCTCGACGAGACCCAGGAGAACGTTCGGCCCGATACCGCCCCGCCCGCGGGCGAGACGCAACAACCTGAATCGAGCTCGGACGCCTGAGGCGTCGGGGTCGTCGGAGGCGAGGGATGCAGTCGATCGGACAGTTCCTGCGGCACGAGCGCGAGGTTCGGCAGGTCTCGATCGAAGAGCTTTCGCAAACGACGCGGATCCCCGTACGCATGCTCGAGCGCATCGAACGGGATCGATTCGAAGAGCTTCCCGGCGAGGTGTTCGTCCGCGGCTTCCTGAAGTCCTACGCCCGTGCCCTCGGTCTGCCGGACGAGGCCATCCTCGATCGGTACGCGCTCGAGCGCGGGCCGTCGGACGTTCGCACGACGCCCATCCTGCCCGTCATCGCACCCGAGCGCGGTCGTCGCTTCGGCATCGCCATCGCGCTCGTCATCCTGCTCATCCTCTTCACGCTGGCCCTGTCGATCGTGCTCAGGCCTCGCGCGCAGGATCTTCCCAACGAGATCAGCCTCGCACCCGCGAACACCACGGCCGTCGGCGCATCCGGCTGACGTGGCGACTGCCTCCCCACCGTTCGCCCCGAGCAGCGTCGAGGGGCGCCAACGCGTGCTTCGACGAGCTCGGCACGAACGGCTGCTTGTCACGGAGTGAGCCGACGACCGACGCGGTGTTGCTGCGCGCCGTGGACTACGGCGAGCGCGATCGCGTCGCGACGCTGTTCACGCGCTCGCACGGTCGGCTGAGCGCGTTCGCTCCGGGAGCGCGCGGATCGCGCCGCAGGTTCGTCGCTGCGTTCGAGCCCTTCGCGCTGATCCGCGTCGAGCTCGTCCGAGGACGCGGAGAGCTCTGGCGTCTGCGCGACGCGACCGTCAGCCGTGCGTTCGGCGCCGTCCTACGCGATCTCGACCGCATGGCCGCAGCGTCGGCCGCGCTCGAGATCGTGCGCGAGTCCGTGCCCGAGGGGGCGACCGATCCCGAGGTGCTCGACGAGGTGATCGCGCTCTTCGAGGCGATCGATCGGGGCGAGCTGCCGCGCCAGACGCTCGTCGGTTTCGCGCTCCGCGCGTGCGCGCACCTCGGTCACGCGCCCCGGCTCGATGCGTGCGCGACGTGCGGCCGCCCGCGCCCCCGCAAGAAGCCTGCCTTCTTCGACGGCGCGCGCGGGGGCGTCGTCTGTCAGTCGTGCGGCGGCGGCCCGATCGTGCTCGGCGCGGCGACGCTCGATCGCATGCAGCGCACCCTCGACGGCGAGATCGTCGACTGGCCCGCGGAGCCGCTGGCCGAAGCGGCGCGCGTGCTCGTCGATCACCTGCAGGCTCAGGTGGGCAAGGAGCTTCCGTGCGTCGGCTGGCTCACGCGATGACCCCGGAAGAGGGCGGCCGACGGGCGCGTGGGGTGTATCCTCCCGCGCGCGATGCGGCCGTTCGGTGACTTCGATCTGCGCGTCGACGCGTGGGACGTCGAGTACGGCGCGGGGATGAACGTCGAGGAGATCGAGCAGGCGACGGGGCTCGACGTGAAGACCGACGTCGAGGTGTCCGGCAGGTGGCACCCGATCACTCCGTCGCCGACCGCGCGCGCGCGACGGTTCGCGTTCGTCGACGGCGTGCGGCGCGTCGACGTGCGCGTGCACGACGTGCGCGCAGGCAAGGTCGTCTACGGGGCCTTCGGCAGCCTCGCGGTAGGCGGCGTGGTGCTCGAGGACGGCGAGCCGGCGCGCTTCGAGGAGCCCGTGGTCGAGCGGCTCCTGGTGCTCGGCTCGGGCCAGCGCGTGCCGGCGACCGTCACGATCACCGACGCGCTCGCATACGAGCCGCACAGCACCGACAACTCCGAGGCCGACGGGCCGCTCACCGCCGTGCAGCACGCGATGCTCCGGGCCGAGGCCAGCTACGTGAAGTGGCTCGCCGAGCGCTTCGACGGCATCGTCATCGAGGACGGACCGCTCACGTACGACTCGCCCCGCGGACAGGTGCTCGGCTACGTGAAGCGGCTGCTCCGATTCCACGTCGGGCCCGACGAGCAGGCCGTCATCCCGAGGCTCGCGGTCGGGCAACGTTCGCCGCTCTTCGTGCTCGGCTCGAACGCCTTCGCGCGATATAGCTGGTTTTTGCGTCTGGCCGACCCCGCGCCCGGAGGCTCGCCGTTCTCGGCGTGCGTGCGCATGGAGGTCGACGACAGCATCGGCCTCGAGCCCGCGCGGCACCTCGCGGACGCCACCGCGCTCGCGTTGCCTGCGCTCGCGCCCGGTCGCCATCGGGATCCGAGAGCACCGCAGAACCTGTATCCCATCGGTGCGCTCGAGGGGCACTTGCGCCGGCGCCTCGGCGATCAGCGCCTGGTCCGCAGGCACATCGAGGGTCTCATCGCGAGAGGGGTGGACCGTGGCACGTCGTGAGAAGCCGAAGTCGAGCGCGAGCTCGATGTCGGAGGCCGTGATTCGCGCGACCGAGGAGATCGGCGTCGTGCTCGGGACCGAGGACGCGACCCCGCTCGAGCTGTGGGTGGGTGTCGAGCCGGGCAAGGACCTGCAGCTCGACGATCTCGTGGTCGTGGAGACGACGGTCTCCGATGGACAGGTTGTCCGGTTTTTCGGATTGGTGGACGTCGTCCGCAAGCGCTACGAGGGCGCGCAGTTCGACTCGGACGCGTTTCGCGCGCGCGAAGGCACGTTGCCCGTGGACGTGTCCTACGCCGCCCACGTGCAGGTCACGCGCATCGATCCCGAGGTGTTCGTGCCGCCGAGCCCCGGCGACGTCGTCCGCGTGGTGCGCGGCGAGGACTTCCAGCGCGCGCTCTACATCGACAAGATGGAGAAACGCGTCCCGATCGGGCTGACGCGCACGGGCGAGGCCGTCTTCGCGAACCTCGAGTTCCTCGACGGCTCGCGCGGCGCGCACGCGTCGATCAGCGGCGTCTCGGGGGTCGCGACCAAGACGTCGTACGCGACCTTCCTCCTCTACTCGATGTTCCACTCCGAGGTGCTCGGCGCCGACGCCATCAACGCCAAGGCGCTCATCTTCAACGTCAAGGGCGAGGACCTGCTGTGGCTCGATCGGCCCAACAGGAAGCTCGACGCGACGGCGGTCGCGCAGTACCGCACCCTCGGTCTCGAGCCGAGCCCGTTCCGCTCGGTCGGCCTCTTCGCGCCCGCGCGCAAGGGATCCGACGTGCTCGTGCCCGACACCGGCAGCCGCCAGGACGGCGTGCTGCCGTACGTGTGGACCCTGCGCGAGCTCGGGCGCGATCGGCTGCTTCGCTTCATGTTCGGCAGCGGGGAAGACGGTCGGGCCGCGCAGCTGCAGCTCGTCGTGCACCGCGTCGAGCGCGCGCTCGAGGAAGCTGCGGCGCTGGGCGATCCGAGCGATCCCGCGATCGAGCTGGGCGGCCGTCGCATGGAGCGCTTCGACGAGCTCGTCGACTACCTCGAGGGGCCGGCGCTCGACACGATGGTCCCCGGAGCGGTGGCGAGCGGGACGCTCGACGCGTTCCGGCGGCGCCTCATCGCCGCGGCGCAGCACGTCGGGCACCTCGTGCGAGGCGCTCCGTCCGCGCGCGATCGCGGCATCCGCTGGGCCGACCGTCAGGTCACCGTGGTCGACATCCACACGCTGCACGCGAGCGCACAGACGTTCGTGGTCGGCGTGCTCCTCAAGCGGATGATGGAGGAGAAGGAAGCGAAGGGCACCTCGCGGCCGCTGGTGTTCGTGGTGCTCGACGAGCTCAACAAGTACGCGCCGCGCGAAGGCTGGAGCCCCATCCGCGACGTGCTCCTCGACATCGCGGAGCGAGGGCGTTCGCTCGGCGTGTCGCTCTTCGGCGCGCAGCAGACCGCGAGCGAGGTCGAGCGTCGCATCGTCGGAAACGCCGCGCTCAAGGTCGTCGGCCGTCTCGACGCCGCGGAGTCCGAGCGCGCGGAGTATGGCTTTCTCACGCGCGTCGCGCGGGTGCGCAGCACGCTGCTGCAGCCGGGCACGATGATCGTCGCGCAGCCGGAGATCCCGACCCCCGTGCTCCTGCGTTTCCCGTTCCCCGCGTGGGCGACGCGCGCGTCGGAGGTCGCGGAGCCCGAAGGCGGCGAGCCCGATCCGTTCGCGCGCATGGGCGACTGAGCGTGGCGCCGAAGAAGACGGCGAAGCCGCGGCGGGCTCGCATCGTTCACACGAGCGACTGGCACGCCGGCAAGACGTGGAAGAACGTCGATCGCCTCGGCGAGCTCGAGGCAGTGCTCGACCACCTCGCGCGCTTCGTCGAAGCCGAGAAGGTCGACCTCCTGCTGCACACCGGCGACGTCTTCGACACGGGCGCGCCCGTGGCCGCCGCCGAGCGCGTGGTGTTCAAGTTCCTCCGCCGCATCGGCGACGCGGGCACCCGCAGCGTGGTGATCGCCGGCAACCACGACAGCGCGGCGCGGCTCGACGCGTGGGGGACGCTCGCCGAGCTCGTGCACGTCCACGTGCTCGGTCGACCGCGTGGGCCCGACGCGGGCGGGGTGCGCGAGATCGCGGTCGCGGACGGGCCCACGATCGTGGTGGCCGCGGTCCCGTTCGCGCCCGTTCGCATGTTGATGACCGCGGTCGAAGCGGCCGACGACGAGACGCTCGTGCGCCAGCGCTACGACGACGGGATGCGGCGGATCGTGGCCGCGCTGACGGCGCGGTTCCGGGGCGACACGGTCAACCTGCTGATGGCGCACGCCCACGTGCAGGGCGCGAAGCTCTCGGGCTCCGAGCGCGAGGTCCATCTGGGCGAGCAGTGGGCGACCACTGCGCAGGCGCTTCCGCCGAACGCCCACTACGTGGCGCTCGGGCACATCCACAAGCCGCAGGACGTCGCGGGGCCTTCGCCCGCGCGGTACGCAGGCTCGCCCCTGCAGCTCGACTTCGGAGAGGTCGGCGAGACGAAGTCGTTCGTGGTGGTCGATGCGGAGCCGGGCCTGCCCGCGAGCGTACGGACGGTTCCCTACGAAGGCGCCAAGCCGCTCCTGGACGTTCGCGCGACGTATGCCGAGCTCGAGCGCGACGCCGAGCGACTGCGCAGCTCCGGGCACCTGCGCGTGCGTGTGCCCCTCATCGCGGCGGATCCCGACGCGAACTCGAAGGTCCGGCGCCTCTTGCCCAACGCGGTGTCGGTGGACGTCGAGCTTCCCGAGGTGGCGCCCGCGGGCGACGCGCAACCGTCGCGCGCGGGCTTGTCGCCGCTCGATCTCTATCGGATGTACTGCCGCAAGACGTACGGCGCCGATCCCGAGCCGCCGGTGGCGGAGGCCTTCGAAGCGCTGCGCATGGCGCAGGAGTGAAGGCGTGCGGCCGCTCGCGCTCGTGCTCGAAGGCTTCACCTGCTTCAAGGATCGACAGGTCGTCGATCTCGAAGGGCTCGATCTCTTCGCGCTCACGGGGCCGACCGGCGCCGGCAAGTCGAGCGTGCTCGACGCGATGATCTTCGCCCTCTACGGGCGCGTGCCGCGCGTGGGCAAGGGCATCTCCGAGCTCGTCAGCCTCGGTCGCGACCAGCTCTCCGTGATCCTGGAGATGCGCGTCGCGGGCGAGCGCCTCCGCGTGATGCGCAAGGCACGCCGCGGCAAGTCGGGCGACGCGATGCTCGAAGCCGTCGTCGAGGGCCAGTCGTCGCCGAAGCCGATCGCGAGCGGCATCCGCGAGGTGGACGCCGAGATCACGAGGCGGCTCGGCCTCGGTTACGACGCGTTCACGCAGGCGGTGGTGCTCCCGCAGGGACAGTTCGCGAAGTTCCTGCAGAGCGAGCCTCGCGAGCGCAGGAAGATCCTCGGCGACTTGCTGCGACTGCGCATCTACGAGCAGATGCGCGAGGACGCCTCCAAGCGCAGGACGAAGCTGGATGCCCAGGTGACCGCCACGCAGAGCGTGCTCGGAGACGAGTACGCCGGCGTCTCGGCGGAGGCCGTCGCGGCCGCGCGTGCGGAGCTCGTCGTGCTGGCCGAACGCGCGGAAGCCGATCGCACGAAGCTGGCGGCGGTGCGGCGCGAGGCCGAGGAGCTCCGCGCGCTGAGGCAGAAGACCGTCGCGCTCGAAGCCGCGGAAGCGACGCTGCAGCGCATGACTTCCGACGAGGGCGTGCTCCGCGACGCCGAAGCGAAGCTCGCGCGCGCCCAACACGCAGCCCCGGTCGTTCCGCGCATCGACGCCGCCGACGCCGCGCGCCTTCGATGCGAAGAGCTGGAGCGCAAGGTCGTCGCGGCACGCACGGCCGAGGTGGAAGCCGCTGCCGCGCTCGAGACGGCGCGGGCCCGACGCGTGGAGTCCGATCGTGCCGCCGAGGACACCGTCAGGCTACGCGCCGAGCTGTCGGCGCTCGACGAAGCCATCGGCAAGCTCGGACCTCTGAACGCCGCGCGCGACCGGAAGCGCCGCGCAGAGCAGGATCTGGCCGAGTGCGCGGACCGGCTCGCGAGCGCGACCGCGAGGATCGCGCGAGCCGAGGTGGACACCGCGCGTGCCCGCGAAGAGGCTGCCGATCGCGAGCGGGAGATCGCGAGCTCGGCGTTCGACGCAGAGCAATGGGCCCGCGTCGACGCCTTGCGCGAGCGCGCGACCGAGCTGGCCGCGATCCGCGTGCGCCTGACGACGGCCACGGCTGCCGAGCGCGGAGCACGCGAGGTGGCGACGCGCGCGCGCGACGACGAGGCTCGGAGCCGCGAGGCCTGGGAGGACGCGCGGACCGCGCACGGCAAGCTGCTCGGTCGCGTCGAGACGTACGAGGACGAGCTGCGCGAGGCGGAGCGCAACGACGCGGCGGCTGCGTTGCGGCGAACGCTTCGTGCCGGAGAGCCGTGTCCGGTCTGCGCACAGGACGTCGCGGTCGTTCCTCCGCTCGGAGAGGCCGCGCGGGTCGAGGAGCTCGCGAAGAAGCGGGACGGCGCACGGCGCGAGGAAGAGAAGGCGCGGCAGAAGCTGGACCGCGCCGCGAAGGATCACGCGGCCGCGCAGAGCGCGGCCCACAACGCGCTCGAGGCCGCCGATCGTGCGCTCGCCGCTACGAAGGAAGCGGAGCGCGACGCGAGCGACGCCGAGCGCGCGCTGATCGAAGCCGGTGCGAGCGACGTCGATCCCGGCGAGGAGTCGATCGAGGCACGCGTCACGGCCACGAGCCGCCGACTGCTCGAGGCGCGAAAGCGACACGACGAGCTCGCGCGCGCGCTCGAGGCTGCGCGCAAGCGACACGACGAGGCCGAGCGGCAGCGCGTGCACGAGGTGGCCGAGTCGGCCGAGCTTCGCGCACGGAGCGCTCAGTCCGGAGCCAGGGCGCACGAAGCGACGCGCGAGATCGAGGCGCTCGAGACCGAGATCGCTCGCGCGACCGGAGGCGCCGACGTGGTGGCGACCCGCGCGGCGACGGTCGCGGCGATCGCGGCTCTGGAGCGAGCGCGCGACGAGGCACGGCGAGCCGAGACGGAAGCCGAGCACACACGACGGGCGGCGGAAGCGCGCCTTCTGGAGAGCTCCGAAGCCGCACGGGTCGCCCTGCTCGACGCCGAGGCGCGACGCGACGAAGCGGAGCGCGCAGCGGCCGAAGCGGGCTTCGAGGGCGGTGCGAGCGCCCGTGCCGCGGCCCTGCCCCGCGCAGAGCTCGAAGAGCTCGAGCGCACAATCGACGGCATCCGACGGATCCGCGCGGACGCGGAGTCGACCGCTCGCGCGCTCGGCGCGGAGCTCGCGGGCCGGCGCGTCGACGAGGCGCAGGCCGACGCCGCGGCCCACGCGCTCGTCGCCGCCGAGTCGGCCGAGCGCGAGTCGGTGCGTGCCCACGCCGCGCGCGCCCGCGACGTGACCGTGATCGCGGAGCGGCTCGATCGCGCCACGAAGCTCCTGAAGGAGCTCGACGCGTGCGCGGCGGAGCGCAACGTCTTCGCGCGGCTCGCGACCGACCTCCGGAGCGAGAAGTTCCAGGCTTTCCTGATGGAGGAGGCGTTTCGCGATCTCGTCGGCGGTGCGTCGATCCGCCTGTGGGCGCTGACGGAGCGGTACGGGCTCGAGTTCGTCGACGACGCCTTCGTCGTGGTGGATCACGACAATGCCCGGGAGCGCAGGAGCGCCGACACGTTGTCCGGCGGCGAGACGTTCCTCGCGTCGCTCGCGCTCGCGCTCGAGCTGTCGGCTCAGGTGCAGCGGGCCGCGGGCGCCGTCGCGCTCGACAGCGTCTTCATCGACGAAGGCTTCGGGACGCTCGATCCCGAGACGCTCGACACGGTCGCAGGCGCGCTCGAGTCGCTGCCGACGGGCGGCCGCATGGTGGGCATCATCACGCACCTGCCGGACCTGAGCGCGCGGTTGCCAGCCCGCGTCGTGGTCGAGCGATCGAGCGCCGGTAGCAAGCTCCGCGTGGAGTCGTCGTGAGGCGCGTCGATCGATGCGGGATGACGGCACGAGGCCGCAGCTCGCTCGACGCGGCCAGTGATCATGGCGGCGCGGCGTTGCGGCGCTCGAGCCAGGCGGCGACGGCGAGGCCGGTTCCGAACGGCCAGGCGCGGAGCTTCGCGATGGGGACGCGCTTGAAGGCTTCGAGCTCGTCACCGAGCACGACGCCGCCGCGGGCGCGCACGTGGAAGCAGATCAGGATCTCGTTGCGCACGAAGAACGGGTAGACGCCTACGGGCGCGACCACGGTCGCCGACAGGCCGAGCTCCTCGCGCACCTCGCGCACGACGCCGTC
>JADZFZ010000149.1 GCA_020854145.1 Deltaproteobacteria bacterium | reverse complement strand
GCCAGTGCGCCGACGGCGACTTCTGTCTCCTCGTCGAAGGCTCCGATGCCGGCACCGGACGTTGCCATCCTGCAGCCGGCTACTCGTGCGACGATTCGTCGATTCAACGATTGTGCGACGCCGAACGAGGCGAGCCGTCGTGCGCCTATTGTGCAGTCCAGGGCCCCGACCCCGAGAACATCTCGCTCCTCGCCTGCCTGCCCGCGGCCGATTGCATCGCTCGCTGATCGCGGGCACGGCTTCACCTTGCCTGTGGCATGCCGTACTTCGGAGCAGCTACATTGGCAGCCATGGGGCAGATCGTGAGGGGAGCTTGGCTGCTTGCGTACGCAGTCGTCGTCGCCTGCGACGGCGACCCTGCGTCCGAGTGTGTCGCCGGCCAGACCCAGCCCTGCTCGTGTGCACCGCGCGGTGCGGGCGTTCGGTTCTGCCAATCGGGTGCGTGGGACCCGTGCTCGTGTCCGCCCGGGCCTTGGGACGATGCGTCCGGACCGCCCTCTCCAGATGCTTCGGGTCCGCCTCCCCCGGAGTGTGATGGGCAGGAGAACGCGCCGACGGCCGACCGCATCATGGCAGCAGGCGACTCGTTTACTTGCGTTGCCCGATACGGAGACGTGCTCTGCTGGGGTGCGAACGACAGCGGTCAGCTGGGACAAGGCGACCCCGCATGGGCAGGCATCGAAGGGGGCCCCGAGTGGATCCCCCGCTTGCACGGAGTGGTGTCGATCGATGCGCATGGTCAGGCGGTGTGCGCAACGACCGAGGACGGTGGGGTCGTGTGCTGGGGCGAGCCGCTGCGGGTCGAGGACGACCTCTCGGAGTGTGAGGGAGACGCTCGTTGCGGCTATACGCCTCGCCCGGTCCAGGGACTCGGGCCCGTCCGGAGCGTGGCGCTAGGCAACGAGTTTCGCTGCGCCGTGGACTCGATCGGTCTCGCGAGCTGCTGGGGATCGAATGGCGCGGGCCAGCTCGGCGACGGCACGACCATCGATCGTTCGTGGCCCGCCGCGGTCTCGGCGCTCGGTCCCCTCGCACATCTTGCCGCAAGCGATGCCTCCGCGTGTGGCGCCGACGTGCGAGGTGATGTCTTCTGCTGGGGCCTCGCGGTGGATGGCAACATCGGGATCCTCGGCGGTGCGGAGTGCCGCTGCGCGTGGGCGCCTGCTGCTCAGCCCACGCTGTGCGACATCGTCGAGGTGGACCAAGGGCAGTACCACACGTGTGCGCGGTCCAAGACCGGACAGGTGCACTGCTGGGGAAACGGCATGTACGGGCAGCTCGGCGTGCTGGGCCTGCCCGTGAGCTGTGCCCGCGGCGGACCTCCGTTTCCGTGCACGAGGGCGCCACAGCGGGTGGCCGACCTCGACGACGCCGTGCAGATTGCACTGGGCGCGTTCCACACGTGTGTGCTGCGCTCGACAGGCACCGTGTCCTGTTGGGGGCTCGCCGAGGACGGGGTGCTTGCACAGACGCTGGCCACCCCTAGCACGTGTCACGACTTCAATGGTAGAGATGTCCAGTGTTTCCTTGTGCCGACGCCCGTGATGGGGCTGAGCGACGTGGTCGCGATCGCAGCGGGTCGACGGCATACCTGCGCGATGCGATCGACCGGCACCGTTGCGTGCTGGGGCGACAACGAGCGCAGGCAGCTCGGCGGGATCGATCGGGGCCCCCGGCTCGCAGAAGTACCGCTGCCTGAGTAGCTGGCGGGGGGCGTATTCAGATCGACGCTCTGAGCGGACGGCTCGTCCGGCTTCAGCTCAATGGTCGTGGTCGTGGCCGTCGCCGCCGTGATCGTGGCCGTGCACGTCATCGTCGTCCTCGTCGGCGCTCCACAAGGCGGGGCTCCAGGCGACGCCGAGCTCGAGCGTGAGCGGGGCGCGGAGCTGGCCGCCTTCGACGTGGGTGATGAGGGGAGTGCGGACGGTCGCGAAGAGCTCGACGTCTCCCGTCCATGCGGTCAATCCCGTGGCGAGCACGACGTCGAGCCGACCCTGGTTGCCTTCGCCTTCGGGAACCTGGCCGTGCCATCGCTCGGGGGTCTCGACGCTCGCTTCGGTGCCGATTCGGGCGCGTAGCCAGGAGGTCCCGAGGGCGGACGACAATCCGAGATGGCCCGTGACGCGCTGGCCTGCCCGATAACCGTGCTCGTTCTCGTAGAGCGAGAATCGACCGATGGCCCACGCGTGCAATCGCAGTGGCGGCGCGTCGAGAGAGCCTTCGAGGCCGGCAATCGGATCGAAGGTCCCGGTGCCGTCCTGGACGTGCTGGTGAGTCAGGCCGAGCTCGCCGAGCCGATAAGGGTCCGGCTCGGTGCGTCCGAAAGGCAACGAGACGCCGAGGCGCAATCCGTAGCGCCATCGGTCGACGGCGCCTGCGTGGCGGAGGAGCACCCACGGATCGCCGAGACCGACGAGGGTCTCGTCGCGATGGTGGATATCCGACGCGAACGGCAGGACGTTGCCGTCGACATCGAGATAGGTGATGTCGCTGCGCACGATCCGTAGAGGGACCATCACGCTGGCAGCGAGCCACGACGAGAGGCCCAGATCGGCGTGCAGTCGCACCTCGCCGAGCGCAATCGATTGGTCGTGGGTCTGGGGCTCGCCTTCGACACAATCGGTAGCCCCGTCGGCGCACGAATCGACGAAGGGCACCTCGACGTGCTGCGTCTCGAGGACCGCTCCGACGAAGGACACCTGGACTCGCCCGCGCCCGGGCAGGATCCCGCCTTCTTCCTCGGACCTGCCGACCGGCAGGTTGGGGTTCGTTCAGCTCGCGCAGATCTCTTGTGCGCGTGCGGTCGGAGCGAGCGACGATG
>JADZFZ010000148.1 GCA_020854145.1 Deltaproteobacteria bacterium | reverse complement strand
GAAGGTGCAGAGCGCCGCAGCCGACGGTCTGGAGATCCCCGTCAGCACGGAGCACGAGTACGTCCTCGACTTCCAGCCCGTGGTCGAGCAGCTCGGGTTGACCCGGTGGGTGCGTGGGATGTGCGGCAGCGAGCTCTCCACGCTCGTGTACGGGCACTTCGGCGTCTTCCCGCTCGTGCCCGATCCCACGTTGCCCAACATGGGTGCGACGGTCTGGTACCACCGTCTCGCTCCCGAGGTGTTCGATCTCGTGCGCGCGATCGGCACGCAGCCGGCGCTCATCATCAATCACCCGCGCGACGGTGGGAGCATCAAGGGGTACTTCAACGCCGTCGGGTACGACCCGATCACCGGCACCGTCGAGAACGAGGAGCTCTGGGACGACGGCTGGAACGTGATCGAGGCGTTCAACGGCTCCGACTTCGAGCGCAATCGCGACTCCACGGTCGTCGATTGGTTCTCGTTCCTCGAGCAGGGCCGTCGCGTGTTCGCGGTCGGCGACAGCGACTCGCACCACGTGCGCAGCGACCCGGTCGGCTGGCCGCGCAACTCCGTGCTCCTCGGAACCGATGTCCCCTCCGAGGTCACGCCGGAGCAGGTGCGCGACGCGGTGACCGCCGGGCACGTGGTCGTCACCGGTGGGATTCTCGTCACGGCGACGACCGCGTCCGGCGCGGGCCCCGGAGACGAGGAGCGCGTGGCCGGCGAAGAAGCGACGATTCACGTCGTCGTGCAGGCGCCGTCGTGGATCGACGTCGACGAGCTCGAGGTGATCGCGGACGGAGCGACGCGCGAGCGGATCCCCATCACCGACGCCGACGCCGATCCGGAGCGCCCGGCGGTCCGCTTCGAGCGCGACGTGGTGGTGCCCGTGCGCGCGGCCGCGCCCGGCTCGTGGGTCGTCTTTCACGCGCGCGGCGACGACGCGCTCGCGCCGCTCTACCCGGGTGACGGCCGACGCCCGTTCGGTCTCACGAACCCGATCTTCCTCGTGCGCCGCTGAGAGGGTGGATGTCGTTGTTCGAAGACGTTGCCCGTAGGCTCGGCGGCACGCTGACGGGGCACGCCCCGCTCGTCGGAGGCGTGTCCGCCCGCGTCACCGCCGTCGACATCGCCCTGCCGGACGGCACGACGGATCGTGTGGTCGTCCGCGAGCCCGCCGCTGCCCTGCGCAAGGGCCACGGATCGCAGAGCGCCCGGCGTGAGTTCGACCTGCTCGGGTACCTGTTCGGAGCCGGCCTGCCGGTCCCGCGCCCGATGATGCTCGACGAACGCCCGCCGCAACCGTTCTTCGTGATGGAGCTCGTCGAGGGGACGCGCGACCTCCCTGCGGACGGCGCCGAGCAGATGGCCGACATGCTGGCGCGCGTGCATGCCCTCGCGCCCGACGACGCGCCGCCACTGCCCGACCGGGAGGATCCGGTCGCGAGCCTGCCGGAGCTCCTCGGCCCCGACCACGAAGCTCTCCGCGCGCGTCTGGCCGAGCGGCCCTTCGTGCTCACGCCGCGGCGAACGCTGCTCCACGGGGACTTCTGGCCAGGGAACGTGCTCTGGCGCGACGCTGCGATCGTCGCGCTCCTCGATTGGGAGGACGCGGCGGTGGGAGATCCGCTCTCGGATGTCGCGTGCTGCAGGCTCGAGCTCCGATACGTCCTCGGCACGACCGGCGCCGCCGCGTTCACCCGACGCTACGAGCAACGAGCCCAGCGCAGCCTCGACGAGCTGGCGATCTGGGACGCGTACGTCGCAGCCGCCGCGCTCGTGTCGATGGGGCAGTGGGGCCTACCGGCGCAACGCGAGGCGCTCATGCGCCGAGAGGCGGAGGCGGCGCTCGCGCAAGCGGAAGCGCATCTGCTCCGCTGACCGTGCCGGAACGGGCTCACCCGGACACGATCGCTCGGGTAGCCGGCGGTCCTCGGGGCTCTACGGCGCGTGGGTCGCGCGCAGGTGCTGGTCGAGGAAGCTCCGTGCCTCGCGCCACGCGGCCGCCGCGTGGGTCGCGTCGTAGCGTGCGCCCGACGGGTTCGCGAAACCGTGGTCGGCGTCGTAGCGGAGGATGCGATGGCGCGTCCCCGCTTCGCCGAGCGCGCGTTCGAAGTCGTCGACCATCGCGGGCGGGAAGGCCTGATCGCGGTTGCCGAAGATTCCGAGCAACGGCGCACGGATCCGGCGCAGCTCCGCGACGTCGGTGACGGGCCGGCCGTAGTACATGACCGCGGCGTCGAGGTCGGGAAGCTCGATGGCCGCGCGCAGCGCCCAACCTCCTCCGAAGCACCACCCGAGCACGCCACGGCGGTCGGCCGCGATACGCGGATCGTCGTGGAGGAACGCGTGGGCCGCACGGACGATCTCGGTCGCACGTGCGTCGTCCACCGCGCGCATGAGCTCCATCGCGCGCGCGGGCTCGGTCGCGATCTGCCCGCCGTACAGGTCGATCGCCAGCGCGGCGTAGCCGGCTTGCGCGAGCCGATCGGTCCAGTGCTGGATGTGCTCGTTGAGGCCCCACCACTCGTGCACCACGAGGATCGCGGGCAACGGAGCACGTGCACCTTCGGGCAGCGAGAGGTAGGCGCGTGCGCCGCCGACCTCGATCGTCTGCCCGCG
>JADZFZ010000147.1 GCA_020854145.1 Deltaproteobacteria bacterium | reverse complement strand
CGCAACCCGAAGGCGAGCGCCCGTCGGTCGAGCCGCTGCCGCTCTCGCGACGTCGCCCGGGCGCACCCGCGATGGTGACGCTCACGCTGCTCGACGGAACCACCGTCCAGCTGCCGCGCACGCGGCCGGCTGCGAAGCCCGAGGCCGTTCCCGCAGACGAATCGCTCACCGCACGGGACCTCGTCGCCGCCCTCCGCGCCGCCGCGCGCGACGTCGACGTCAGCGACATCCTCCCCGAGAAACGCTGGGAGCCGCTGCTCGCCGCGCTCCTCGCGGTGCTGCTGCGCAAGCAGCTCATCGCCGACTGGGAGTTCGTCGAAGAGTGGAAGCGCGCCGAGCTCACCTGACGAGGAGCACGAGCTTCGGACGCGCATCGACGTCCTCGGCCGCCGGCGAGACGAACTCCCACGCATCACCCCCCGCGCGCCGCGCCAGCAGGATGCCGTGCAGCGCGCTCGTCCCCCGCAACAGCGCACCCACCGAACCGAGCAGGTCCACGCGAACACGCGCGCTCCTGACGTCGACGGGCGCCACGGCGAGCGCGACCCCGGCGGTGGACGGCGCGGAACGAGGCACCAACGACCTCGCTCGCCAGGCGCGGTCGACGCCGAGCACCGTCAGCTCGCCGCGCGGGCTCGACGCCGCGCCTGCCAGATCGGGCGAGAGCTCGAGCCACGCGGCGACGACGGAGCGCGCACCCAGCAACGGCGGGATCCGGAATCGAAGCAGGCTCGTCGCCCCGTCGCCCACGCGCAACGTGTCCGAGCGCGTCGCCGCCGCACCCCCGGTCGCGGACTCGAGCGTCGCCCACGAGCTGGCCTCGACCACGACGCGTCGCGCATCGCTGCTCGCCGACAACAGCTCGTGACGCGTGCACGCTCCCATGGCGCACGACGCCGTGGGGCCGCAAGCGGCGACGGACGTGCACCGTGTCTCGGCCGCGCCCCCGCAGGATGCGAGGACGAGCAAGAACGCCACGAGCGAGCTCCGCACGGCAGAGACGCTACACCGCGAGCACGAACCCTGCGATATGCTGGCGCCGATGGCGCGAGACCTCCGCCGCCTGAAGGACGAGGCAGCCACGGCGGTCGAGAAGCACCGGTGGGACGACGCGGCCCGGCTCTTCGCCGAGCTGTCCGCGGCCGAGCCCGACGACGGGCGTTGGGCGCTGCGCGTCGGTGAGATCCAGAAGCGTCGCGGACGCCACGCCGAGGCGCTCGGGTGGCTCGATCGCGCTGCCCGCACCTTCCTACGCAAGGGCTTCCTCGTGAAGGCGGTCGCGGTCGCCCGGATGATCACGGCGATGGACCCGAACAACGACGCGTTGCTCCGCGAGATCGAGGAGGCGGGCGGGCCACCGCCTCCGGGCGAGCGACCGCGCTCGATGACGCCGTCCACGTTCAAGATGCCGGGCGAGCCGACGACCGGAAAGGTCCCCGCGTTGCCGCCGCTGCCCGGCCTGACGCCGGCACCCGTGCGTACGGACCCGTCCGCCGCGCCGACGGAAGCCACGAGCCTCGCGCAGACCCGCGTGCAGGTTCCGCCGGGCTCCGCGCTCGCAACGGCGGCCCGCAATCGCGTCGCACCGCTGACGCGCACGTCGAGCGGGGAGTTCGCGGTGGTCGTCCCCGGACAGCCGCCCTCCGACGAGGTCGAGGTCGTCTTCGACGACGCACCCGACAACATCGCGCTCGAAGTGACCGAGCTCGACTTCGAGCCCGTCGCGCGGCGATCGCACGCGGGCCTCGACGCGCCCACGAGCGACCCGGATCAAGTCGATGCGCGCACCCTCGAGCGACTTCCGGCCTTCCCGTTGTTCTCGGGCCTCTCGCGCGCCGACTTCGGCGCTCTGACGCGCAAGCTCCTTCCGCTCGACGTGGACGCGCGCGAGCTCGTCGTGTGCGAGGGCGACCCCGCCGACTCGATGTACGTCGTCGTCGAAGGTCGAGTCCGCGTCGAGCGCAAGACCAAGCACGGCGTCGAGTTCGTCGCGCACCTGGCCGAAGGCGACGTGTTCGGCGAGATGGCGACGCTCCTCGACGCCCCGAGACAGGCGAGCGTCGTCGCGGAGACGGACCTCAAGCTGCTGGCGCTCTCCGCTTCCGACGTCCGGCGGCTCGCCCACGAGCGTCCGAGCATCGGCGAGCGGATCATGCGCCTCGTCAAGCGGCGGGCGCTCGTCAACGTGCTCGGATCGGCCGAGCTCTTCACGCCCTTCGAGCCTTCGATCCGCCTCGAGATCGCGCGGCTCTTCGAGGTACGCGACGCCGATCGCGGCACCGAGCTCATCGTGCAAGGCAAGCGGAGCGACGGCCTCTTCGTGCTGCTCACGGGTGCCGCCGTCGTCGAGCGCGACGGCTCGCAGCGCGCGCACGTCATGAGCGGCGCCGTGGTGGGCGAGCACTCGATGTTGACCGGCGGAGATGCCAGCGCGACGGTGCGGATGGAGTCGGCGGGGCTCGTGCTGCGTCTGTCGCGCGCACGATTCCAGGAGCTCATCATGCGCTACCCGCCCGTGCTCGAGCACCTCTCGTTGCTGCAGTCGGACCGCGGCAGCGACGACGTCTTCAGCATCACGCTCGTGTGACGCCGGGCGCTGCTTGTGCGCCCTGGAAGCGGGTGGTTTACTGCCCGTCGTGCGTACCTCGGCCCTCTCGACCGTGTGCCTGGCCCTCGCGCTCGCGTCCACCTCCGCGTGCGGCACCAGCTCGTCCGGCAGCTCCGCAGACCCCCCGCGAACGGGCGACCGTGCTCCCTCGAAGCAGGCACCGAGCGGCGGCAACGACGCCCCCGTGCCCTCCCCGCCCGCGGGCGCGGCGGGCGCGCGATTCGAGGACCCGACCTTCCTCCTGCAAGCGACGCCCGGGGGGCCCCACGCCGTGAACTCGCCCGCGACCTTCGAGATCTCGCTCGTCCCGCGAGGCGCCTATCACGTCAACACCGAGTACCCGATGAAGATCACGCTCACGCCGCCCGCCGGCGTCTCCGCCCCCCGTCCCGTGCTCCAGGTCGCGGATGCCGCCGAGCTGACGCAGACCCGGGCGCGCTTCAGCGTGCCTTTCACGGCGTCCGCGGCGGGCGAGCACCGCATGCTCGCGCGCGTCGAGTTCGCGGTGTGCACCGACGAGAACTGCATCCCCGACGAGCGAACGCTCGCGGTCGTGCTGCCGGTGCGCGCGAACTGATGGCCGCGCCGCGCAACCCTCCGCGCTCCGGCGACGTCGGCACGCCCGCCGACGGCGGCAGCCTGCGCCGAGAGGTCGCCGACCTCGGGGCGCGCATGCGCGCGCGCTACGACAGCCAGCGGCGCGTGCAGGGCTTCGACGAGTACCTCGACCTCTTCGAGCGCGACCCATGGCGCTGCTCTCGCGACGCGGCCCGTTATCTGCGCGACGCGTTCGACCACTATGGCAGCTACGAGGTGCAATCGGCGGGTCGCACCGTACGGCGCTTCCGCCTCTTCGATTCTCCATTCGACGAGGACCCCAACGACGGCGGGCCGCGTCAGATCCTGATCGGCCACGAGGACGTCCAGGAGCGCTTCTACCGGATCCTCTCGAACTTCGTGCGCGAGGGAGCGGCCAACAAGCTCGTCCTGCTCCATGGCCCCAACGGCACCGCGAAGAGCACGTTCGCGGCGTGCCTCCACCGCGCGCTCGAGGACTACTCGACGCACGACCAGGGCGCCGTCCACCGGATCAACTGGGTGTTCCCGCGCGGCCGCGAAGGCCGGCAGAACATCGGCTTCGGCGGCAGCAAAGACGACGGACCGCGCGCAGGCGAGACCTTCGCGCACCTCGGCGAGGACGACATCGCGGCGCGCCTCGCCGACGAGACGCGCGATCACCCGCTGCTGCTGCTGCCCATCCAGGAGCGGCGCACATTGCTCCGCAAGGCTTACGACCGGGCAGGCCTGCGCGACCAGCCGCCCGATTGGCTGTGGTACGGCGATCTCTCGCAGAAGAACCGGCGCATCCTCGAGGCGCTCCTGGTCGCGTATCGCGGCGACCTCGGCAAGGCGCTCGCCCACGTGCAGGTCGAGCGATGGGAGATGTCGAGGCGCTACCGCCAAGGAGCGGTCACGCTCGGTCCGCAGATGGCCGTCGACGCAGGAGAGCGACAGGTCACCATGGACCGCTCCGTCGGCTCCCTGCCGGCGTCGCTCGCGTCGGTCACCCTCTACGAGCTGTTCGGCGAGCTCGTCGACGCGTCGGGCGGCGTGCTCGAGTTCGCGGACCTCCTGAAGCGGCCCCTCGACGCCTGGCGATATCTCCTGCTCGCGATCGAGAGCGGGGACGTCGCGCTGACCAACTCGGTCCTGCAGCTCAACTGCGTGCTGGTCGCGAGCGCCAACGAGGTCCATCTGGCCGCGTTCAAGGAGCACCACGAGTTCGCGTCGTTCCGCGGCCGGCTCGCGCTCGTTCGAATGGGCCACCTCCCCGACTACAAGCGCGAGCAACAGATCTACGACCGCACCGTGGGTCCACAGCTCCGCCGATTCGTCGCCCCCCACGCCACCGAGGTCGCGGCGCTCTGGGCGGTGCTGACACGTCTCCGCAAGCCGCAATCGGACAGCTACCCGAAGCGGCCCTCGCTCGGCGCGCTCGCGGCTTCGCTGACTCCGATCGAGAAGGCCGAGCTGCTCGCGAAGGGCGAGGTCCCTCGCCGCTTCGGCACCGAGCAAGCCAAGGAGCTCGCCGGTGCCATCGCCGTCGTTGCCGCAGAGACCGATTCGTGGCCGCGCTACGAAGGGCTCGAGGGCGCGAGCGCAAGAGAGATGCGCTCTCTCCTCTTCAATGCCGCCCAATCGGACCGCTACGGGTATCTCTCCCCGTTCGCCGTGCTCGACGAGATCGAAGCGCTCTGCAAGAGCCCGAACGACTACGCCTTCCTCAAGGAGCAAGCCGAGGACGGCTATCACGACGCGCTCGGCTTCGTGGCGCTGCTGCGCGCACGCCTGCTCGATCAATCCGACGACGACCTCCGCAACTCGACGGGCCTCGTCGACGAGTCGCAATACCGCGAGCTCTTCGAGCGCTACGTCAATCACGTCTCGAGCTGGCTGAAGGGCGAGAAGATCCTCAATCGCCTGACCGGCAACTACGAGAGCCCCGACGCAGACCTGATGGCGAGCGTCGAGAAGATGCTCGAGATCTCGGGCGCCGGCAGCGCGAGCGACTCTCGCGTGACCGACCACCGCAAGCAGCTCATCAGCACCATCGCGGCCCAGGCGATCGACCATCCGGGCGAGCCCATCGACTACGGACGATTGTTCCCGCGCGAGCTCGATCGCCTCAAGGAGCGGTATTTCGCCGACCGCCGCAAGACCATCGCGGCCATCGCGCGCGACATCGTGGCGCTCGTCCGCGGGGAGCCCGGTGCGCTCGACGACGAACGACGCGAGCGCGCACGGCGCACGTTGGAGCAGCTCGCGAAGCGCTACGGCTACGACGACGTCTCCGCGGCCGACGCCATCGCCGTCCTCCTCGCCGACCGATACCACGTCTGATGACGCTGCTCGATCCCGCCATCGTCCGATACGAACGCGACAAGACGCGCTCCGGCGAGGTCTGGCTCTTCACCGCGCACGACGAGCCCCGGCCTTTCGCGATGGTCGAAGTCTTCAGGGCGGACACGCAATGGGGCATCCGCGTCCAGGACACCCGTCCCGACCTCGGCGACCACGACCTCCTCGCCTGCGTCCGGTACTTCCTCACCTGGACCGTCTCCTGTCCCGTCGAGACCGTCGACGTCGTGCTCGGCCGAACCCACGAGCACGTCATGCTCCTCCGAGTAGGCGGCGAATACGTCTGACCGGGGACAGGATCGCCACGTACAACCCACCGAGATCGTTGGCCTCCTAGACGACCAGCTCCAATTCGATCGCGCCCGCTCCTCCTGTCGCCTGCCGAGCCACGCGATCGCCGGAACGCCGCGGATTCGCTCGGGCACGCGCCCTGCGAATCACGGCGCCATGACCTCACGGCCTTCGCGTGAACGGTGGCTCGTCGCGCGATCCCGACCGGCACCGACCCGATCGCTCGGACTCTGCCTCCTCGCAGCGCTCCTGCCGTCCTGCGCCGACTCAGCCGATCCCTCCGCCCCCGCCAACGTCGTCCGCGACTCCGGCACCACGCCGGATGCCACCTCTCCAGCGCCCTCGCCCACGCCTCCACCCGGCACACCACCCGCGCCACCGCCGGCGCCGCCCGCGCCCGCGCCGCCCGGGCCGCCACCGAGCCTCGACGACGTCGCCCCCTCCGTCGCGTGCCCCGCAGGAGCCGAGGCGGCGTTCGCCGCAGCCGCCGACGCATTCGCCGCAGCGCTCGCACGCGACGCAATCCCCGGCGGCGCCCTCGGGATGCTCTGCGGCGGCGAGCGGATCTTCGTGCGCACCGTCGGCGTCGCTCAACCGGGCGGCAGCGCAATCGACGCCGACACGCGATTCCAGATTGCCTCCACCACCAAGACGCTCACGGGATTGACGGCGGCCACGATGGCGGCCGAAGGCCTGCTCTCTCTCGACGCGAGCATCGAATCCCTCGTCACCGGCGTCCAAGCGCGTCACCTCGACGGCCGACCGCCGACGCTCGAAGAGCTGCTCTCGCATTCCGCCGGTGTTCCTCCGTCCGTCCCCGGCTGGAGCTTCGAGACCGACTCGCTCGAAGGCCTGTTCGCCCTCAACGCGCGGATCACGTTGCTCTCACCGCCCGGCGCCGTCTGGAACTACGCCAACTACGGATTCTCGTTGGCCGGTCTCGCGCTCGAGCGCACGGCGGGCGCGCCATTCGGCTCGCTCGTCGAGCGATACGCGATGGCTCCCGCAGGGATGACGCGCGCCACGATGGACTCGAATCGCGTCCTGACGGAGGGCAATTTCGCCTACGGGCACTCCGACGACAATGGTCGCACCACACCCATCGGTCCGCTCGATTGGTATTACCACCAAGGCCATTACGCACCGACCGGCGGCGCCTGGACGAGCGTCACCGATCTGCTCGCGCTCGCGCGCCACCTCATCCGTCGCGAGCGGATCGACTCTCCGGGCGCCACGAGCGTGTCGAGGCCCCGCATCCGCACGACCTACCCCGGACGCAGCTACGGCCTCGGCCTGTTCGTGGACCCCGACGGCAATCACCCGTGGTGGTCTCACGGCGGCAGCGTCGGCGGGTTCCTCACTTCCCTCGACGTCATTCCCGATCTCGGGTTCGCCGTCGTCTGGGTGATGAACGGCGATTGGCCCAGCCAAGACGACGGCGACTACTATCCGGTCTACGCGCTCGCCTCGCAGCTGACCGATTACGATCCCGGCCCCTACGAAGAGCCGCGGCCCGGCGACCCGATGGAATGGTCGGGTACCTACGAGGATCCGGTCGTCCTCGGCGCGATGACCGTGCGCACGCGCGTCGGAGGCGCGGAGATCGTCTGGTCCGACGGATCGGTGTCGCCCATCGAGGTGCAATGGCGCGACGGCGGCTACGCGATGGTGCCGGGCGAGGAGTACCCGGTCTCGGTCTACTTCTGGCGCGACGAGACCGGCGCCATCCGCTATCTCGTCACCGACCTCGGAGTCGGCGTGCGCCGCTGATCGCCGGGTTGGCTCCGGACGACGGCGAACGATACGCTGTCGTCCACGCCCATGAGCACCGGATCCGAGGTCGACACCGGCCGGGTCGAGGTCGAGGAGCCCTCTGATTTCGCCGCGTTGCTGGCGCGCCGCGATCGCGCGCAGGTCGTCGTCGATCGAATGCTCGACGCCGCGCGTGCGGCGCAGCCCGATCACCCATGGACGACTTCGGACCTCCTCGACGTCATCGCGGCCTCCCGCCGCATCGACCCCCGCGCGCGCGTCGCGCCCGGCCGAGACTTCCGAAAGCGCCTCCGCGAGCAGATTCTGCTGGCCGATCGCTACGGCGACGTCTTCTCGTGCGTGGTCCTCACGCTCCGTTCGAGCGCCGAGGAGAGCACGCGCACCTCCGTGCTCGACGCGCTCATCGAGCGGCTGCGCCGCACCGACGTCGTGTTCGCCTACCGCCGCCGCTTCGCTCTGCTGCTCGCGCACACCGACGCCGAGGCCGTGGCGCCTCTCTTGGCGCGCGTCCGCCGGCTCCTCGTCGAAGGCGTCGGCGACCCTGCCGTCCTCGAGAAGGTCGTCGTGCGGACCTACCCGTCGGACGAGCTTCCGTCCGGACGCGGCGACGAGCTGCTCGACTGGGCCGAAGACGCCTTGCGCGATCCGTCGGCGCCTTCGCCGTGATCGTGATCGGGGGGCCGGCGGGCAGACCCACGCCCCTCGGAAACGACCTCCTCGGAGGGTGCCTCGAGCGACTCGCTCGCGAGCGACACGCGGGCCGCGCGCGCGATCACGTTGCGGAGCGCAGTGTCCTCCACGCGGCTCAACGCCACCGCCAGCTCGCGCGGCAAGCCCTTCGCGCTCGGCATCTTCATCTTGCGCGACGCCGGAGCCTCCGCCGCTGCCGCATCGCGCTCGCCCTCCACCGGGCGCTCCCGCGCGGTCGCGACGATCGTCCGCACGCTGCGCAGCTTCGTCGCAGGCATCTCTTCGGCGAGCTTCGCCACGATCGTCTCGCGCATGAACGCGATCTCGCTCGCCCACGCGCTCGAGTCCGCTGCGAGCGTCAGCACGCCGCGCTCGATGCGCGCAGGCCACACGTGGTCCGCCAACGGGCGGCCGGCGAAGCCGCGCCACCACGACACGAGCTTCCACGTCGCGAGGTCCGGAGGGGCGCCCTTCGGCATCGCCGCGCCGACGATCGACGCCATCGACACCAGCCCCTCGCCACCGCGCTTGCGACGCGCCATGCAGACAGTGTAGCGGTAGCCGCCGGAGCGTCCGTGCGCCTTCTCGTCGTCGCAGGCGAAGCCTCCGGGGATCTCATCGCCGCCGAGGTCCTCGATTCCCTCGCCGTGCGCTGCGCAGCACTCGACGCGTTCGGCATCGTGGGACCCGCGGCGCGTGCGCGCGGCGCACGAGCGCTGGTGCGCACCGAGGATCTGTCGGCGATGGGGCTCGCGGAGGTCCTGCCCCGCGCGCCGCGCATCGCACGCGCGGTGCGTGCCCTGCTCGCCGCCGTTCGTTCGCGCCGGCCTACGGCTGCCCTGCTGGTCGATTACCACGAGCTCAATCTGCTCCTCGGACGATTCCTCCGCCGCGCCGGCATCCCCGTCCTGCTGGTCGTCGCGCCGCAGACCTGGGCGTGGCGCGCGGGACGAACGCGCACCCTGACGCGCTCGGTCGATCACGTCGCCGCCATCCTGCCCTTCGAGCCCGCGCACCTCGCGCGCGCCGGCGTTCCGTGCAGCTACGTCGGGCATCCCGCATACGGCCGCGCACGCCCTAGCCGCGACGAGGCGCGACGTACGCTCGGCCTCGACCCCGCGGCAAGGGTGCTCGCCGTCTTGCCCGGCAGCCGACACGGTGAGGTCAGTCGGCTCGCGCCCGTGATGTCCGATGCAGCACGAGCGTTACGTGCGCGCGGGCTCCTCGACGAGATCCTCTGTCCGCGCGCATCGACGGTGGATCCCGCTTGGCTCGCTGCCATCGAGCGCGACGGCGCCCGAATCGTCTCCGCCGCCGACGCGTCCGCGACGGTGCTCGCGGCCTCCGACACCGCCGTCGTCTGCAGCGGCACGGCGACCCTCGAGTGCGCCCTCGCACGCACGCCGATGATCGTCGTCTATCGATTGGCACCTTCGTCGGCAGTCATCGCGCGGGCGGCGCTCCGCGTTCGCTCGGTGGCGATGCCGAATCTGCTGCTCGCGCGACCGGTCGTGCCCGAGCTGCTGCAATCCCGATTGAATGCCGCGGCCATCGTCGAGCTCGCGACGACGCTCCTCGATTCCCGGTCGCAGGCCCGCCGCGACCAGCTCGACGCCCTGCGCCGCGTCGGGGAGCGGTTACGCCCACCGGGCCCCGACGGGACGCGCGCCGCGGACCACGTCGCCGCGATCCTCGCGAATCTCGAGCACCGATGACGGCGACGCGCGGCAGCCATCTCGACGCGGTCCTGCCCATCGCTGCTGCCCTCACCGTGCTGCGCGTCGTCGTCTCCTGCCTTCTCGGACCGGGAGACTCCGAGGCGCTCTACGCGCTCTATGCCAGACACCTCGCGCCCGGTTACCTCGACCACGCACCGCTCATCGGCTGGCTGCAGCACGCCGCCGAGCGCCTCGGCACGACGGAGCTCGGCGTCGGGATCGGCATGCCGCAAGGGCTCGTCCTGCGCATCGTCCCGATCGCGTGCTGGATTGCGTCGTTGCTCGCGACGCGTGACCTCGCTCGCACCTTGTGGCCCGACGACGCTCAGGCCGCGAACCGCGCCGCCGTCGCGTTCATCGTCTGCCCGTTGTTCCTGGTCGGCGGGATGGCCGCTTCGCCCGACGCCCCGATGAGCGCTGCCTGGCTCGGGTCGCTCGCATT
>JADZFZ010000146.1 GCA_020854145.1 Deltaproteobacteria bacterium | reverse complement strand
TCCGCCGAAGCGACACAGGCGCTCAGCGCGGAGATGACGAGGAAGGTCGGGAGCGTGACCGTTCGCGCGTGGGCGGGCGTGTGTGTCTCTCTCATGAGCGATCGTACTCACACGCAGGCGGCGACGTTCCTCGCTGGGCGAGGTCACTCCTGGTTGAGCTCATCGCTGGGCGAGGTCACTCCTGGTTGAGCTCCTCGACCACCTCGAGCACGTCGCCGATGTCGTAGAAGTCGACGGTGACGAGGACAGGGCGCGCGCCGGTCTCGTCGCGACACCCGAAGACGCGGTCGCGGAGCAGCGGGTTGTGGTTCACCTGCTCGGCGAGCTCGCGCGACGCGAACGGCGCGGTGAGGAAGTGATTCATCACGAAGATGCCGGCGTCGGAGTCGCCGCGGTCCGGGCGGCAGTCGAAGTCGTCCGCCGTCTCCGCGGCGTACGGGTTCTGCCACGTGTAGCGCCAGGCATCGTGGTACCAGGCCGGCGTGCCGGGGTCCGCGTCGGTGAAGACGACGAGCGTGCGGCCGGCGGACGCCATCGCGCCGAGCGTGGGCCACGGCGCGCCGAGCGCTTGCGTGTGCACGAACCGATCGAGGCCGCTCTCGCCGAACGCGCGTGCGACGTCGCTCGCGGGCACCGAGCTCTCGAAGACGATCGTGACGACGTCGCGCGGGCGGCACTCGAGAAACGCGCGGATCTCGCGGAGCCCGTCGACGAGAGGCTTCTGGCCGGCGGCGCACAGGCCGTGGCAGAGCAAAGGGCCGCGCCGCCCTTCGTGCACGTCGAGCATCAGCCCACGGATGCCGTCGTCGAGCTGGCGTCGGATCCCGTGCTGCTGGTTGGGGAGCGACCAGCCTTCGTCCGCGTTCGACATCGCGTTGTGCGTCGTCGCGTAGCTCACGGCGTCGTAGGTGCGATCGCAGAGCGCGCGCGAACCGTTGCACGCTTCTTCGTCGGCAGGGGCGACGCACGGGATCACGGACGGCCCCGCGTCCTCGACGCTCGTCGCATCGAGCGCGCCGACTCGCGAGCCGTCGAAGGCGTTCGGCGCCGAGGCGTCCGACGGGTCTGCGCCGCCGTCGTGTACGACCGATCCACCGACGTCCCTGGGCTCGCCCGATCGAGCGCCGTCGGAGCAGGCCGCGAGCGCGGCCAGCAACGAGGGGAACAGGCGCGACACGCTGCGCACGCAGGGAGACGTTAGCGCGGGTTACCTGGCCGACACGACGGTGCGCGCTATCGTGCGTCGCGTTGGGTCGTCTCGGTATCGCGATCGCGGGGGTCGCAGTCGCCTCGCTCGCCGGGTGCGCGGCCGACGCGAGCGACCGACCCGCGGTGCCTGCGCCGCTGACGCGGTCGGTCGAAGCGCCATCGCGCCCAGCACCGCCGGGACCCATCGCGCGTCCCGCGACGGTGTCGCGCGTGGACCTGCTCGAGGTCGCCGTCCCGATGGCCGAGGACGGACACGGTGGCGTCGTGCAGGCGCCGCGCGCTGCGCTCGCGATCGACGTCACCGCCACGCGTTGGCCGGTGCGCGCGCTCGATCCGGTTCTGCACGTGGGACAGATCCGATTGCGCCGTTACCGGCACGTCTCGCCGTTCGTGCTCCGTTTCGTCATCGCCGACGGCGCTTCGCTTCCGCGCGACGCGCCGGCGTTCGTGCAGTACGGCGACGACGTCGGGTCGCGCATCGACGTCGCGCAGGCGCTCGGAGGCGCGCCGTGATCGCCTCGGTGCCCACGGTGCGCGATCGTGGCGCCGCGCGAGCTTCTGCGCTCGCGAGGATCGTGGGCGTGGTGTGCGTCGCGTTCGTGCTCGCGGCTTGTGGCGACGACGACGCCATGACGCCGCGCGACGGAGATGGCTCGACGCGCGACGCGCGAGGCCCCGACGGCGCGATCGATCCGTCCGACGCGGGGCCTCTCGTCGATGCCGGCCCGTGCGCGCGCGACGTCGTGCCGCCCGCGCTGGCGTGCCCCGCGGCGACGACCCTCGCGCTCGGCGCGGCGAGCGTGCCCGCGACGGCTCCGGTGGTCTCGGCGCAAGACGTGTGCGACGGGCCCCTCGCGGCGCGCGCGGAGCCGGCCGTGCTGCTTCGGGGGACGACATCCGTCGCCTACACCGCGTCCGATCGCGCGGGCAACACGTCCACGTGCACGACGAACGTCACGGTGCTCGACGCGTTCTCCGTCGCGGGGCTGCGCGTCGTGCACGCCGAGCTCGACGCGGCGGGGAGCACGTCGGTGACGATCGGTTGGGAGCGCAGCACGGGCGCCGACGTGACCGGGTATCGGCTGGAGCGGGCACCCACCGACGACGGTCCGTGGGAGAGCGTCGCCGTGCTGACGCCGGGCGAGCTCTTGCACGGGCACGCGCTGCCTCCGGGCGCGTGGCGTTATCGCGTGGTCACGCGCGCGGGAGACCTCGACGGCGGAGCGAGCCCGTCGATCGCGGTGCACTCCATCGCGCGCGCCGACTACAACCTTCGCGACCGTTCGGTCGCCACGGTGCCGTTCCTCACGAACCTCTACGGCGTGACGCGGCACCCGTCGGACGTGACGCGCGGTCCGTACCCGCTCGTGCTCATCCTGCACGGCAACCACGGCAACTGCCGCGGCCTCGATCCGAGCGAGGACGACGCGTGCGTGGAGAGCACGACGCACGAGTGCCCCGAAGGCGGCTACTCCACGACGCCCAACGCGGAGGGGCTCGTCTATCTCGCCGAGACGCTCGCCGCGCAGGGTGTGATCGCGGCGAGCATCTCGGCCAACGCGCTCAACTGTCGCGACGACTTCATCTTCGAGCGCTCGCACCTGCTCCTGGCGCACATCGCGCAGTGGGTGACGTGGGCACGCGAGGGCGGCGAGCCGTTCGGCTCCCGTTTCGCCGGCGTGGTCGACCTCGTGCGCATCGGCCTCGTCGGCCATTCGCGCGGCGGGGAAGCCGTCGCGCACGTCCCGTCGATCCTGTCGGACGTCGGCAGCACCGACGTCGGCATCGCGAGCATCTTCGCGATCGCCCCGACCGATTACCACGATCCGCGCCCGCTCGGCGTGCCGTACGCGGTGCTCCTGCCCGGTTGCGATGGCGACGTCAGCGATCTGTCCGGCATGCACGTCTACGATCGCAGCAACGATCCGAGCGATCCGGTGGTGCGCTCCCAGGTGCTGTTCCCGCGCACGAACCACAACTTCTTCAGCCGCGAGTGGCGCTTCGACGACAACGCGCGCGGCGTCCTCTGCGATCGGCGCGTCGAGCTCGGCGCCCAGGTCCAGCAGCGTTCGCTCGAGACGATCCTCGGAGCCTGGATGCAGGGCACGTTGCTCGAGCGCACGACGGTCGAGGCGTTCATCCGCGCGGACGCCGACCTCCCGGAGAGCATCGCCGCGTGGGTGGGCACGCCCCTCGACCTGCGCTGGTCGTACGCGTCGCCCGAACGTTTGATCGTGACCGACTTCGAGGAAGCGTCGGCGCCCGACGGCAACCGTCTGGGGCCGAACGTCTTCACCGACTTCGGCACGGCGATCCACTGCGTGCGCGGCGACTGCGGCAACGCGTTCGCGCACGACAAGAGCGGAGTGCTGCTCGGATGGGACATGCCGATGCCGCACGCATCGTTCGGCCTCGGAGCCGTCAACGCATCGGGATACGCGACGCTGTCGTTCCGGATCGTGTCGCGCTACAGCCGCCGCAACACGACGCTGAGCGAGCAGGACTTCGTGCTCCGCGTCCGCGACGCCGACGGAAGCGCGGCGGAGATCCCGCTCTC
>JADZFZ010000145.1 GCA_020854145.1 Deltaproteobacteria bacterium | reverse complement strand
GCCGGCAGCGAGCACGCCCGCCACGCAGCGCGGGTCTGCCGGCTCGCTCTGCTGATCGGACGCGGCCTCATGCTGACCGACGGCGTGCTGCAGGATCTCGGGATCGCGGCGCTGGTGCACGACATCGGCTACAGCCAGCCGGGCGGCTCGTTCGCCACGCACACCTCCGCGGGCGTCCGCGTCCTGCTTCGGCAGCGCGGGTTCCAGCACGCCAAGGTGCGTCGCCTGCTCGCGGTGCTCCATCACCACCGCGATTGGGATGCAGCCCGGCCACCCTCGGTGCTCGGGCGGATCCTGCGCGTCGCCGAGGACTACGACGCGCTGACCCGAAAGGCCGGCAGCGCGCTCTCGCCCGCGCTCGCGCTCGCCCGCATGTGCGCCGACCCCGGCAGGCTCTACGACCCGCTGTCGCGCCAAGCGCTGGTCAACGGGCTCGGACGCTACCCGCCGGGCACGTGGCTCCAGCTCGCAGACGGTCGCGTCGCGTGCGTGCGCGCTCCGGCCACCGGCGAGCTCGACAAGCCACGGTGCTACTGCGGGCAAGACATGATCGACCTCGCGGTCGAAGGCGACGTCGCTCGCGTCCTGTCGGGTCCGCCGCAGGACGGCGGGCGCGCGGCGTGAGACCGTCGCCCGCAGCGATCATCACCACAGCGGCGTCGACGACCCAGAAGGACGGTATCCGCAGCTCCTCCAGTGCTTCGCCGTGGCCCCGGGCGCATGCCGCGAACACCAACCCCGGCGCGGGATCGCGCACGGGTGCGGGATCGCGCAACCCTTGTGCGGGATCGCGAACTGGCCGCGGCTCGCATCATGGCGGGACCGCGAGCGCGAGCACGCGCTCGACGAGCTCGTCCCGAAACGCCTCGAGCGCACGAGTCGGCTCGGCCTCCCAATCCAGCGCGCGCGCCATGATCGCGACCGGCAGTCCGCGAAGAACCCAGGCGAACGTCAGAGGCGAGAAGCCCGCATCCTGCTGCCCAGCGTCTGCGAGAGCCCGTTCGAGCGTGCCGCCCGAGCCCAGCAGCACCTGCACGTCCTGGAGGTCCCGGATCTCGTTGCGGCTGAGCAGCGCGCAGAGCTTGTTCACGAGGATCTGATGTCGCGTGTCGACTTGGATCGTCGCGCCGTCGACCTCGACCTCGATGGGCGGCTCGGCCAAGGGGACCGGGTTCGCCACGAGGTCGACGGTCGTTTGCTCCTGCCCATCACGAACGTCGAGACGACAGAAAGCATGCGAGCGTTGCTGCACGGCGACATCGAGGCCACAGGCTCGGAGCCGCTCGGTCGCATCGTCGGGCTCGGCTTCGAACCGGTGTCGCCCTTGCCAGAACAGATCGAGATCGTCTCGCGATGCCCGGTGTGGACACATGCGAGGGCGCCGCCGCCACTCAACGTCCAGCGTGGCCTCTGGGGTGCGAGGGCTCTGAGGATCCTCGCCTGTAACGGCGTCAACCTACCGGCAGTCACCACGGCGTCCGCGCCACCAATCGAGGAGCCATGACCAGAATGGCCGACTGTGACCGAGGTAGCGTTCGAGCTGCGGCCACAGGGAATCGATGTCGTCCATCGTGACGAAGAGAAAGACGTCGTCGGGCTTCGCCTGTCGCAGGAGCTTCCCGACGACGTAGGCCCGTACCTCCGGATCCTCGTCTCGCAAGCGCTGCTGGAACGACACGAGCGTGAGATCCGCATCCCAGAGGAAATACGGCCTTCCCTTGGGGTCGACGAGACGCTGCGGCGGAGTTTGGTTGAGCAGCACCGGCAGTCAGGATAGCGCGAGCCTCTCCCTCGAGCGCCCTTCGCCGCCGAAGCCCACGACGAACGAGGCGCGGCCTCTACCCGCCGGGCACGTGGCTCCAGCTCGCGGACGTCGCGTCGCGTGCGTGCGCGCACCAGCCACCGGCGAGCTCGACGAGCTGCGATGCTTCTGCGGGCAAGACGTCATCGACCTCGCGGTCGAAGGCGACGTCGCTCGCGTCCTGCCGCGACCGCCGCACCGCGCGTCGCCGAGCACGCGACCAGAAGGCGTGTGAGCCCGCACGCACCCGATTGAGTCGCCGAGCCGGCTCCCTCTATCGTGGGGCGATGGTCGGGGGGCAGAGGAGCGCGGGCACGCGCGCCACCGTGATCGTCGAGCGTCTTCGTCGGCTCGAGCACGCGCTCGTCGCTCCTCGGGGTCGCGGCCGCACGGTGGACGAGCTCGTGGCGCTCGTGGGCACCAGTCGCTCGACGCTGTATCGCGATCTCGGGTTCCTCGCGCGGAGCGGCGTCGCGATCGTCGAGCAGCGGCTGGACGGCAAGACCCTTCGACGCATCGACGCGACCGATCGGCCGCGTCTGACCTCCGAGCAAGTCCACGCGTTGCGCCTCGCGCGCGCTCTGCTCGCCCCGCTCGAAGGCAGCGCGCTCGTGCGCGACGTCGATGCGCTTCTCGCGCTTCAGCCCACGCATGCGCGTCGCCCGCTGGCCTCGACGCCGACCGCTCCGCAGACCACGCGTCCCGACGTCGTCGCCCGGGTCGAACGCGCGTGCCGTACGCGTCGCCAGCTGCGGTTCACGCCGGTATGTGGATCGATGTCCACTATCTGGCGTTATCGAGCGCCAGCCCCATTGAAGCCTCAAACAATGCCTTCGCGCGCGCCGCGTTCCCGTTCTCCCACTATCTGGCGTTATCGAGCGCCAGCCCCATTGAAGCGCCAATCGGAATGCTGATGTCACTGAGCTCGTAGGGGCCCTCCGTCACCGAGATCACCGGGCTCCGGGGCTCACCGGAAAGGTGCGACTCGGCGTCGCCGTCGCGCGCTAGACTTCGCGGGTGGACCTCTTCGAGGAGCTGATGGGCCTCGTGGACGAGCTCGATCGAGCCGGCGTGGAGCACGCGCTCGTCGGTGGGCTCGCGGTCGCCGTGTGGGGCGCACCGCGCGCAACGAAGGACATCGATCTGCTGATCTTGCCCGCGGACGTGGAACGGGCGGTGGCAGTGGCGGCGCGACGGGGATTCGACGTTCGCGCCTTGCCCATGACCTTCCGCGACGGCATGGAGCTGTCGCGCGTCAGCCGTGTGGAGGCGGGGGCGCTGACGACCGTCGACCTCATCCACGCCAACGCGCTGCTCGCGCCTGCTTGGGCGTCTCGAGTGCGCGTCCAGGCGGGTGGCCGGTCGCTGTGCGTGGTGTCGCGCGACGCGCTGATCGCCATGAAGGCGCTCGCTGCGCGGCCGATCGATCTCGCGGACATCGAGAAGCTGCGGGAGCTCGATCGATGAAGCTGCCCGCGCCGAGCACCGTGGAAGCGAGGTTGCGGGAGGCGAGCCGCTTGAGCGACCTTTCGATCGGTCGGCGGCTCGAGGCCAAGCTCGACATGTCGCCCGCCGCCGTGGAGGCGCGCCTGCGCGAGGCGGCGGAGCTGCTGCGCACGTGCGAGAAGCTCGCGGCCTTCGGGCACGCCGCGAGCCGGAACCGCGTGCGCTGATCGGTTCGCGCGGCGACGACTCGGGCGCCTGCGTGCCGTGCACCGTCGTACGGCCCGAGGACGTTGTGACGCGCGCTCGGGACCGCTGTAGGGCCACGGACCATGTCGGACCTCCTCGTCCTCGGAACGCGCAAGGCAACGCTGCTGCTCGATCGAACGGCGCGACGCTGGACGCCGCGTCCCATCGCGCACGCAGGCATGTCGATCAGCGATGCGGCGCGCGACCCGCGCTACGAGCGCGCCCCCTGCACCCCGCGGGATCGGTCCTCCGATTGGCTGGGAGGGGGGCGGGCACGCGCCCCCTGCGACCCCTGCGTGAGCAAGGGGCGCTGCGCGCGCCCTCTGCACCCCCGCGGGATCGGTATCTGATCGACCCTCTGAATCTGGCCCACGGAGCGGTTCGACGGTCGCACCCGAGGTGGGAGCCGAGTGCGGTAGTTCGGTCGATGGGCGGCAGGCGCCTCGCGCCGCGAACGGTTCGCGCGTCGTGTCGCAGCGACGGCACTGGATACTCGGGTTGCCGTCACGCGATCGTCGTTTGACCTGGGGGGCGATGGCGCACAAGAGCGGGGAGGCGGAGGGCGCCGTCATGAGCGAGCAGCAGTTGGTTCGATGGGTGGGGATCGTGGCGATCGGGGGATGCCTCGCCGCGTGCGCCGCGAGCTCGATGCCGCAGG
>JADZFZ010000144.1 GCA_020854145.1 Deltaproteobacteria bacterium | reverse complement strand
GCGACGCCCGTGGGCGGCGGGATTCTCCTGCGTGCCGGAGACCAGCCGTCGATTGGCGACGTGAATCGATTCGAGCACCTCGATGCGTACACGGAGGTCGCGCTGGCGCTCGCGCCGTGGTTCCTGAAAGAGCCGCCCCGCTATTACGGCGGATTCTGGGACGACGAATCGGCGACGAATCGGTGGCTGCGGCGATTCGTCGAGCCCGAGCAGTGGGAGTAGCCGTGCTCGAGGAACCGGCACCGACCCTGAGCGATGCACGTCAATCGCTGCTCGAGGCCCTGTCGTGGCTGCCGCGCATCGGCGACGCCGAGGTGCTGGTGCGCGCGTCGGAGGCGGAGATGGCGGTGTCGCTCCATCACGTCTACCGGGCGCTGCACGGGCGCTCGGATCCCGAGGCGTTCGCGTCGGCCGTGGCCTCGGCGCTCGACGGGGCACGTCGAGCGCTCGAGACGTTGCAGCAGACGCCTCCGACGGACGAGGCGCACGTCGAGGTGATGCGGTGTGCGGCCGGCGCGCTGACGGCTCTGCTCTCGCCGCGTTTCGATCCGCACGAGCCGCCGCTGGATCTGCCGCGTGCCGAAGATGCGTCGAGCCCGGTCCGCGCCGTCGTCGGGATGCCCAGGACCGTGCGACCCGCGCGTGCGCCGTGGCTTCCGGTGATCCCATTGCCGGAGCTGGATCCGCCCGAAGAGAAGGTGGCGGCGGAGCCGGTTGCGGCTCCGGTCATCGAGGATCTCGCGGGCGTGGAGCGGCTGGTGCAGGACGCCGAGCGGAAGCTCGAGGCGATGACGGCGCCCAGAGCGCCGGCCGCTGCGCCCGAGGCGCCGGCGCCGCGAACGATGGAGGCGATCAAGACCGTCGTGGAGGAGCGGCTCGTCGGCGGCGCGCTCACCGAGCACGAGGTGACGGTGTCGCACGCACGCGCGCTGCTCGAGGAGCTCGCGATGTTCGGGCTCCAGCGCCGGGGTGCTGCCGGCGTGCCTTGGCGCGACTGCGGGCGCGTCGAGGCGCGATTGCTGACGCGGCTCGATGCGTTGGTCGCCCTGCGCGAGAGCGTGATGCCGGCGGTGGTGAAGCTGCTCGAACGGCCTCTGCCGGATCCGGAGCTGACGTGGGCGGTGCTGTTCCTGCTGGGCTCGATCGAGGGAGACGACTCGCTCGATCAGGCGTGGCTCGTGGTGCGCGCGGCGGCCTTCGACGATGCGCTCGTGGCGGCGGCGATCGGCGATGCGCTCGCGCTGGCGCCGCACGCCGGGCTCGACGGTTGGGTGTACGGCTGGCTCGGCGCGGCCGATCCGGTGCGTCGCGCGACGGGTCTCGAGGTGCTGTCGAGACGTGGCACGTTGTCGTCGGAGGACGCGGCCGCGGCGGCGCTCGACGACGACATCCGCGTCGTTCGCGTCGCTGCCCGCGCGCTCGGCACGAGCCGCGGCGTGGTCCCGAGCGCGACGTTCGCTCCGCTGCTCGCGCACCCCGACAAGCACGTGCAGCGAGCGGCCATCGAGAGCAGCATCCTGCGTCGCTCGGAGATGGGGGTGATGCGCGCCTATCAGTGGGTGCTGACGGGAAAGGCCGCGCACATGGGCGCGGCGCTCTACGTCGCGATTGCCGGCGGTCCCGAGGCGTACGACACGCTTCGTCGCGCGATCACCGAGGACCGGCCGACCTCGACGCTCGTGCGGGCCGTCGGGTGGTTCGGGCACCCGGGGTTGGTGCCGCAGGTCATCGACGTGCTGGCGGCCACGAAGAAGGCGAGTGTGAAGCTGGCGGCTGCCGAGGCGTTGTGGCGCATCACGGGCGCGCCGGTGACGGACGACGAGCCGGATCCCGAGCACCCGGGGCTCGATCGGCCGCACGCCCGTGATCTCGCTCCACCGGTGGTCGAGCCGGAGCTCACGCAGGACGCGGAGCTCTGGAGGGCGTGGTGGCGGCGTCATCAATCGGAGGTGCGCTCGGGGACGCGCTACCGATTCGGGCATTCGTGGTCTCCCGCCGACGACGTCTGGCAGATGGAGGAGGACCTCGCGAGCCCCGAGGACCGACGGCTGGCGCACCTGGAGCTCGTGGCGAGGACCGGCGAGACGCTGCCTTTCGATTCGCGGGCATTCGCCGCGATTCAGCAGACACAGATCGACGCGTGGAGAGACCGTGTCTCCCAGCGCTTCCCCAGCACCGAATGGCCGACGCGGTTTCGCTGACGATTCGACCCATGTACGTCCCTCCCACGCTTCGAAAAGGCACCTCCGCGGAGGTGGAGATGGTCCCGGTCGTCGGGATGGACGGCGGCGCCGAGCTGCTCGTCGTCATCAAGGAGACATTCTCCATTCTCCCGGACGGCCGCGTGCGCCGTGTGGGCGGCACTCCGATTCGCATCGTCGACCTTCCCTGGGACGAGGAGGACGACGGTTCCACGACGAAGCTCCCTTCCGACATCGGCGGGGTGCGGCCGGGAACGGACGTGCTGGTGGTCGGCAGCGCGGTGGCGCGCGGTGGCAAGGAGTTCGAGTCGCTCGACGTGCTCGTCGCCGTCGGGCCGATCGAGCGGTTCCTTCGCGTGTTCGGTCCCCGCGCCTGGTACAAAGGCGCAACGGGTTACAACCTGTCGAGCCCGGCTCCGTGCGAAGGTGTTCCGCTCCGCTGGGAGCTGGCGTTCGGCGGCTTCGATGCGGGCGACGGGGAGGAGCGACCACTCTTCGACATGCGCAATCCCGTCGGGCGCGGGCTGGTCCGCAAGTCGAGCAGCCTGCTGCACGCGGTTGGGCCGCAAATCGAGGATCCGCGCGATCTCGTCAAGTCTCATCGCAGCCGACCCGCTCCGGCGGGCGTGGCGCCGATTGGACCCCATTGGGAGCCCCGGAGCCGATTCGCCGGCACCTACGACGAGGCATACATGCGCGAGCGATTGCCGCTTCCGCCGCTGGACTTCGACATTCGATTCAATCAGATCGCGCCCGCGGAGATGATCACGCCGAGCCCTCTGCGGGGGGGCGAGCCCGTGCGGCTGCACAATCTCTGCGAAGCCGGCCCGCTGCAATTCGAGCTGCCGCGATTGCACCCCTACGTCGGTGCGAGAATCGATCGGCGAATGGTGGAGCACAGAGCCGTGCTGGACACGCTCCTCCTGCGCCCCAACGAGCGGGCGTTCGAGATGGTCTGGCGTGCCCGTCTTCCGCGTCCTCGTCCGGCGAGGCGTCTGGACATGGTGCAAGTCCACGAGAAGGCCGTCTTGCGATGAGCGCGCGCACGACCTGGTTCGATCCGACGCCGCTCGGTGTGTACGCCACGGCGGCGCGCAACGCGCTCGGCTTCGACGCCTACCAGACGTGGGCGCTCCGGCGCGCCGAGCAGCAGGCGTTCTACGCGACTCCGTATCGGCTCCGCACCGGTGCGCAGGCTTCGATGTCGCACGTGCGGACGTTGCCGCCGCGTGCCGCGGGCGGGGAGCGACTGTCGCTGCTCGCGCGCGCGCTCGCGAGCGACCTGACGCCGTCGCTCCGGAGGCTCGCTCCGTGCCGGGCAGCCGTCGCGCTGGCGTTGCCGGAGCGGATGGGCGACGACCGACACGCGGCCTACGGCGCGAAGGCGCGCGCGCGCTTCACGCGAGAGCGGGCAGACGTGCTCGACGCCGTGGTCGGGGCGGTGATCGAGGCCGGGCTGTCGGTGGTCTCGACGACGAGCGAGGCGCGCGGGCACGCCGCGCTCGCGCACGTTCTGGCCGACGCCGGCAGGGCGCTCGAGCAGGGCCGAGTCGACGTCGTCGTCGCGGGAGGGCTCGACACGTACCTCGACCCGGACGTCGTCGATCTGCTCCTCGATCAGGCCCGCATCTTCGACGGCGAGAACCTCGACTCGTTCGTGCCGGGAGAGGGTGGGGCGATGTTGCTCTTCGCGCGACCGGAGCTCGCACGTGCGGCGTCGCTCTCGCTGATGGGCCGCGT